>JAFXJW010000026.1 GCA_017532045.1 Clostridia bacterium | reverse complement strand
TTAGTGAACGCTACACCGGCTTCCTAAAAAAATTCCTATCTGAGTAGGATTCTGTTTTTTATGAACGGGTACAATTCACTAAGACTAATAAAGCGACATAACGAGAGTTATGTGATATTAGATATCCGATATTTTTTTCAGATACATAGGAATTATACCACAAAGACGCTTAAAAATCAATAGGTTTGGCAAAATTTATAGGCTGACAAGATAAATTTATTAAATATTATTTAAAAAATTGCGTGACAAAAACGCCTTTCGTACTTTTTTTAAAAAAAATTACGGCGAAAGGCTTTTTGTTGTGCTCTTTTTTGTTCGCATCAAAGCGAATTTGGTAACGATTCCCACTTTTTAACCACATAACTCTCGTTATGTTATTTTGAAGGCGACATAACTCTCGTTATGTTATTTTGAAGGCGACATAACTCTCGTTATGTTGCTGTCGGTCTCGGTGTGTTCGCATCGGGATTTTTTCTTTTATATGATGAGCCTCATATGCTCCATCTTGCGCTTGTGTTCCGCGCCGGTTGTAACGATATAAATGCGTGTCGTATTGATGCTTGCGTGTCCGAGTATATCTGCGAGCTTGGCAATATCCTTTTCAATGCCGTAAAAGGTGCGGGCGAATAGGTGGCGAAGATTGTGAGGAAAGACCTTGCTCGGCGATACGTTCGCCTGTTCGCACAGTGCCTTCATATCCTTCCAAATGCTGTGCCTGCTTATGGGCTTTCCGCCCCTTGTAACGAATACCGTTCCGGCACTAATTCCCTGCTCCTTCACGTAACGGAGCAGTTTTTTCTTTAGCTCGGGGACGATAAACACACGTCTGTTCTTGCCTTTACAGTTTACGATTGCCTCACCGTTGTGTAACGCTTCCACGGTGATATATTGCAGCTCACTTACACGGATCCCCGTTCCGCAGATCGTCTGGATAATCAGATTGAGCCGTTCATTGTGCTTGGCATTTGCAGCATCAAGCAACCGAATATATTCCGCACGGGTCAGTTCCTTTTCCTCCGAGCAGTAAACTTCTCTTTGCATTTTGAACTGTTTGACGCACAGATCGTGCCAACCGCAGAAGCGAAGAAAGCAGTTCATTGCCGCGAGCATAGAATTTGCGCTTGCCACCGCATAAGTCTCGCCAAGTTTACTTTTGTAGTCAAGCACTTTCTGCTTGTCGATTTCCGCGTCACCGACAAATGCCGCAAAGCCTCTTACGTCTCGCATATATTTTTCAATCGTTGCCGCGCTCCTTTCCTCGTTTCTTAAATGGAATTCAAATTCCTGCATTTTCTTTGGTTCTAAAATCCTTTTCATAAAACACTCTCCTTGCGTTAGGTATTGGTATTATTATTTTACCAAATATTTGCGAATAATCCTAAAACCGCAGATACAGACAGAGTTTTATACCACAAAATAATATTTTATAATAAATAGCGGGAACTTGAAATAAACGATGTGGCTGGTGCTTGAACGATATGGCAAGTATGCAAAAAAATAGCGGGATACACCTAAAAAAGATGTATCCCGACGCTTATTTAAGCGGTCTTTTTACAATCAACCTATTAATGGATTGAAGTATTTGAGCAATATCCTCTATTTCATCGAAGGAATATTCCTTGAATATTTCTTTGAGTAGTTCATTATATTTTTCACAACAAGTAACTTCTATCATTTTGTATTGTGGGAGTTCTAATACTTGCGCTATTTTTGCCATTGTATGAACACTGAAATTTCTATGCCCACACTCTATCTTACTAATATATGTTACCGACAAATCGGCTTTTTCCGCAAGCTCTTCCTGACTCATATTCAGCCGTTTGCGTGCCGCGCATATTTCTTTTCCAAGTTTTCGTAAAAATTCACGTTGAGAAAGTTCCATCTTATACCTCTGATTTTCTGTTCATGCTAATAGTCCTTTGGGGATTAGCAATACAATATCACAATACATGCGTAAAGTCCAGATAACTTTTTGTTAACTCGACAAACCCTTTTCTTTGAATAGTGACTCATTTTTTGAGCTTCAAAAATCTGCGCGCACATATTGATTTCCTACTTGAATTATTCACAAAATCGTGGTATAACATATATGATGGTACCCCATGAATGCGACAACGCTCAAGTGCGGGGGAATACTTACCAGCATATGAATATGATCTGGACATGCTTCCGCCTCTATGATCTCTACTCCCTTCATTTCGCATAGTTGTCGCAGTATCTTTCCAATATCCGCCTTGATTTTCCCATATATTACCTGTGGACGATATTTTGGAGCAAATACGATATGGTACTTGCAATTCCATTTAGAATGTGATAAACTATTAGTGTCCTTCATGACATTCCTCCTATGTGTTATTTTTGATGCGGTTGGCGAACCTTCATCATTATACCATAGGACGTCTATTTCTTGAATCTAAAGATTTCTTTTCCACCGCTTCAAGCGGTGGATTTTTGCGCTGAAGCTACAACACAAAAGGCCGCCCGCAAATGCGGGCGGCCCAAAGCCATATAGAATTACTTGTAAAGAGGACCGTAGGTAGCGCAAGCGCGGTAGTCCTGGCCTTCCTTATCCATACCGAAGGCATTCCATGCCGCGGGACGGAAGATATCCTTATCCGCCACGTTGTGCATGCACACGGGGATGCGAAGCATGGAGCACATGGTGATCAGGTCGGCGCCGATGTGGCCGTAGGAGATGGCACCGTGGTTAGCGCCCCAGTTGTTCATGACGCTGTAAGCATCCTCAAATGCGCTACCCTCCACGCCGTCGCAACGAGGAGTGAACCAAGTGCAGGGCCAGGTGGGATCGGTACGCATCATCAGAGTTTTGGTCACGTCGTCAGGCAGCTGAACGGTCCAACCCTCGGCGATCTGCAGCACGGGGCCCAGACCCTTCACCAGATTCAGACGGATCATGGTAGCGGGCATCTCGGCACGGGTGGTGAAGCTGGAGGAGAATCCGCCGCCACGGAAGTAACCGTTGTCGGCTGCGGGCCAGGTGGTAGCCTCGGTCATCTTCTTGATGTCCTCCTCGGTTACCTCCCACCACTTCTTCATGATGCCGTTACCGTTCTCGTCCTTGCACTCGCCGCAAGCGTCCAGAGCGGTAGCACCCGAGTTGATCAGGTGGATGAAGCCGCCGTTCTCCAGAGCCCTACCTTCGACCTTGTAGCCGGAGGCACGCTCGCATGCCTCGGGAGACCAATAGGTACGGACGTCGGAGAACATCTGAGCACGGTTGGTGAGCAGCTTCATGAACAGCATGCCAAGACCGTTGAGAACGTCGTTCTCGGTAGCCAGGATGTAGGGCTCACGAGCGCCGTTGTGGTCGAAGCTGGAGTTCAAGAGAGCCTCGGGGAAGTCACAGTTGGGATAGAAGTCGGTCCACTGTCTCTGACCCTGGAAGCCGCCGGCGATGGCGTTGTGACCCACCATCTCCTCCTCGCAGCCCTTAGGCAGGTTGGGATTACCGTTGAACATATCCTTGATGATGCAGTACATCTTGGCCAGGAAGTCCCACTGCTCGGCCTTCTTCTCGTCGGAGGTCTTTACGAAGTCGGGGTTCTTGTCCCAGCCCTCCTTGCAGTTCTCAGCGATCCAAGCCTTAGCCTTGGCAACCTCCTCGGCGTCGTAGATGCCCTCGGACATGCGGCGGATGACCTCCACCTCGTCAACAGACTCTACGCGCATACCGAGATAGGACTCGATGAAATCGGGATCAATGATAGAGCCGCCGATACCCATGCAGATGGAACCGATCTGCAGGTAGGACTTGCCGCGCATGGTGGCAACAGCCACGGCTGCACGACCGAAGCGGAGCAGCTTCTCCTGCACGTCAGCAGGAATGTTGGTTACCTCGTCCAGATTCTGGACGTCGTGACCGTAGATGCCGAATGCGGGCAGACCCTTCTGCGCATGGGATGCCAGAACGGAAGCCAGGTACACAGCACCGGGACGCTCGGTACCGTTGAAGCCCCAAACGCCCTTGATGGTCTGAGGATCCATGTCCATGGTCTCAGAGCCGTAGCACCAGCAGGGGGTAACGGTCAGGGTGATGTCCACACCGTTTCTCTTGAACTTCTCGGCGCAGGCGGCGGCCTCGGCCACACGGCCGATGGTGGTGTCTGCGATGATAACCTTTACGGGCTCGCCGTTGGAATACTGCAGGTTCTCCTCAAACAGCTTCTTGGCGGCCTCGGCCATAGCCATGGTCTGCTCCTCCAGGCTCTCGCGAACCTTCAGGGGGCCACGGCGACCGTCGATCGTGGGGCGAATACCGATTACGGGGTATTCACCGACGTATCTGTTCTTTGCCATATATTCTACCTCCATATCATGAAAAATTGAGATCAAACTTTTAAAAAGGGTCTTTCCCCGCCAAAACAGAGAAAGACCCAAAGAAATTACTTAGTCAAGAAATTTCCCTTGATGATTGAGCTTTAGCGTGGGTATTCAATTAACCCATGTAGAAGATGTTCTTATCCTTCTGCTCGTCGATGTTGGCAGCGTTGTACCAAACACCGGCGATACCGACATCCTCAACCTTCTCACCGGCCAGCTTCTTAGCGACCAGCTCAACAGCTCTGTAACCGATGCTGTAGGAGTCCTGAGCGACGGAACCGACCAGCAGAGCGCAGGTCTTGCCAGCGTCCTTCATCCAGTTGTACTGGTTGGTACCTGCGTCGAAGCCGCAGAACAGGATGCTCTTGTAGGTGTCAGCGTTATCCTTAACCTCGGGGTAAACCTCGTTTACAACACCCTCGTTGGTCATGAAGATGGACTGGGCGCCCCACTCCTTCAGAGCGGTCAGACCCAGCTTGTACTCACCGGCGTTGTTAGCCTTGATCTGAACGTTGATGTCCAGGGTGATGCCGTCAGCCTTAGCCAGAGCCTCGATCTTCTCCTTGAAGCCGCCTGCACGGTCGATACCGGTAGAGGTGGAGTCGTGCTGGATGATACCAACCTTGTAGCCGTTAGCCACCAGGTTGTTGTCCTTCAGGTACTTGTAGAAGTTCTCTGCAACGACGCCTGCAGCAGCCTTGTTATCGGTAGCAACGCCGCCGATGGTGGGATCCTTACCTGCGGTGATATCAGCACCGTTGGAGTACAGACCGGAGTCGAACTCAACTACGGGCAGACCCTTATCGAAAGCGGAAACCAGCTCGTCAGCAAAGCCGAGACCGATGGTAGCCAGAACGATACCCTTGATGTCCTTGGTGTTCAGAGCAGCCTGAACCATCTCACGCTGGGAGTTTACGTACTCCTCAGACTCAGCGGTGGGGCCACGGAAGGTTACGTTGTAACCGTAGTCCTTACCGGCCTGCTCAGCGCCGGCCTTAACAGCCTGCCAGAAGGCGTGGGTCTCACCCTTAGCCACGACTGCAATGGTGCCCTTGACGTCAGAAGTCCCCTCGGCGGGAGTACAAGCAACGCAGGTAGCAGCGCACAGAAGAACGGCCAGAACGATTGCGAAAATCTTGGTCAACTTTTTCATGAGAGATGTTCCTCCAATAAAATATTTATAAAAACATGTCTGTTTTTATACAAAATTAAGTAGGGGCACCGGAACTTACTTGATTGCCTTCAGCCGGGTCTTCAGCTCAGCGATCTCGGAAGCGATCTCCTCGGCGCGGGCAGCGGCCTCGGGATTCTTCTTGGCGGCGGAGAGAGCGTAGTCCTGCTCGTTCTTGAGCTCTGCGATCTTTTCCTTGATATCGCGCTTCTGCTTAGCAGCGGGCTTCTCGATCTTGACCTTGTTAGCGGCCTTCTTCTTGAGAACGTCAAGCAGAACGGCGCCTACAACGATCACACCGGTTACGGCGTAGGTGATGTTGGTTGCGGAAACCACGCTACCACCCGAGAGAGCCATGTTCAGGCCCTGACGGATAACCACGAGGATCATAGAGCCGAGCAGAGTACCGGCCACGGAGGCTGCGCCACCGGTGGTGCTGGTACCGCCGATGTAAACGCCGGCGATGGCGTCAAGCTCCATACCATTACCCGAAGCGATGTTCAGAGAAGGGTTGGAGGCCACGTAGAACAGAGCGGCGAGGCCTGCGAAGAAGCCGCCGATGGAGTAAGCGATGATCTTGTACTTGTCCACGTTAATACCGGACAGACGAGTAGCCTCCTCGTTACTACCGATGGCCAGGATGTAACGACCGATCTTGGTCTTGTACATGACGACCATGCAGATGACGAGCAGAGCCAGCACCCAAACGATACCGATGGGGAAGCCCTCATAGTTGGTAAAGATCTTCTGGAACCAACCGGTTGCGGGGTACTTAACGGCCGCGGAGGTCTCTCTGACTGCCTCGGAGACCACGGCGGTCAGACCGCGGGACACCAGCATGGTACCCAGGGTTGCGATAAAGGGAGCGATCTTGCACTTCGCAACCAGCAGACCGTTAATGAGACCAAAGGCGAGACCCGTGAACAGGACGATCGGAATCGTCAGCCACAGGATACCCTCGTCCTGGGTAACACCGGTCTGGCAGATCGCGCCTGCCAGAACGGCAGAGCCGATACAAACCGTACCGATGGACAGGTCGATACCGCCCGTTGCGATTACGAAGGTAACGCCGAGGGCGAGGATGGCGTAGGGCACGAGAGCCTTACTCATGGTAAGCAGCATGCCCTCGCTGGCAAAGCTGGGGTTGATCAGGGTAAAAATGGCAAACAGAGCAATGGTTGCGAAAACGATGACGATGTTCTGCTTACCGCTGGTGCTCAGGTACTTGCCCGTCTTTACGAACGCCTGGCGGAGCTTACCGCGGGCGTTCAGCTTGGTGTTGAAGGGGGTGTTCTGCTGTTTCATATCAATTCTCCTCTCGCATAGTGGCAAGCTGCATGATGTTTTCCTGAGTTGCCTCGGAAATATCCAACTCGCCCGTCTTTCTGCCCTCGCACATGACCAGAACACGGTCGCTCATACGAAGGATCTCTACCAGTTCCGAAGAAATCATGATGATGGCCTTGCCCTGCTTGGCAAGCTCATTCATCAGGGTGTAGATCTCGCTCTTGGCACCGACGTCGATGCCGCGGGTAGGCTCGTCAAAGATCAGAATATCACAATCCTGGATCAGCCAGCGAGCGATGATGACCTTCTGCTGATTACCGCCCGAAAGATTCTTCAGAAGCTGATCAATGGAGGGAGTCTTGGTGCGGAGCTTCTCGTTATACTCCACGGCCTCGTCCTTCAGCTTACCGTCGTTAATCAGACCGCCCGAAATGTAGCGATCCATGGAGGCGATAGCGGTGTTTTCCGCAACCGACTTGAAGAGCATCAGACCGTATCTCTTTCTGTCCTCAGACAGGTAACCGATGCTGTGCTTAACGGCATCTACGGGAGTCTTGATGCTGACCTTTTCTCCCTTTACGTAGATCTCGCCGCTGTCGTAGGGGTCGGCGCCGAAGATCGCGCGAGCCACCTCGGTGCGTCCCGCGCCCATAAGTCCCGAGAAGCCGAGGATCTCACCGCGGCGGAGGGTAAAGCTGACGTCACGAATGGTCTTACCGCTGCACAGGTTCTTGACCTCCAGAACCACCTCGGCTCCCTCGGGAACCTCGCTCTGGGTCTTGGGGTCCTCGTAAACCACACGACCGATCATCATGTTGATGATCTCGTCCTTGGTTACGGCGTTGGTGTCCACGGTGCCGACGTATTCGCCGTCGCGCATGACCGTGATACGGTCGGAGATGCGCTTGATCTCGTCCATTCGGTGAGAGATGTAGATCATACCGATGCCCTTTGCCTGCAGATCACGCATGATCTTGAAGAGCTCCTCAACCTCAGCCTGAGTCAGAGCTGCCGTAGGCTCGTCAAGGATCAGGATCTTTGCGTTACGGGAGACTGCCTTGGCGATCTCCACCATCTGCTGCTTACCGACGGTCAGCGTACCGAGGGAAGTGGAGGGATCGATCTTGACGCCGATGCGAGCGAAAAGCTCCGCAGCGTCTTCTACCATCTTCTTGTCGTCAATGAGTCCACCGGACATGGGCTCGCGGCCGATGTAGATGTTTTGCGCGACGGTCAGGTGATTCATCATGTTCAGCTCCTGATGGATCATACTGATACCGGCGTCTTGGGACTCCTTAATGTTGGAGAAGTTGACCGGCTCGCCGTACAGAACGATCTCGCCTTCGTCCCGCTTATGAATTCCGGTAAAAACCTTCATAAGCGTAGACTTACCTGCGCCGTTCTCGCCCATCAGAGCGTGTACCTCGCCACTTCTCAGTTGGAAATCAACGCCCTTAAGTGCATGCACACCGTGAAAGCGCTTATGTATTCCCGTCATTTCGAGCAGTACATTCTGCATTGAGGTGACCCCCTTTCGTATTTACATAACTATTGTACAACTTCCCTTCTCTTTTTTCAATAGCAGATTGTGCGAAAAAAATCACAAAAATAAACACAAAATGTAAGGCAAACCTATTGCAATTCTCTCTTCTTTGTGTTATAATTAGGCCATTAAAGAAAAGAAATTTTCTTTTTTTCGCCAAATGACTGATTTTCAGCCGCATTCGGCTCGCCGTGTTTGATGAAATTCACGAAAAGCCAAAAAGCAAGAATAAACACATTTATTGGCTATTATTCATAAATTTAGAGTGTCATTTTTGGAGGTGTTGATGAGAAACCGGACTAAAACGGGGGCAAATGAACAAAGAACCGTTGCCTATTCCAAGGTAGACGTTATCAAGCTTGACACAAAATGCCTATATGCGGGAAAGCTCGAGCGTATCAAGCAATGGAAGGAGAAGCCCCACAGCCACCCCTTTTGCGAAATCCTTTTCGTTTTTTCGGGAAAGGGAGAGACTTGCATCGACGACAAGACCTATTCCATCAAAAAAGGCGACATCCTGATCTACAACCCCAATTCGGTGCATTGGGAAAGCACCCTGGGCGAGGCGGGTCTGGAGCTGGGCTATTTCGGCATCACCAACTTCCAGCTCAGCGGCCTTCCCTTCGACTGTCTCATCAGCAAGGACTCCTCCCCCATTCTGCGTACCGGCTCCAACGAGGCGGATTTCCACTTCTACTTCCGTTCGCTGGTGGAGGAAATGTGCGAGGATGCGCAATACAATGAGCTTATGGCCAAATACTGGGCTCGCCTCATCCTCATCCGCATCCTGCGTCTGGCGAACATTTCCGAGGCCAAGTTCATCGCCAACGCCATCTTCACCCGCATCCACCAGTACCTGTCGGGTCACTTCTCCGAAATCGAATCCATGGATCAGATCTGCGACGAGCTGGATGTCAGCAAGTACTACCTCTCCCACGTGTTCAAAAACTACATGGGCATGCCCCCCATGCAGTACGTCACCACACGGCGGATCGCCCACGCCAAAAAGCTTTTGCAGGAGACCGACATGACGGCCTCCGCCATCGGCGAGGCCTGCGGATACAAGGATCACGTGCTCTTCTTCAAGACCTTCAAAAAGCTGGAGGGCGTCACCCCCCTGGTCTACCGCAAGCAGGCTACCGGAACCCCCCGCTCGGCGCCGGAGGAATCGGCGAGTGAATATCCGCCCGATTCCACGTTATAATAAAAGGAAGCAAAAGCACACTGCGAGACAGGCTCGCAGTGTGCTTTTTCGTTAATTTGGGGTCTGCTTGGCATCATCACGCCGACGGATCAGGTAGATCACCGAGGAAATCATGTTGAAGCACTCGCAGATGAGTCCGCCAACGGACAGATTGAAGATATTGTGCACGATCCATCCGGGCGACGAGCAAAATATCTGGCAGTAGCGAATGTGCTTGGGATTGCCCCTCCACATAAAGACGCTCATGACCAGCAGCGCCGCGCAGGGCAGAGCCGCAAGCAGGATCTGTTGCCAGCTATGGTCCAGCACCACCGAGAAGGCAAAGCATCCGGCGTATGCCACCTCGACCACGGCCAGCTTCCACGTCTTTTTCGCCTCCTTCATGAACAGCAGCCCGCGAAGCAGGTTGCACATATTGAAGAATGCACCGGCCCATGCGCCGATGAGGAGGAAGTTGATGAAAAACATCAGACTACCGCTTCCCTGCAGGAAGAAAAACGTGCTATTCTTTTTAAACTGGAAGGAGAGGACGATGATGACGAGTCCAATAATGCTGAAGGCCTGGGCGATCAGATCAATGGGCTCCATCCCTCCAAAAAGGCCGGCCAGGATCCCCACTCAGATCACACCCTTCTGGAGCATGATGTTGGCGTAAATGGCGCTCTCACCGGTAGCGATAATGCAGTAGCACTTCTTTGCCTCGTCATAGAAATCAAAGCGGTCGATGTTACCCAGGGCGGCCTTGCCGCGAGGGTCGTGTTTGGCGATGACGCTTGCGTACTCGTCCCAGATGGGGGTCTCGACGCGGCCCACGTCACGGTCCATCAGCTGCATGAGGGTTGCGGGCTTTTCAACGTAAGTATCCAGGGGAAATACGGTCAGGATGGCATCCAGAATTTCGGGGACGCCGTGACCGTCCATGCGGATGACGATGGCATCCTTACCCATGGAGGCGGAGGGGAAATTGCCGTCGGCAATGCAGATGCGGTCGCTATGGCCCATCTCGCAGAGAACCTTGAGCAGCTCGGGAGGGAGAATCTTCGGAATTCCTTTCAGCATAGTACACCTCTCAATAAGTTATTTTCGGGGAACTGATTTCATTATAGCATATCCCTCTCGCATTTGCAAGAGGGGAGAATCATATTTTTTCGACTCAAAAGGCCCTCGCAACAGAATCGAACGCGAGATATGCCGGTACCATTTCTCTGCCGCCGAAGACAGCCACAGGACGTTGGCAATGAGGATGTGACGAAAGGTTCAGCGTCAGCTTCCTGCATCGGGCATGAAAGAAGGCTTAGCTACCTTGAGTTCCTTCATCCTTCGTTTTTCCTTTCATCGAAAACGTGAGATACAGGGCGTAAGAGCCCGTTATCACGGTGAGCAAAAGTGCGGTCAATATTCGCATTTCGTTCGATGCGCTTGCTTCATCGGCAAAGACGCTGAGCGCGTTGAAAACACCATGAGCGGCAATACAGACAAGTAGACTTTTTGATTTGTAATACATCATCACGAACAGAAAGCCCGCCGCGGTAGCATACACCACCTGAAGCAGATTTGGAAGCAATTCAGCCCCCGAGCCATTGATCAGATTAATGATATGCCCGATGCCAAAGGTCACACTTGAAACGATGACGGCGGCTTTTACGTTGTCCTTTCGCATCGCCTCAAAGAGAAGCCCGCGGAAGATGATTTCCTCGAGGAAGCCAACGCAAAGCATCGCCAGAACGTAGAGTACGGTTTCAAGCGCGCTGCGATTCAAGGCCACGCCATACCAAAGATTTACACTCAGCATGATCAGGATCGGCACGTAGTACAGCATGGACCTCGCGGAGGTCTTGGGGGTACATAGTCCGTAATCCGAAAAAAGTCCGTTTTTCTTCAAAAACAGCAGCAGTGTTGCCGAAAGGACACCTCCGATGACAAGTGTCACCGATTTATCTATGCCGATCCACGCAGAAAGCGCGTCTCCCGCAGACATCAGCACACAATATGCAATGATCCACGAGGCGGCAAACCATATTTTGCTTGTATCGTATAGCTTCTTCAACACGGTCTGATCCCTCTCGCAATTTATTTTCAATAAATCTGATTTTCTCAGCATCCCTTTTCTGCCGTACGTTTACACGGTAGCCCCTTCTCGTCGTAGGGACCGGGATAATATTTCATGGTTTCCTCATCGGATAGGATCTCGAACAGGGTGTCGAAATCCCTCGTCGTGTATTCTCTGATGATGAGGCGTTTGGTTTCAAGCATCATATGTTCCCCTCCCTTTCATGCCTATACAGCCCTTTAACCTCTTTATTGCTGCATCATACACTATTAGAAATTGTCTTTTCAAGCTATTCTGTATACAAAGGACTTGTTATCCATGCATTTCATTTCCTTTTTATTATATCATACTTTACGCCATAATTCAACTCCTCTACAGAGCTTTCACACCTCCATTTAATTTGGAAGGAAATACCATAAAATCCCGAGAACTCCAACCAAATCTGTCAAAAAGCGGCAATTTCATGTCCAACATATATTAATTTTCTGGCCTGATTCGATGACGAAACCGAAAACATTTTGCTTTGAGCGACAAAAATGTCCGCATTTCGACTTTCCCAAAGGGCAAAACGGGTCACATATTTTCTGCTTTTTCCATTTCTACCAGTAAGTACCATAAAACGCGGTCATTTGCCCACAAAAACAAAAACGGAGTGCTTAATTTTTGTTGTAAAATAGCGAAAAATCCCCCCTCGGGGCGAAAGGGTTGACTTTTTGTCGGATTTGGTGTATAATTATGAAGAAAGTGACATTTGGTGCGGACGGACTTTGCAGCCGCGAACCGCCTGCCGCAAGTACAAACGCTACGTTATTGTATAGGAGAAATCATGTATCAAGCTATTATTTTTTCATCCGCCGCTGTAATCAGTGCGTTGGTGTTGCTTCTTTGCAAAAAGCACGAAAACTGTCGCCATAACATACTCAAAACCATCACCGTTATTTTCTGTGCGGTTGGATTTGTACGGTTCTTCCTTTCTGACTCCATTACATACGTGATCAACGGAGGCTGGTTCCAGGGTGTGCGCTACGAAGAAACCGACTTCTTCAACGTGATCCTTCGTTGGGGCTATTACACCAACTATGCGGTTCTGACGACAGCCGTATTTACAAAGAACCGATTCTTCCGAAATATGGCGGGATATTTTTCCCTCCCCTTCTCCATCCTCTCCGCCGTGTACTACGAGGACTTCATGAATTACTTCCTGGATCCCACGGGTATGGGCTATCACCTGACCCCCGAATTCAGATACGCGTTCTTTGCGGCTGAGCTTGTGCTTGCTATCATCATCCCCATTATCCTGCATGTAGGCGATCGCCACGTGTTCAACTTCAAGGATATCAAGGAGTGGAGAAACTATATCCTGGGTGTCCCCGCAGTTGTTCTTATCATGATTCCCGTATACGCAATCCCCAGCTTCTTCGGAACCAATAACCTGACTCCTCAGTGGTTCAGCCCCTACCATCTCATCTGGATCGGCTCGACCCTCGCTATCGGTTTGATTATCTATTACATATTCAGATTCCAAAGCTACGAGGTCAGATACAGCGTCTGCCTCTTCATGGTGCTGGTTCTTTTCTTCCATTACAATTCCCTCTACCTCATGGGACTCACCCTCAAGAGACTCCCCTTCCAGCTTTGTAACTTCGCCGCCTACACCTTCCTTGCGGCCTTCGCATTCAAGTGGAAGAAACTGTTCCACTACGGCTTCATCGCCAACATTGTGGGAACCATGTTCGCTATTCTCGCGCCCGACTTCGGTGTGGGCTACACGGGATTCTGGAACGTGCACTTCCTGCTTGAGCATTCCTACGTTCTGATCGTTCCCGCCATTTGTATGGGTCTTCGAGTATTCCCCCGTCTTACAAAGAAAAGCATTGGATATTATTTCGCGGGGTTCTCCATTTACATCGTTTTCTGCTATATTCTCGGAACGATCCTGAACGGATATCAGGACGTAACCGGAGAAACGGTGAACTATTTCTATATGTTTGATTTCAAGATCGCCTTCGATTATTTCCCCTTCCTGCAATTCATAGAGGACTACTACTTCGAGTTCGGCAGATTCGTAGTATATCCGCTGGTGTTCGCCATCGTGTACGTTGGCTATTCCCTCCTCTGTATGGGATTCTTCCTCTTTATGAAATGGCTATACCGGTACGAGGACAAGGTCATCGAGCTTCACCATTCGGCGGTTGATCTGTGCAAGAAAATTAAGGGAAGAAAAACGAAGCTTCCTGAGAACATTACAGAATAAGTAAGGAGTACTACAGATGTTAGAGATAAAAAATCTTACAAAGAGCTATGGCAACTCTCAGGTAAACGCCGTAGAGGATCTTTCGTTTTCTCTGAAGGCAGGTGAAATATACGGCTTCCTCGGTCCTAACGGTGCCGGAAAGAGTACCACCATCAAGAGCCTTATGGGAATCTACCCTTTTCAGCAAGGAGATATCCTCATAGACGGGGTATCCATCAAGACCGACCCCTTGCGCGCCAAGATGCAGATCGGCTACGTTTCGGATAACCATGCGGTTTTTGAGAGACTCACGGGCCAGGAATACATCAACCACATCGCAAACCTCTACCGTGTAGATCCCCAGCTTGCCAAGGAGAGAACGGATCGGCTTCTCGATATCTTCAAGCTTCGCGCGGCGTTTAATAACCCCATCAAGAGCTACTCTCACGGTATGAAGCAGAAGATCTCGGTTATTGCGGCGCTGGTACACAATCCCAAGCTTTGGGTACTCGACGAGCCGCTTACGGGACTTGACCCCATGAGCTCCTATCAGCTCAAGCAGGTTATGAAGCAGCATGCGGCCGAGGGTAACACCGTATTCTTCAGCTCACATATTCTCGACGTGGTTGAAAATCTCTGTGACCGCTGTTGTATCATCAAGGGCGGTAAGCTTCAGGGAGTATACGACATTGCCGAGCTGAAGGCTCGCGGAGAATCTCTTGAGAAGATATTCATGGAAATCATCGGCGAGATCGAAGAGGTATAAGGGATGAAAAATATCTTGTCGCTCTTAAGGATGCAACTGGATAACAAGACCAACCTCCTGAAAATGACGTCTCCGAAAATCATGTTTCCCGCTCTGCTGAAGGCCATCGCGTTGCTGGTAGCCGCCACCGCAGTAGTCTGGATCGGACTTGCGCGCATTTTCTCCCTGGGCTTTGCGATCAATGCGGAGCTTTTCAGCTTGGTGCTTCTTGTTACACAGCTACTCTCTCTTGCCTTTGCGGTAGGAAACGTCATCAATACGCTGTATCTGAACAGAGATAACGAAATGCTTATATGCTTGCCCGTTACCTCCAATCAGCTTTTCATTTCCAAGCTCCTTGTCATCTATATCAAGGAGGTTGCGGTTAACGCGCTGATCACGTTGCCTATATTCGTCACCCTCGGTATCTTCTCAAGCGCCGGTGTGAGCTTCTTTCTCTCCCTGCCGCTTTTGGTTATGCTCCTGCCTGTCTTCCCCATCGTTGTTGCGGCGTTTTTGAGCATCCCCGTCATGTGGATCATCAAATTCCTGAAAAAGCATACCCTCCTGGCTATCGTAGTCATATTCAGCATCGTCAGCGTTTGCCTTTGGGGTTATCTTTCCGCCATCGGAAGCATTGCCAGCGAATTCAATATTACCGACAAGCAGATCGAAACCGTCCTTGAAATCAACAACGTGATTGCCATGGTCGGAAGAAAGATCCCACTGTACTACCAGCTCGGTCGAGCCATGACCACCTTTACCATGTGGCATTGGTTCCCCATATTCATTGTTCTTTGTGTGGCCGTGTCGGTTATCGCGGTTCTCTTTACAAGAAGACTTTTCTTCAAGATGGCTATGACCAGCCTTGAGAACACCGTTAAGGTAAAAGCCAAGACCAAGAAATTCAGAAAAAGATCCCGCTTCGCAACTCTTTTCAGAAAGGAAGTTTTCTGCGTATTCCGCTCCAGCGCCGAAATATTCGAATACTTCCTCTTCACCATCCTGATGCCCTTCATCGTATTTTCCTACGACCGTCTGCTCATGACCATCACAGTCAATCAGGCGGGCATCAACATGATCGCAGGCGCACACGTCATGGTGGTTGCCATCATGGCTATGCTGTCGAACATCTCCTCCGCCTCGGCCGTTTCCCGTGACGGCGGAAACTTCCACACGTCCAAAACGATTCCCGTGAATTTCTTCACACAGATGCTCGTAAAATTCTCCTTCAATGCGGTATTCACCATAGGCGCTATCATCCTGACCGCCGTGATCTCCTTCCTCGCATTCGATTATCCCTCCTGGCAAATCGTGATGGGCAGCATCGCCGTCGCCATGGCGGCCATCGGTCACATCGCATACAGCATCAGCTGTGATATCAGGAATCCCACCATCAGCGCCGTCGGTGACGAAGAATCCTCCACGGTGAGTAAGAGCACCACGAGATGTCTGGTGGTTGGCCTTTTGGTGGGCTTCATCCTCGGTATGATCGTGATCCTCATGTCTGCGGTGAAAAACCCCTCCCTTCCCTACTGGATCATCATTGCTCTGTCGTTCCTGTATATGGTAAACAGAATCGTGGATATGATCCTCAGAATCAACTGCAGCTACCATAAGATCGAGATGTAATTTGTTTTTGTCAATCTGTGGGGGCAATGCCTCCGCAAGTGGCCAAGAAAGGTAACATTTATTCTATGAAAAAAACTATATTGATCATTCTTGCGGTGCTTCCCATCGTTCTGCTGGTCGTCATCGCATTCGCAGGACGCATACTGGCTCTTTACCAGTATATCCCCGTGGAAAAGGTTGAGGTCGTGGACAGAATGAATTCCGTCTACGAGGGCGATCTCTTCTTTACGGTGGAGCAAGGCAAGAGCAAGGAGACCATCGTAAACGTATACCCAAAGCTGGCCTCCAACAAAGCCGTAACCTATTCTTCTCAGGACGAATCCATCTGCACCGTTGACGAAAACGGCATCATCACAGGTGTTCACTGGGGAAATACCACAGTAACGGTCAAGACGCAGGACGGCAACAAGACCTTCGTTCTGAACGTTGAGGTAACCGCTAAGGTTCCCTTTGCGGTTGCTCTTTCGGACCATGAGCTTGATCTCAAGGTCGGTCAGACGTACACCCTCTCCTGTGAGGTTGACGCTCCCGTTGCAGTAAACAAGGCTGTTAAATACACCTCCTCCAACACAAGCGTCGCAACCGTAGACGTCAACGGCAACGTTAAAGCAAGAGGCACGGGAACAGCCGTCATCACCGTAACCACCGAGCTTGGCGAGAGGGTCGACACCTGTACAGTAACGGTAGTCGAGGGCGTGCTTCCCATCTACTTTGACTTTGACGGGAATCCCAACATCAACAAGAATGCCAGCGACATTTACGTCACCACCGAGAAGATCATCGACCTCCGTGCCGTACTCAAGACTGATGGGACCATCAATCCTGACGACGTTAAGATCAAGATCGTGGCCAACGAGTACAAGGGCTCGGGCGAGAACAAAATGCAACGCGCAAAGATTAACGAAAACGGAATTCTCGAAATTTATCTGGACGGTACATTTACCGTTATGGCCTACGTGGGTGACGAGAATGCTCCCACTCAGAAGATCGAATATAAGTTCGGTCTCCAAACGGCCCAGTGAAAATAATGAGCTTCAGCTCTTTATATATAAATGACCCCCCCAATGAAAAAGGAAAAAGGAGATGTACTATGACATCAGCACTAAAAAGGATGCTTGTCCTCACTCTCGCCTTTGCTCTGCTCATTTCATGCTTCGCTGCATGTGATATTCCTACGGAGTATGAGTCTGAAACAGAGTCTGAGACTGCTCCTGAAGAGAAGCCCATCGAATACACCCTGACCCTTACCGCAGACAAGAGCGAGGCGACCCGCGGTGAATCCGTGAATCTCTCCGCAGTTCTGAAGGCTGAGGGAGCAGAGGATATTCCCTCTGAGGATACCGAGTTTATCCTTGTAAGCGGATCTGAGTACGCTTCCGTAGTGGGAAACGTTCTCAAGATCAGCGAGACCGCCCCCCACGGCGCTACCGTAACCGTACAGGCAAAGGAAGGCGCTTCCTATTCCAACACGATTACCGTTAAGATTTCCGTTCCCCTTAAATCCATCGTGATCAGCGCGGCAACGGATAAGCCCACCGCAGGCCAGACCATAGTGCTGACCAAGGTGGTTGACCCCTCCGATGCTACCCAGACCATTAGCTGGACCATCACCGAGGGTGCAGAGTTCGCCACCGTTGCGGGTGATGCCCTCACCGTCAGTGAGACCGCCCCCGTTGGCACCGTGATCAAGATCAAGGCCGCCTCCGGTGACGTTGAGAGTAACGAGCTGACCCTCACGGTCAGAAGCTCGGTTGAGGAGATTCCCGCAACCGCCGTTACCGTTACCGCTCCTACCCTCAATCCTCTGGTAGGTGAGAGCGTAGTCCTGACCGGCAAGATCACCCCCGACAACTCTACCGACTCCATCCGCTATGAGATCGTAGACGGCGAGGATTTCGCTTCCCTCTCCGCCAACGTTCTGATCATCAGCAAGAATGCTACCGCAGGCGTTGTGATCAAGGTAGTCGCATACGCAGGTGACGTGAAGAGCAGCGAGCTGGTATTCACCGTGCGTGACACCTCTGTTGCGGCAGAGTCCATTGAGATCTTCGCAAACAAACTCGCTCCTCTCGCAGGGCAGAGCGTTGTTCTCAGTAAGGACGTAAATCCCGCCAACACGACCGACACGGTTGTGTGGACCGTGATCGAGGGCTCCGACAAGGCAGAGATGGTCGGCGACGTTCTTATGATCAAGGATACCGCAGTCGCAGGCGACGTGATCAAGGTTCAGGCAACCGCGGGAGACGTAGAGAGTAACGTCCTCAAGTTCGTGGTCGCCTCCTCCGAGATCAAGGCCACCAAGGTTACCCTTTCCGCCGATTATTTCAACCTCTTGCCCGGTCAGACAATGATCATCAAGAGCACGATCGAGCCCGCTGACTCGACAGACCACATTATCCTCTCCATCACCGAGGGCGCACAGCATGCTTCCCTCTCGGGCAACGTTCTGATTATTAGCGAGAACGCTCCCGCAGGTACGGTCGTTAAGGTCGTTGCAAAGGCTGACACCACGAACAGCAACGAGCTTGTATTTACGGTAAGAGATACCAGCAAGCCCGCAACGAAGGTTGAGATCTCTGCTGACAATCTCTCTCCCATCGCAGGACACAGTGTAACGATCAACGTCAATATCACTCCCACTGACACCACCGACAAGCTTTCCTGGGTTATCGTCCAGGGTGACACCTTCGCTTCCATGTCGGGTAACGTTCTGGTAGTCAAGCCTGACGTTGAGAAGGATTCCAGGATCTCTGTCAAGGCCGTTGTCGGCTCTGTTGAGAGTAACGTTCTTACCTTTACGGTAAGACCCGCAACCGAGGAGATCAAGGTTGAATCCATTCAGCTCTCCGCCAATACGGAGGTTCTCAGAGGTCAGGCGGTCATCGTGAATAAGATCGTAAACCCCACAAACGCAAACCAGGAGATTCTCTGGCAGTTTGTTGAGGGAGCAAACTACGCAACCTTCAACGGCGACACGCTGATCATCAGCTCCGAGGCAAGAACCGGAACAAGAATTACCATTAAGGCAGTTGCAGGTGACGTTGAAAGTAACGCTCTTACCTTCATCGTACAGCCCTCCCAGGAGGAGATCAATGCTTCCAGGTTCTACATCGACCTTGATAAGGATATCTTCACGGTAGACAAGAAGGGTACGGCTGCCGCTCCCGTTCTTGTCGCAACGGTATACAACTACAACTACGAGCAGGTTACCGATAAGGTTCTTGAGTTCCGAGTGATCTCGGGCGCTGAGTACCTCGGTATTACAGCAAGCGGCGCTAACTGCAGCTTCACCGACCTGAAGGGTCACGGTACTGCCATCGTGGAGATCCGCATTCAGGGTACCGACGTGGTAGAGACCGCAGAGGTCAACGTCATCGTTCCTCCCGACGCAGTCGTTCTTCCCGAGGTATTCGCTGAGAGAACAGACATCGAGTACTCCTTCTCCATGATAGACCATACGATCACAGGTATCAGTGGAAATGTTGTTGAGGTTGCCGGAATGTCCAGCTTGCCCTTTGTTCCCACAGTTCGCGGAACGGGAATTGTTTGCAAGGATCTTGCCTTTAATTTCCGTCACGAGAGCGGTGCTACCGGCGATGAGGTTGCTGTATACGAGAATGGTGCAATAACCTTCAAGAAGACCGGTAAGGTTGTCGTTACCGTCAGCTCCGCATCGGGAAGTAAGGTTGAGGCTACCATATCCTATACGTTCAATATTAACGAGGGATACAACGTAAATACCTTTGAAGAGCTTTGGCTGGTAGTTCGAAATGACATTTATCAGGGACAGCAGATCAACTTTGCTGTTTTTGAAAAGCCCGACGGAAGCGCAAACAATTACCAATACGGCTACGACCTCGTTCCCTTGGTTGCCCTGAAGCCTCAGAATGACCAGACGATTGACGAGATCCTTCGCGGTCCCCGTGATGAGGTTCCCGCTATGGGCAGCAACCGTATCCAGGCGGTCAATAAGAGCCTTTACATCAACGGAAACAACCACAAGATCGACGCTTCCCAGATGCGTGTATTCACCGAGGTTGAATACGATGATTACTGCAACAGATACGGAGTAACCGATAAGCTATACAACATCAGCTCCTTGCTTAGCGCAGAACCTTGGAATGCAGGTGGCGACGTAAGCGCAGGCACCAACAATAATAAGACTTATAGTGTAAATCTCTACAACCTTGAAACAAAGGGAAATCAGCCTATTGACTACGATCCTGCGCTCTATAGAAAAGAGGGTAGCACCGAAATGAATATCGGTTGTTACACGCATGGTATCAATATTGGATCGCGCGAATATAATTGCCACTACTATATTGACGCAAACAACATCACATCTTCCGCGTTCTATGCAGGCATGAGCTTCCTGGGAATAGTAGGTAACGGAAAGGTTTCCAACGTTCACGTATATAACTGCTTCTCTACCGGCATATTCTCACGCTCCAATATTATGACCTTCGAAAACCTAACGTTTGGCCCCTGCGGAGCTACCGGCATGGAGCTTGCTCCTGAGGAATGCAACGAGGCCGGTCTCAACGATAATGAGATCCAGCAGGTCACCATCAGTGGCACGATCAATACGTCCTCTAACCTCAACGCCGGTAACACCACGTATTTCCAGAACTATAAGGTAGGCGGCGCCACCGTACCCGAGATCATTAATGGCAATGTCGGCGGCATTGTAACCGTTTGTCAGAACGAAGATCCTATCAGTGGCGAGGCTGCTGGTTGGAATGCGCTCGGACACATCCAAAACGAGTCCGATCAGTTCATCCTCGTTTCCCTGCTGTTCAACGATCTCGCCCACCTCCAGCCCAACACCAGTAAGGTCATCTATCCTAGCTACCAGGATGGCGGTATCATCACTGTTGACCAGCTTGTCACCGACGTGCTGACCAAATCTGAGAGAGATCCTTCCACGGGCGCCATCACCAAGATGTACGTGGATACCACTCATCAGTTCATCGAGATGCCCATTGAGGTTCCCAGTCTCGGAACTGTCGGAACCGCACTGTTCTACAACCACAACTACGGCAAGTAATCTTTCGTAGTTCTATAAACTTCCCCCGAGGCTACCGCAAGCGGTAGCCTCGGGGGGTACCCGAACCGAATCAGGCAAGGCTCCCACTTTTGTGGGAGCCTTGTTCTTTGTCTATGGGCTGACGCATAGGGGCGGGGACATACACATATACTGAAAAAAAAAGAGGTGCTTTATGGATCGCTCGACTCGGCTTTGGCAGCTTTTTGGCTTTGGTGTGACCGCTCTGGGCGGCACGCTCCTTCACTTCCTCTACGACTGGCTGGGAGGGGCGGTGTGGGTCGCTCCCTTCTCGGGGGTGAACGAATCCACCTGGGAGCATATGAAGCTCCTATTCTGGCCCATGCTCCTCTACGCCGCGGTGCAGAGCAGATTTTTCCGTGACCGTAAGGACTTTTGGTGTGTCAAGCTACGGGGGATCCTTTTGGGGCTTGCGCTCATTCCCGTTCTGTTCTACACCTACAACGGGGTGGTGGGCCCTTCTCCCGACTGGTTGAACATCGCCATTTTCTTTGTATCGGCGGCGGTGGTCTACCTCTATGAAACACGGCTCTTTGAGCGGGGGACGGTGGTCTGTAAGCGTCCCAAGCTTGCCGTGGGAGTCCTCTGGGGGATCGCCCTGCTCTTTGTGGTGTTCACCTTCCTTACCCCTGAGATCGGGGTGTTACGCGACCCCTTGACGGGGACGTATGGGATATAAAAAGAGCCGATGGGGGCTTCCCATCGGCTTTTCTCTTTGGTCTTCGGGAGGGCAGAGTCGACCTCAGCTCTCACACCCGATTGACCGTGATGCTGTGGGTCTTGGGGGGCTCCTCGGTGGTGGCGTAGCCCAGACAGATGCCCAGCACGGGCTTCATGCCTGCGGGGATGCCCAGCTCCTCCATGAGGGTCTCGTCCTCGACGATGATTCTGGGAGCGCCGCCCAGAATGACGGTATCAATGCCCAGATCGGTGGCGGAAATGACCATGTTCTCCACCACGATGCCTACGTTGGCGTAGGCCATTTCTGGAAGGAGTCCCTCGGTGGTGGTGGACACGAAGAGCAGGGTACGGGCGCCGAAATCCATGTTTCTCTTCACGCCCATGCGCCTCGAGAACATCTCGGAGGTCGCATCGTTGATGCGCTTGATGGTATCCTCGTTCTGCAGAACCGTGATGTGGAGGGAGTCGTATCTGGCCATGGCCACGGGGGCGGCAAAGCCTGCCTGCAGGATGGCCGTCAGCGCCTCCTCGGGAACGGGGGCGGAGGTGTAGGAGCGGGTGGATTTTCTCTTTGCAATGGCTTCTTGGGTGTTCATAGTTGCCTCCTTGTATTTTATAGGGGGCTTTGCCCCCAAACCCCCACCAAACCCTTTTTGAAAAAAGGGTTTAAGAATCCCAAGAACCTTTAACAAATAAATGCTTTGAAAGTTTTGGGAAGTCCAGAAACCCTTTTATAAAAGGGTTTCTGGTGGGGTGCAGGGGTGAAACCCCTGCATTAAGCCCTACTTCAGCGACCAGCCGTGGTCGCCGTGGTAGATCATGAGTCTCGTCATGCCGCCGTCCACGCAGATGTTCTCACCCGTGATGAATCCCGCCATATCCGAGCAGAGAAACAGCACCGTACTGGCGATATCGGGGGGATTTCCCACCCGTCCTGCGGGGTGCTGGGTGGCGTCGGGGCCCTCGTAGACGGTATAGTTGGTGTCGATCCAGCCCGGGGAGACCGAATTGACCCGTGCCCATCCTGCCAAGCTGGCGGCCATGGCGTGGGTAAGGGCGGATATGCCTCCCTTGGCGGCGGTGTAGCTCTCGGTCTGGGGCTGACTCATGCGGTCACGGGAGGAGGAGATATTAACGACGGACGCTCCCTCGCTCAAGTAGGGCATGAGGAGCTTGGTCAGGTAGAAGGGGGCGGTGACACCCACCTTCAGGGCGTACTCAAAGTCCTCGTAGCTTCCCTTCTCCAGCCCGCAGGCCGTGGGGGCGGCGTTGTTGATGATATAGTCCACCCGCCCATGGGTGGCGATCACCTTCTGCGCAAAGGCCTCCAGCGTGGCCTTATCGGAAATGTCGCCCACGAAAAAGTCGTTCTCCAATAGATCAATGACACACACGGTTGCGCCGGCGGCCTCAAACTGCTCACGGATGCACTTGCCGATGCCCCGCGCTCCGCCTGTAACCACGGCAATCTTATTTTTGAAGTCGAACATAGGCTTTCCTCTTCATGTTTTTTTGCTAAATGTAAGAACTCTTACGTCAGATCCCCGTCCCCGTCCAGATCCACGGGCGGGTCGAGATGCCCCTCGTAGTTCCCTTTGGCGGCGGTGAAGAGATCCTTAAAGCGAGCCAGATGCTCACGGAGGGCGTATTGGGTCTGCTTACGGTAGGGACGAAGATCGGCGGAGACACCCTCCGCCTTCATGCCCAGCTCACGGGATATGTACAGGGCGCGGTGGAGGTGGTATTCCTGGGTGACGACGAGGATGCTCCGTGCGCCGAATACCCTTTTCGCACGGTAGAGGCTCTCGTAGGTGGAGTAGCCCTCGTGGTCAAGAAAGACGTCCTCCGAGGGAACTCCCATCTCCACCGCCAGCGCCTTCATGACGCCCACCTCGTTGTAGTCTCCCGTGTGGTCGCCGCTCATGAGGAGCGGGGCGCCTGTAACCTTATACAGCTCCACGGCCACGCTGACACGGTCACGGAGCATATCGCTGGGGGTGCCGTCCGCCCGTACCCCTGCGCCGAGGACGAGGATACAGTCATACTCCGCTCCGTCGGGGAGGGTGTCTGTCGTGACAATAGCAGGGGCGGTCAGCCTGACCATGGTAAGGGAAACGGTCAGAACCAAGGTAAGGATTAGCACCATACAAAGAGCCAGAAGGAGGACACACTGTCCAAGGATCGCCAAAAAGGAGCGCCGTACCGTCTCACCACCCTCCCGTGCGTGGGAGATGCGGGGGAAAAGGACTCCAAGGCACAGTCCTGCCTTGGGCTTACGCTCTAAGGCATTTTCGGGCTTTTGGGGGGTCATTTTCACGGTATAACGCTCCTTTCGGGGGGAGATATCACTCCTCGTCCTGAGAGACAGGGCACTTACGCTCAATGGTATCGGCGGCGGCCTCGAGATAGGTATTCTCCATCATCTCGATCCAGCCCTTGTCCACCAGAGCGGCCAGTTTATAGTCCATGGGGATCTTGCCCAGGAGATCGTAGCCGAACTTCTCGGCGATCTCCTCGATGTGGCTGTCACCGAACACACGGATCTCCTTGCCGCAATCGGGACAGACCACGTAGCTCAGGTTCTCCACGAGACCCAGCACGGGCACCTTCATCATATCGGCCATATGGGCGGCCTTCTGTACGATCATGGAAACCAGATCCTGGGGGCTGGAGACGATGACAACGCCATCCAGAGGCAGGCACTGGAACACGGTCAGGGGGACGTCACCCGTTCCGGGAGGGCAATCTACGAAGAGATAATCGATCTCGTTCCAGATGGTATCCGTCCAGAACTGCTTGACGGTGCCTGCGATGACAGGACCGCGCCAGATCACGGGCTTGGTCACGTCATCCAGCATGAGGTTGACCGACATGATGTCGATGCCCGTGGTGGTGGAGGGGGGGATCATGCCCAGACCGTCGCCCTCAACGGGGGCGTTCAGGCCAAAGGCCTTGGGAATGGAGGGGCCGGTCACGTCGGCATCCAGAATACCCACCTTGTAGCCACGTCTCTGCATATTGACGGCCAGCATGGAGGTAACGAGGGACTTACCCACGCCGCCCTTACCGCTGCACACACCGATGATGTGCTTGACGGAGGAGAGGTCGTTGGGCTTTTCAAACATTTCTTCACGGCTCTTCTGACGGGAGGAGCAATTCGCCGAGCAGGTAGAGCAGTTATGGGTACACTCAGACATTTCTATATTCCTTTCGCTTGGATAATGGTAAGCCTTGGGATCAGCCGTGCCAGATGAAATCGTCCTCAATGGGAGTTCCGTCCAGAACGGGCAGGGGGGTGGAGGCGGCCAGCTCCTCCAGCTCGGAGCGAGCGGCGATCAGAGCCTCCCAGAAGTCATCGGTATAGAATTTATTGCCTCCCATCAAGAAGATATTACGCAGACCGCATTCGATCTCGACCTTCATCTTTTTCACCAAATTCTCGGGGGACAGAGCGCCTACGGGGTAGGTGGTGGTCTCGGAGAAGGCGTTCTCCACCGAACCGATGAGGGCCAGGTGCTTGCTGATGCCTCTCTTCAGAGCAGAGGGGTACAGGGGATGGTTGACAGCGCCATCGTGGAAGTGGCTCTCGCCCACACGGAAGAGGGCGTTGGGGAAATCCTTCCTGATGCCCGCAATGTCAATGCCGTGGCGACGGTCGCCGCAGTGCATGACCATAACGCCGGGAGTCATACCCTCGGGGGTGGTCTCTCTCACGAAGCGACGGATGGAATCGCACTGAATGGTCTCCCATGCATCCCGCACCTCGCTGCCGGGGGTGCCCAGACGAACGATGTCGGCACGGCTCATGCCGTCAAACTGAGGATAGGCCTGATAGAAGCGGTTCATGCAGCGGTCACAGAAGCAGCCCTGCAGATCGGGGCCAAACATACCCAGACGGAGGTCGTCGTCGTGGAAGACCTGGGTGAATCCCAGCTCCTTATGGATCTCAAGGGCATCACGGTACCACTTGATCACGGTATCATCAATGCAGGTGGTGGTGCCCATGCGGTTCCCGTTGACGTCCACACGGTTTTTCCAATCCGCAGGCAGAGAGGGATCGGGCTCATTTCCGTTCAGGGCGTTAGAGCCGTGACCCAGAGGCACGGTAATAACCTGCACGTCAAAGCCTTCTTCCTCCAGCATTTTCTTGGCTCGGCTAATATCCTCGGCGGTGCCGTACCATCTGCCGTAGACGAGGTCGCAGAGCCACATGGTCTTGACACCGGCGGCCTTCATATAGGGAACCTTTTTGGTGAAGAATTCGGGATCGCGCAGAACCTGTCCGGGGCTGCAATCGTAGTGAAGATTCAAGATATTTCCATTCATGGCGGATTATCCTTTCCTATTAAGTACGGCATTTTGCCTTTCTATTTATTGTAACACATTTCTGCCTTTTTTTCAAGGGTGAAACAAAAATTTTCCCATTTATTTTTGCGGCTCCAGCAGTCGGAAAAGGAGGCAGAGGGTGAAGGTGAACAGAGTCAAGGTCTCCCCCACCCGCAAAAGGGCGTACACCGAAAGAAGCCAAAGCCCTCCGAGGAAAAGTCCCGTGGTCAGCCGCAGGACGGTCTCCGAGACTCGCTCCCCCGCCGTCAGAGACAGGGCGCAGGCCAGCATCCGACCGCCGTCCAGCCCCCGCACGGGGAGAAGGTTGAGCAGTCCCAGCCCCAGAGATACGAGGGAAAAGAACTCCGCTCCCTCCCAGAATATCCCCACAGGCCATACCAGTGCCGCCACCAGCAGACTGACCAGCGGCCCTCCCGCCGCCACGGCCAGCTCTGCGGCGTAGCCTGTGAGCCCTCCCAGCTCCATCCGCGCCCCAAATAGATCCAGCCGCAGGGTGCGGATGGGGACGCTCCACCCCCAAGCCGCCACCCCATGTCCAATTTCGTGCAAAAGGGCCGCCAGAGCCACGGAAAGAAGCTCCCCCACCCGTAGCGCCCCCCACTCCTCCCGCCCTGTCAGAGAGCCCCACAGAGCCATCAGAGCCACTCCTACCCCCAAGATCGCCGCCATCGGGCGAATGCGTATGCGCGCCATTCCCATGATCCTTCCTCCTGCTTCCCTTTTCTGTATTCATACGATATGAAATATTTTGTAAACCATTCGCAAAAATTTTACCCTTCTCTTGACAATCGGGAGACCGTGTGATATAATAAAGACACAATCGCATCAAGTCCAATCGGACTCACAACGGGCAATGGTATGCCCGCATATACTCATCATTACCATACGGAGGTAACCTATGAATCTCGAAATTAATGACGCTATGATTCCCGGTACGAGGCTGAAGAAGCGCGACATGGGCAACGTAACGGGACTAGAGTTCCTTTCCAAGGTTTTCTATATCAGCGAAGGCGTGATGCTCTCCCAGATCCGCGAGGTATCGGGCATTGACGGCTCTACCCTGCAGAACTGGACCAAGCGCGGCTGGGTTGCCAACGCCCGCCTCAAGAAGTACAACATTGATCAGGTGGCTCACATCCTCATCATCAATATGCTCCGCTCCTGCATTCAGCTTGATCATATCGCCTTCCTGCTCCAGTACATCAACGGAAAGATCGACGATACCAGCGACGACATCATCCGCGACTCTGTCCTCTACGACTACATCTGCCGCATTTTAGAGGCGCTGACCCGTGAGGACGTAGCCTCCAAGGCAACCATCAAGGATGTGATCAACCGCCAGATCGCCGATTACGAGGAGGCCGCTCCCGGCGCCCGTGACCGACTGTCCACCGCTCTGGAGATCATCGTCACCGCCTACTACGCCGCCCTCATCAAGAAGAGCTCCGACGAGATGCTGGCTCACCTCATGAGCTCCTATTGATCATGAAAAAGAATATCGCCATCAACGGTCTTTTCTACTTTCTGTACGTCTTTGGATCCTGCATCCTCGCCATGATCGTCGAAGCCCTGCTGGTGAGGATGGTGGACAAATTCGTGCTCCTTCCCTACCCTGTGCTGACGGTCATTCGCATCATCGTTTACACCGCAGGTGTGGCGGCCATTCTGGCCGTAGTAGGGCGGATGGAGGGGTACCGTGAGGGGTACTGCCACGTGGGTGGCACCATCGCCGCCGGCGCTGTGGCCTCTGTCATTCACCTGCTCTTCTCCATGCTCTTTCACTTTCAGGGCTTTGTGTCGGGGAGCGTGCGCTTCACCGCCGGCCTGATCTTCAACGGCTGGGGCGTGACCTACGAATCCCTCGTCAACGATACGCCCTACTGGGGATTTCTGGTGATCTTTGCCGCCTACGCCGCTCTCTACGTGGCCACGCTGACGGTGGCGAAATATCTGGGGGCTCAGCAGCGCATCATTGACCGTGCCGAGCTGCGGAAGGGTGAGGATAATCTGTAAATGCGTGTTCTCCTGAACGGAGAACACGCAGCGATATAAATCCCTTGCGGGATTTGCGATATTCCCTTTGGGAGCGATATTTGCCTACGGCAAGCGATATGCCCTGCGGGGCGTGGGGATTTATATCATATCGCATTGGAGCGAAGCGACAATATATCGCACGAGCGAAGCGAGTATATCGCGTTTGCAAAGCAAACATATCGCCGAACAAAAAGACCGTCCCGACAGGATCGGGCGGTCTTTTTGTTGTGGGGGGCGTCCCTCCCCCGCAAAGACAATTTAAAAATAGATATTCTGCAAAATCCATATTTGTTGTATATTAGATTCCGAAGTATATATTATAACTTTATATTTATCACCTTCTCAATAGTACAATAATGTACAAGGAGGTGATATTTTGTTTATCAACCAACAGTTTCACAAAAGACTGGCAGAACTTCGCACTCAGGCCGACGTATCTGCCCGTGACATGAGTTTATCATTGGGACAAAGCGAAAGCTATATCAGCAATATTGAGAACGGACACAATCTCCCCTCCATGTCGGTCTTCTTCTACATCTGCGACTACCTGAAGGTATCCCCGCAGGAGTTCTTCGACCTGGAGTCCCGCGCCCCCGACCGCCTGTCCGAGATCACGGCCAAGCTCAAGCGCCTCAACCCCGAGCAGCTTGCGCTTGTGTCCAGGCTGGTGGATCAGATGAAGTAACCCCCAAAAAGATACGAGATACGAATGGGCAAAAGCCTTCCGTATCTCGTATCTCTATATGTTGTAACACTTCTTCCTTCGTAGCTCCGTCTGTAAGCCGGGTTCTGTTGACTGTCCCGAGGGACAGATGACGACCATCTATCTGCGCGTTCCGTCACCGAAACGCTTCACAGCCATAAGCTGTGCGCCACCCAGTAAGTGGATTGGGTCGGGCCGACCCGCCTTACGGCCTTACACGGTGTTGCATCGGATAGAGTTTACAGCAAATCCACGTTACCGTGGAAGTGGGTGAGCTCTTACCTCGCCTTTCCATCCTTACCGTCCCAAAGGACGGCGGTCTATTTCTGTTGCCCTTTTCCGGCGGTTACCCGCGGCTGACGTTATCAGTTATCCTGCCCTATGATGCCCGGACTTTCCTCACGGGAATACCTTTCGGCAACATCCCGCGCGGCCGTCCGACGAAGCTACCCGCCTATTATACCACGTTTCCCTTATCTTGTCAATACTTTTTCATCGGGAGGTCACTATGCCGTACCCTTCTATATCCCCCGCCGCCCTCACCCGCATTCTGGATGCGCTGGAGGCATCCCTCCCCACCACCGGCAAGGCGCTGGCCGAGGCCACTGGCTTGGGACAGTCTACGGTTACCCGTGCCATCTCCGCCTGTCTGTCCCACGGTATTCTCCGCTCCGAGACGGGTATATCCCCCGACAGCGGCCGTCCTTGCCGTGTTCTTTCCCCTGCCAAAAACCTCCTGCTCCCCGTCCTGACGGTAACCCGTGAATACGGCGCCGTCCGTGTACTGGACATGGAGCTTTCCCCCATGGCCTCGGCCACGGTGGAGCTGTACCCCGCCTCCCCACCCGAGGAATCGGCCCGACTCCTTGCCCGCCGCCTCCTGACCCTTCTGCGAGGGTGTGGCGAGGGGGCTGTGACCGCTCCTGTTCTTTTGACAGACGGGACGCTTCCCTCTAAGATTTTACGGGACGTATTCACCCACGCCCTTGGCAAATCCCCTTTGGCCGTCACGGGACAAGGAGAGGCGGTGGCTTGGGCGGTCAAGAGCAGAAAGCTGCCCCGGGCGGCCGCGTCCCTGCTCTTTGCATCGATTGGAGAGGGGACGCACGCCTGTCTGCTCCTCAAGGACGGGGAGGGGCTATGGCATCCCTCCTCCCTCGGAGACAGTCTGACCCACACTCTGCTCCGCACCCTCCGCTCGACAGAATCCTCCGCCGAGGGAATCCGCCGCAGTACGGCGGTATTCCTCACCGACTTATGCCGTTTTCTGTGCCCCGATCTCATCTACGTGGAGGATGCGCGGAGCATTCTGCCCGACGGCTCGTTTTACACGCCCCTTCTCCCCGATGGGGTGGATATTCTGATCAGCCATGCAGAGGGTGGCCTGACCATGGCCGAGCGTGGTGCGGCGCTGGCAGGGCGCAGAATGCTGTGGGACAAGATCCTTTTGGAGTGACACTCCCCTATACCAATACAGAAAAGGGCTATCCCCACGGGATAGCCCTTTGGTTATAGAACGGAATCAGGAATTGCCTTCCTTCTCCAGATGATGGGGGTCAATGACACGGGCAGAAATGCCTTGGGGCTTCTCGGTGATGTCCCCGGCCTTGGTCAGCGCCCACTTGGTCATCATAGGGCCAAGGATCTCGTAGATCAGAACGCCGAAGAGGACGACAAAACGCACGGTACTGCCAATGGTACTGCCGCCGAACACGCTGTCAGCGCCTACGGTAGAAACCATGCCCAAGGCGACGCCCGCCTGAGGCAGGAGGGTGACACCCAAATACCTCACGGTATTCTCGTCGCACCTCATGAGCTTGGCGCTGCTGAAGGAGCCTACGATCTTACCCACGGAGCGGAACAGGATGTAGATCACACCGATCAGGATGAATACGGGCTCTTTAAAGACGGTCAGATCCAGACTTGCGCCGCTGATCACGAAGAACAAAACGAACAGAGGCTTGGTCCACTTCTCGGTTCTCTGCATCATTTCCTCGGAGGTCTTACAGACGTTGCAGAATACGGTGCCCAGCATCATACAGGTGAGCAGGGAGGAAAAGCCGATGTGTACGCCGTTGATCTCGAAATGCAGCATGGCCAGCGCCACCGTCAGAAACACAAAGGTGATCATAAGGGCGAGGCGGTTGGAGTTGGAGTGGAAGGCCCGCTCCACAAAGGACAAAAAGAAGCCCAGCACAGCGCCCAAAAGAAGGGACAGCAGAATCTCCAGCATGGGCTCAACCAGCACCGAGACCACGCTCAGCTCGCCGCCGTGAAGCGCCTTGGCCACACCCATGGACACGGCAAAGAGGATCAGTCCCACGGCATCGTCCAGAGCGACGATGGGGAGCAGGAGATCGGTCAGAGGGCCCTTGGCCTTGTACTGGCGCACCACCATGAGGGTAGCGGCGGGGGCAGTCGCCGATGCGATAGCGCCCAGCAGGATGCAGGCGGGCAGGGGGAGATAGTCCACGCCCGTCAAAGCGATGAGCAGGAAGTGCACGCCCACCAGGACGGCATCCACCACCAGAGTAGCGGTCACGGCCTGAACGATGCCGATGACGGTAGCCTGCTTTCCCGTGTGCCTCAGATCCTTCACACGGAACTCGTTACCGATATCAAAGGCGATGAAGCCCAGGGCGATGTCCGAGATGATGGTGAAGCTGCCGACGGGGGAGACCTCATTGTTGAAGCCAAAGCTGAAGCCTCCAACGACAAAACGACCAATGCAATATGTACCGATGACCACACCGGCAATGAGGTACGCGGTCACGTCGGGGAGGTGAAGCCGCTTGAGAACACGGGTCATCATGAGTCCCGCAAACAGGCAGACGGCAATGCTGAGAAGAGTCTGAATGGTATTCATATTCATAATACTCCTTGCCCGCTCATATCGGGCGTCGTAACGGTAGAATAAACGGGTATGGACGGAGGCATTTACGCTCCGTATAACATATGCGAACAGGGAGCATTATAGCAGAAACCCGCCCCAAAGTCAATGAATAAATCGACGAATATTCATCAACTTGAGGCGAGTATCCTATATAGTTTGACAGAAGAGAACGCCGATGGGCCCTCCCTCCGCGAATGGGGCGGGGACAGGATCAGTGGGCGGTAGCAGGCAGGAGCTCACAAGAGACACAACCACAAATATTATTATAACACATCTAAAAACAAATTGCAAGAGGTTTTCGGCATTTTATTGTTTTTCTATTTTATGAACAAAAATATTTTGTTAATTTCGTATATTTTGAATATTGCAATTCCCTCAAAAATATGCTATACTGTAATCACAACAGAGGAGGTACAGTCCAATGGCAAAGTAAGCTGACGGCCTTGATTGGAAAAGACCAGCAGAACACAACGGGATCTGAACAAGACAACAGACGACAAAATATAGAATCAGATCCGAGCGATGAAAGCCAATGTGTTGTCTACATGATCAAGGTCACTTGACACTCGCCTTTTACAAAGCCCCACGAAAAGCGCATGAAAAAACCGTTTCTCGGTTAGAGAAGTAATGAAGAATTGGATTTCACGGATTCATGGGAGAATGAGTAGAAGGTAGACCGTAGAATAGGAGGATATACAAAGGATGTTAGATACTAAGAACGACCAGAAATGACCCTTGTCTGCGCTTGAGAAACGTAGGCAAGGGTCATTTCTTTTTTTCTCGGTCTTGGCACGTACCCTTCCCGATTCTGCAACACGCCCCATCTCGGTTGTCCGAGACGGGGCGTATTCTTTTTTGTTTTGGAGGGAGCGGGACGTTACTCATCCCCCAAGGCCTTTTCCACGGCGGCGACAAGCTCGTCTTGCATGAGTCCACCGACGAAGTAATCGGTGATCACGCCGTCTGCATTGATCACCACGGTAACGGGACAGGCCTGGATGTTGAACAGCTTCAAACAATAGGAAGAGGTGTCCCAGCCGATGAGCATGGTTCCGTCGCCCCATTCGGGGTGTCCCGAATCATTCTGAATAAAGTCGGCTACGTCCACGTTCCGCTGCTCGATATGTACCGCCACCACAGACACCTGTTCGGCGTAATCCCCGGCTACCTGATAGAAATAAGGCAGCTCGTGCAGACAAGGGCCGCAGGTGGTGAACCAGAAATTCAGCACCGTGACCTTCCCTGCCACCGCATTTTCCTCCACGCTGAACCTGGCGTCACTGCCGATCAGGTCAAGGACGATGGCGGGGCAGGTGTTGCCCACCGCCGTTCCCACGGGGGGCTTCTCGGGCTGATCCGGCTGGGTTTCGGGGTCGTCGGCGGAGGTGGTAGCTTCGGTGGCTTCGGTGGTTTCGGGGGGAAGCAGGATAGGCTCGTCCTCCCGTCCGTCGATGAAATTGTAGTAGATCAGCGCCGCGCCGAGGAGAGCCGCCATGAGCACTCCCACCGTCACCTTGACAGCGGTGTGGCGTTTCTTGGCCTTTTGGACATTCTCTCGGTGGGTGTCTGCCCCCTCACTCTCGCCGTCGATGGCATTGGGAGCCAGGAATAGCTTCGATCCCTTCCAGCTAATGGCCTTAGTGGGACAGACGCCAATGCACTCGCCGCAGTTGATGCACTCGGCATCACCCACGCGCTTGATATCCATTTTGCATGTACCTACACAGAGTCCGCAATCCGTACAACCCGCCCGGTCAAGCTTGACACCCACGAGGGAGATCCTATTGAAGAGTCCATACAGAGCACCCAGAGGGCAGAGGAAGCGGCAGAAGAAGCGGAAGATAAACACGCAGGCCACGAGGATGGAAACCATAAGGAGGAACTTCCACGTGAACAGGGGGCCCAGCATGCGGAGGTAGCTTTCGTTTACGCTGTTGGAGAGCAATCCCATAGCCCCCTCCAGGGTTCCTGCGGGGCATATGTACTTACAGAAGCCGGGAAGAGGGAAATTTCGGCAGGCATACGCCAGCGGAAGAATGATGACGAAAAATACCAGAATAACGTATTTGAAGCAGGAGAGAATGCGGGTGATCCTTCCCTTTTGGAGCTTGGGCGTGGGGATCTTATGGAAAAGCTCCTGAATCAACCCAAAGGGGCAGAGGAATCCGCAGATCCAGCGTCCGAACATGAGTCCGTACAGCATGATGATGCCAAAGACGTAGTAGGGTGCGGTTTTGCCGCTGGAGGAGAGGGCGTTCTGAAGCGCACCGAGAGGGCAAGCCCCCGATGCGCCGGGGCAGGAGTAGCAATTGAGGCCGGGGGTACAGGCGTTCTTCAAGGGCCCCTTGTAGATGTCGCCCGTGATATAGCCTTTCAGGTTGGCGTTGAAGAGCAGGGCGGCGTACACCTGGATCAGCCGCCTTTTCGTAGGTCTGTGGGCCTTGAACCAGCCAAGAATTTTTTTCATACCCTGCCCCCTTAACCAAGACCGATGCACTCGGTGCAGATGTTGATGGCCTTCGAGAGAACGTCCGCCATACCGCCGTTGCGCACACCCAAGACGACGAAGGCAACCGCAACGACGGCGACAGCCACTCGAATGCCCCAAATCAGCTTGGAGCGAGAGGGCTTGGCAGGCTCGTCATGGGGAGTCGAAGCGCCGACCTCAGCAAGCGCCGACTTGACGTGTCCGATCTGGCGATCCAGACTGGCCTCCTCCAGATACACGAGGGCTAAACAAATACCCATACAAATCAGGGTGGCGGGAATGAGCCACAGGCAAGCGGCAATCACGCTGGCATCGTAATCCAGGCTGAAGTGATCAAAATTAAGGGCATACACCACCGCGGGAGCAGCTACCGCCACGCAGGAAAGAGTCGCGACAATGCGCAGGAAGATACGCAGCTTCTCCTCCTTGCGGATCAGAGCCAGCCTATCGGCGTCGCAGAGGCGGGTATCGAGGCGGCTCTGCAGGCGGGTCAGAGTGATTTTCTTATGCTTGATAACACGGGGCTTTCCCTGCTCGGCGGGGCAGACGAGAGCCAGAATGATTCCCACGGCCAAAGCGCCGCAGGTCACCCACACGAACACCGCAATTTTGGAAAAGGCGGCGGAAATGCTCTCGGGTGTGAAGGGGCGTGGGCCGCTCTTATATATATTCACGCAGGATATCATGAGCAGAATACCGGTCACGATCAGCGCAAGCGAGAGCGCTACGCCGTATATTCGCCGGATGCGGTTAGCTGTTTTTTTGGACATGCGTATCTTCCTTTCAGATTTTGTAGCCATACTGTTCTATATTATAATAGAAAATCCGAATAAAATTAAGAGGGATTATCCAATTTTATATTTTTTTGCATATCCAAGGGCAAAAATACCCCCGACGGATTCGTCCGTCGGGGGTATTTTTGGTGGGTTACGCAGGATTACTCAGCGACAACCTCGGCAATGGTCAAGGTATAGTCGATAGCGGGAGTAGACCAAGTTTCCCAATCCGTAAGGGCATTGACCTGGATCTTCAGCTGCTGACCGGCAGCGACCTCAATAACGAGCTCGTCCTCAACGATCCAGCCAACGTAGTTCCAGTTCTCGTCTATATCGGGCTCGGCCAGAGCAACCTGCTCGGTGATAGGCCACTCGCTATCTTCCTCGTAGGTAAGTTTGTCAACGGTAATGTTGGCCCCCTCAGTAATAGTCAGAACAACGGTAGCATCCTCGGTTGCGGTCCAGATGTAGTAATACTCACCGTCCTCATCCAGGGACTTCTCGTCGGTGAAGGGGAGCCCCTCGATGATCTCGGGATTGCTGCCAGCGCCCACGGGCGTTGCCAGAGCAAGCTCGTAGGTTGCTTCCTCCTCACCGTCGTTGGTGATAAAGAAGATACCGTCTGCATCCATCTCGGCCTCAACGCCGTCAACGGTCAGGATCATACCGGCGGTGCCGGAGAAGTAAACAGTCTCGCCGGCCGCGACGGTGACCGAAACGGTTGCGTTTACATAGTCGTCATCCCACTCCCACTCGAGATAGATGGGGTTGTTTGCGGTGCCGGAGGGGGTGGCAAAATTACCGCACCAGGTCATATCGGCTGCGGGATTGTAGTTACCGTCCGCATCCTGAATGGCGACAACATTGATCTGAAGCACATCGCCGGCCTGAACGTTTATGGACACCTCCAGACCGTAGTTGTCAACACCGTCTGCCAGCAGGGTCTTCTGCTCGTAGGTGGTGAGGTTGTACAGAATGATATCACATTCGTAGCCCTCGGGGAAGCCCTCATTTCCGAAGTACGCAGTAATGGTGCCTTCGGCCGTGGCGGTGTAGGTGTAGTAGTAACCCTGGGTATTGCCGGCAGCCTGGCTGACCTCGCCGCAGTACCGGGACATATCCTCGATAACCTCGGGATTCATCATGCTACCTACGGGGCAGGTGAGCTTCAGGATGTACTCAGCCTCAGCCTCACCCTCGTTGGTGATGGAGAAGATAGCGGGAGCACGGCCCATGCCGTTGGCAACGAGAATGGTGGGCTCACCGTCGTTGATGGTGAGAGCCATGCCGGCGCCACCGTATACGGCGTAGTAGGTAGTACCTACGGGAGCGATAACGGTCACGGTAGCCTCGGTCTGCTCGTCATTCCAAGTGAACTCGGGAAAAATGGGGTTCTGCTCGCTGCCGAGTACGGGATCGGTCTCGGGCTCAACGGTGGTCTCGGGCTCGACGGTAGTCTCGGGCTCGACGGTGGTCTCGGGCTCAACGGTGGTCTCGGGCTCGACGACAACGATCTTGTCAACAACTACCTTGCAGTTGTAGTTGTTAACAGCAGCCACGCCGTCCTGGAAGGACACGACGCCCTCAACAACATCCTCACCGATAAAGGGCATAAAATCGGTCTGGCCGGTGGGAGCGCTGTTGGTCAGAACCTTGACCTCGTAGTAGATCTCACCGAGGAGCGCCTTATCAGCGGGAATCTCAACGTAGAGGTTGCCGCCGTCCGGATGGTTAGCACCCTCGTATACGTAGACAGCCTCGCCTGCAACAGTAGTGGCATAGTCGGTGTTCCACTGCCAGAAGCTGACGGTGTAGGTGTTCTCGGTAGCACCGTAGGTGCCGATGTACTCAACAAAGATGGACTTCAGGAAGCTGTTGCCAATGTTGATCTTCTGACCGAAGGTCTGGGAGCCGTTGCCCCAGAAGAGCCAACCGTTGTCGGCATCACCGAAGCCCACATACTCAACCAGAACGATCTCTTCCTCGACGAGCTCGGTCTCAGCATTGGGATCGATGGTCTCAATTTCAGCAGCAGTCGTCTCGGGAGCCGCAGTGGTCTCGGGAGCCGCAGTGGTCTCGGGATTATTATTGGTCAGCTCAACGGTAAGCATGGTGGAGCCTGTGGGGAAGGTGTAACTGGCCTCGCCGGTGTAGCCATCAAGGGTAACCTTAACGGTGTAGTCGGCCTTGTCAAGCTCGATCGTTGCAACGCCCTGCGCGTTGGTGGTTACGGGGAGCTGGCAAGCATCGCCAACACAAAGCTGAACGGATGTGCCTTCAAGAGATTTACCGTTCTCGTCTACTACCTTCACCGTATAGGTGATCTTGGTAGAAGCGGTGGTATCCTCCGCAGTGGTCTCTTCTGCGGCCGTGGTCTCGGGCGCAGCGGTGGTTTCCACGGGCTGTGCCGTGGTTTCGGGAGCGGTGGTCTCGGGCTCTACGTTTCCGTCGCCGCAAGCGCATACGACCAGCAAAATGCTGATGGCAACGCAGAGGACCACAACAAGCTTACGAAATGTGGATTTGTTCATGATTTGCCTCCATTTTTTATTTTTTTCTTGCCTGTCATGCATATACATACACGCATATAAAAAATAGGTAATGGAATTATATCACTCTTTTTTTCAAAAATCAATACTTTTCATTGTGAAAAAACAACATTTTTCAAAAAAATCCGCAAGTCATGACCACCAGCCGTGCTGGTGGCTTGCGATAGCCCCCTTGGGGCATTTCACACGCTGAGCCTATAGGCTCGTCGAAAAATCCGCAACTTGCGGTAGTCGCCCTACCACTATTGAAATAGTAAGTATCTATAGCCGT
>JAFXJW010000025.1 GCA_017532045.1 Clostridia bacterium | reverse complement strand
CACAGCGGCATATCGAACCGCGTCAGCGGTATATCGAACACCCGAAGGGTGTATATCGACGAAAAAAGATGTCGATATGTCCCTACGGGACTCGATATGTGCCTTGCGGCACTCGATATATTCCTGCGGAATTCGATATGTGCCTTGCGGCACTCGATATATTCCTGCGGAATTCGATATGCGCCCTGCGGGCGCGAGGTCGGGCGAAGCCCGACAAAGCCAAATTTAAAATCAGCTAAACAAGAAGTATTATGATCAATCAATATAGCATTATCGACGCCCACTGTCACGTGTACCCCGAGAAGATTGCAGCACGGGCGGTGGAGTCCACCGATCAATTCTACGATACACACGCCCATGGGAAGGGAACGGTCGCCGACCTTCTGGAGATAGGTGGAGCGGCGGGGTGCGACGGCTACGTGATCCAATCCGTGGCCTCTACTCCTCATCACGTGGAGTCCATCAACCGCTTTATCGCCACGGCCATGTCCGAGGCGGAGGCGGCGGGACATGGCGGCAAGCTGACGGGGCTGGGTACACTCCACCCCGACCACCCCGACCTGCGGGGGGCGGTGGAGGCCATTGTCGCCTACGGACTTCACGGCGTGAAGCTCCATCCCGATATGCAGAAATTCCATATCGATGACCCGAGTGCCTACCCCATCTACGCCCTGTGCGCCGAGTACGGCCTGCCCATCCTCATGCACATGGGAGACCCCCGCTTCGACTACTCCCACCCCGACCGCCTGTACCGCGTGATGAAGGATTTCTCCGATCTGACGGTGGTGGCCGCCCACATGGGGGGCTGGGCCAACTGGGACTACGCTTGCGAGAAGCTGGCGGGACGTTCCAATCTCTACGTGGACACCTCCTCCAGTATGGCGACTCCCGCCAAGGAGTACGGCATTGAGCCCTACGTGGAGTCCCTGACTCCAGAGCATACCGCCGTCCTCATCCGTAAATGGGGTGCGGAGAAGGTGTTGTTTGGATCGGACTATCCTATGTGGTCTCAGGCCGAGGATCTTTCCGTGTTCCTTGAGATGGGACTGACCGAGGAAGAAAACCGCATGATCTTGTCCGAAAACGCCAAACGGGTGTTTCGGATTGAATAAAGAAAAGCCATAGACCACCATTTTGCGGTGTCTATGGCTTTTTGCTATGGGGAGGGAAGGATCAGACCATCTTCTCCTGCTTGACCTTGTGGTCGATGACGTGGCGGGAGGCTAGCTCACGGTGAACGTCCTCCACCGTAATGCCCATTTGGGTCATCAGCACCATGACGTGGTAGGCCAGGTCTGCGATCTCGTAGACCGTTTCCTTCTTGTCGCCGTTCTTGGCGCCGATGATGACCTCGGTGCATTCCTCGCCCACCTTCTTGAGGATCTTGTCCAGACCCTTGTCAAAGAGGTAGGTGGTGTAAGAGCCCTCGGGGCGCTCCTCCATGCGGCCCTTAAGCAGGTCGGCCAGCCCCTGCAGAGTAAACTCGTGAAGCTCCTCGGATTGGTATACGGGGGTTGCGAAGCAGGAATCGGTACCCGTATGGCAGGCGGGGCCGTCCTTCTCCACCACCACCACCAGGGCGTCGCCATCGCAGTCGGCGGTAATGGAGACCACGTGCTGGTAGTTGCCACTGGTCTCCCCCTTGAGCCACAGCTTTTGGCGGGAGCGGCTCCAGAAGCAGGTCAGCCCCTTCTCCATGGAGATCGCCAGACTTTCACGGTTCATGTAGGCCACGGTCAGTACCTTTTTGGTGATGGAATCCACCACCACGGCGGGAATGAGTCCCTGCCCGTCAAATTTCAGCTCGTCAATATTCAGCATGAGAAAACTCCTTTATCGTATCGTTGGATGGT
>JAFXJW010000024.1 GCA_017532045.1 Clostridia bacterium | reverse complement strand
GGGGCTGATGCTTCTTCTCAACAGAAAAATGGGCATCGGCGACCGATTGCTCATTCAGGATGCCTTCAACCTAAACACAATGTCGGGACTTGCAAAGTTTGTAAAGAACGTACTGTTCGGCACGCTGATTATTGAAGGGATCGGTGCTATACTGTATATGTTCGTGTTCGTTCCCGAGTTCGGTGCGAAAGGCATTTGGATATCGGTGTTCAATTCTGTTTCTGCTTTCTGCAACGCAGGCATTGATATCATTGCTGAAAACAGTCTTTGCAATTACGCCACAAATCCCTTGATAAACATCGTCACCTCCGCACTCATCATTCTCGGTGGACTTGGATATATCGTATGGTGGGACGTGCTTCGTGTTATCAAGAGCCGTTCGCACAAGAACCGCAGGATATTCAGACATTTGACCTTGCATTCAAAGATTGCTATCACGGCTACGGCAGGGCTCATCCTTGTCGGTGCAATCCTCATATTTGCTTTTGAATATGCAAATCCCTTGACCATCGGAGAGATGTCCTTGTTTGATAAAATTCAAGTGTCCTTCTTCCAATCGGTCACCACGAGAACCGCAGGCTTTGCCACGGTTCCGCAGGAGAATTTAACAAACGCCTCTGCCGCCGTATCCATCATCTTAATGTTAGTTGGTGGCTCACCCGTGGGAACGGCAGGCGGTATGAAAACGGTTACGATTGCCGTTCTCGTTTGTTCGGCGTTTGCAACGATAAGAAACAAGAATGGGGCAACCCTTTTCGGTCGCCGCATTTCCGAAGAATCGATAAAGAAGGCGGTGGCTGTTGTTGTAATGTTCCTTACGATATGTGCCACCTCAACTGTACTTTTGATGGCAACGAGTAACGCTTCCGCTATTGATGCGGTCTATGAAACGGTTAGCGCAACGGCAACCGTCGGACTTTCAAGAAATCTGACGGCAACGCTTAACACCTTCGGAAGGTTAATTATTATAGTAACAATGTATTTCGGCAGAGTCGGCCCCATCTCACTTGCGGTGGCACTTGGCAGCAAGAGTGTGAGTCAGAACGTGATTTCCGAGCCGACGGAAGATATCAGTATAGGATAAGGAGAAGATTATGAAAACGAAGAAAACATACGCAGTCTTTGGACTTGGCAGATACGGCAGAGCCGTGGCAAAAGAGCTTGTAGAGAACGGTATGGAGGTCATTGCCGTCGATACCGAGGAAAGAATCGTCAATGATGCGGCGGCATATCTGCCCGTCTGCAAGTGCGCCGACGTGACCGATGCGGAGGTCATCTCCCGTCTTGGTATTGGCAATATTGATACCGTTATCGTCTGTATGGCGAGCAATCTTGAAGCGAGCGTCATGGCTGTCACGCTTTGCAAGGAGGCAGGCGTAAAAACCGTTATTGCAAAATGCGCCAATGAGATGCATCAAAAAATATTGCTTCGTGTAGGCGCGGATCAGGTGGTTTTCCCCGAAAACGAATCGGGCATCCGCCTCGCCAAGAACCTACTCAGCTCCGGCTTTATTGATATGATCTCTCTGTCAAAGGACGTATCAATGGTGGAGATTGACGTAAAGGACGAATGGTGTGGTAAGAACTTGATCGAATTGAATCTCCGCAAAAAATACGGCTTTAACATCGTTGCCATTAAGAAGGGCAAGAAGGTCAACGTGAATATCAATCCCGAGCAGGTGCTTGACGCGGAAACTACGCTGATCGTTATTGCAAATACTGCAAAATTGGGGAAATTGAAATAAACAGTCAAATTTCAATTTTTCAATCAATATTGATGAGCTGATTCCGAAAAGATAGCCTTTTATTTATGTTCATCTGCGACTTGTCAATTTTCTTGACAAGCACTGCATTTGTGTCCACAAATGCAAAGATACGGCATACCTCCGAAAGAGGTATGCCGTATCTTTATAAAACTGTCCTTTAGAGTACCGCTCTATATAGCCTCTCTTTTTTATATGCCATAAAGGTTTTGGGATTCTCAAACCCTTTTTTCAAAAAGGGTTTGAGCGGGTCAAGGGCAGAGCCCTTGCGCTCCCCGTATCTCAATACATTCCGCCCATACCGCCGCCCATGCCGCCTGCGGCGGGAGCCTCAACCTTGGGCTCGGGCTTGTCGGCGACCACGGACTCGGTGGTCAGAATAACGGATGCGATGGAGGCGGCGTTCTGCAGAGCGGAACGGGTCACCTTGGTGGGATCCACGATACCGGCGGTCATCATGTCTACGTAGACCTCGTTGTAGGCGTCGAAGCCGTAGCCGATCTTTCCGGAGTTTATGATGTTGTTGACGATCACGCCGCCGTCGAAGCCTGCGTTAGCGGCGATCTGACGAACGGGCTCCTCCAGAGCCTTCAGCACGATCTTGATACCGGTTGCCTCGTCGCCCTCGTTGGTCTCCAGCAGCTTGGCAACGTCAGAAATAACGTTCAGGTATGCGGTACCGCCGCCGGCCACGATGCCCTCCTCAACGGCGGCACGGGTGGCGTTCAGGGCGTCCTCAATGCGGAGCTTCTTCTCCTTCATCTCGGCCTCGGTAGCGGCGCCGACCTTGATCACGGCTACACCGCCGGCCAGCTTGGCCAGACGCTCCTGCAGCTTCTCACGGTCAAAGTCGGAGGTGGTGACCTCAATGGCGGCGCGGATCTGGCCGACACGGGCATGGATGGCGTCGGGATCGCCAGCGCCACCGACGATAATGGTGTTCTCCTTGGAGACCTTGACCTGACGAGCCTGACCCAGCATGGTCAGATCTGCGTCCTTCAGCTCCAGGCCGATCTCGGAGGAGATCACCTCGGCGCCGGTCAGGGTAGCGATATCACGGAGCATCTCCTTACGGCGGTCGCCAAAGACAGGAGCCTTGACCGCCACGCAGTTGAAGGTGCCGCGGAGCTTGTTCAGAACCAGAGTGGTGAGCGCCTCACCCTCCACGTCCTCGGCCACGATGAGGAGCTTGCGGCCGGACTGAACCAGCTGCTCCAGCAGGGGAAGAAGATCCTGAATGCTGGTGATCTTCTTATCGGTAACCAGAATGAGAGCGTCGTCAATGACGGCCTCCATCTTGTCAGCATCAGTGACCATGTAGGGGGACAGGTAACCACGGTCGAACTGCATACCCTCAACCACTTCGGAGTAGGTCTCGGCGGACTTGGACTCCTCAACGGTGATGACACCGTCAGCGGTGACCTTCTCCATGGCGTCAGCGATGAGCTGACCGATGACCTCGTCGCCGGCGGAAATGGTACCGACACGGGCGATGTCCTCCTTACCGTTGACCTTCTTGGAGGAAGCAGTCAGGGAAGCCACGGCGGTGTCCACGGCCTTCTTGATGCCCTTGCGGAGCACCATGGGGTTGGCGCCTGCGGTAACGTTCTTCATGCCCTCGCGGATGAGAGCCTGAGCCAGCAGAGTTGCGGTGGTGGTACCGTCACCTGCGGCGTCGTTGGTCTTGGTGGAGACCTCCTTGACCAGGGAAGCACCCATGTTCTCGGCGGCGTTCTCCAGCTCGATCTCCTTGGCGATGGTTACGCCGTCGTTGGTAACGAGGGGAGAGCCGTATTTCTTATCCAGTACCACGTTGCGACCCTTAGGGCCCAGAGTGATCTTGACCGTGTCGGCCAGCTTATCTACGCCGCGCACCAGAGCGTTGCGGGCTTCAATTCCATACAGAATTTCCTTTGCCATTGTTCTTTACCTCCAATAAATTAATCAGTCCACGATTGCGAGGATGTCATCCTCGGACAGAATGGTGTACTCGGTGCCCTCCAGCTTAACAGTAGTGCCGGCATACTTGCTGGCAATGACCTTGTCGCCAATCTTGACGGTCATGGGAGCGAGAGCGCCGTTGTCGGTGACCTTGCCGGGGCCGATGGCCACGACCTCAGCGGTCTGGGGCTTTTCCTGGGCGGCGGCAGTCAGAAAGATACCGCCGGAGGTCTTCTCCTCCGCTTCGATAAACTTGATGACGACGCGGTTGGACAGGGGATTGAGTTTCATAGTTGATTGCCTCCTATACTGTGCGAATGTCGCATTTTTACTATTGAAGAAAAACGCCAAGCGGTTTTCTATCGGCTTTTAGCACTCTTTTACTTCGAGTGCCAACGCACATACCATATTGTACACCATTTCCCAAAAAAATCAAGGGCTTTGGCGGATTATTCACAAAATATTAACAGAAAAAAGGAGGGGAAATAAGCCTTTCTGCTTCCGACCTTTTTTGATCGTTGGGCAGGATCATGTCGTCGGGGTGTTTTTGTTGCGTTGGGGACGGCACGGCATAGTTTTTCGTGGATACGCACAAAAAGAATGGCTTGGGTTTTGAAGGAAATCAGCCGTGTTTGTGTTCTTTTTTGGTGAATATAACAAAAAAATAGCATAAAAATGACAAAAATGCGAAAAGGCCTTGACTTTTTCATAGTGATATGTTAAAATGTGCGATATCATATGAATATCGGAGGAGCATTCCCTTGGACAATACGAATTTTGAGCCCATTAAGCTGGAGAATCAGCTCTGTTTCCCCTTGTACGCTGTATCCCGTGAGGTCATTAAGCTCTACAAGCCTTTTCTGGACGAGCTTGACCTTACGTATACCCAGTATATTACTATGATCCTGCTTTGGGAACATGGAATCATGACGGTCAAGGAAATGGGAGATCGTCTCTTTTTGGATTCGGGGACTCTCACCCCGCTGCTCAAGAAGTTGGAGGCCAAGGGGCTCATCACCCGCACCCGTTCTCAAAAGGACGAGCGAAACCTGAACATCGCCCTTACAGTAGAAGGGGAGGCCATGCATAAGCGCGCTCAGCATATTCCCTCCTCGGTGGCCAAGTATAATCCCCTGTCCGACGAGGAAACGGCGGTTCTTTATCAGCTGCTCTACAAAATGCTGGCGGCAGAGCCCATGCTTCTTTAAAAGAATTGGAATGCATGAGCCGAGCGTTTGACGTCTGCCCGTGGCAGATGGAGCAGACCCCACACCATGAAAGACGCACCCGAGAGAATATCTCGGGTGCGTTTTCGCTATGGGATTTACTGCAAAAGAGCCAGAATGGCGTCCTTGGGACGGGCGCCCATGGCGGTGTTGACCACCTCTCCGTTCTTGATGACGACCAGGGTGGGGATGCTCTGGATGCCGAAGGCCTGAGCCAGCTCGGGCTCCTCATCTACGTCGATCTTGGCGATGACGTACTCGGGATGCTCGTCTGCGATCTGCTCGATGAAGGGGGCGATCATGCGGCAGGGGCCGCACCAAGTGGCGAAGAAGTCCAGAAGGACGGGCTTGCTTGATGCCTTGATCTCGGCGAAATTATCTTTGGTTGCATGAATGAGAGACATAGAAAACTCCTTTCAAAGATGGGTGTCGTGTAAGTGGAGAGAGGATGTACCCCTCTGGGCATATTATACCACAAAAAAATAGTTTCGTCTATACCCTGACAGAAATTTAAGATAAATTTGGGTTTATCGGGGAGTTGGGATTTTGTACTTTTCTTTCCGTGGCGAAAGAAAAGTACCAAAAGAATCGCCACTTAAGGAAAGTACCCGGGTACTTTCCTTAAGAATCCTATCCCCTGTCCGGCGCGCCTTTTTGCCGGGGGACAAAAAGGCCTTATGCGCCGTCACTTCACGGGTCGCCGGAGGTCCGCAACCTCGGCGGAGCGCCGAGCTCGCGGGTTTGGCTTATTCGCGGGGATGTGCGATGAGTTTCCTCGTTCTTCTCCGCGTTTCGGGCGTGTTCCGCGCGGACGGCGCTCCGCCGTTCGTGCGGGCCATCGGGTATCCTCGACCTTCCGCGCATTCAGACTCCTTCGCCCCGACCTGGGCGAAGGAGTCGCGCGCGCAGGTGGTGGGTTCCGTAAGGGAGGCACCCCGGGGGCCTCCCTTGCGTGGCGCTCTTTTGGTACTTTTCTCTCGACACGGAGAGAAAAGTACATATATCAATCTCCCCGATAAACCCCAATTTAACATGATCCCCCGCCTCTTTGCATACACTCCTTTGAGGTGATGACTGTGGATCTGCTTTTGACCGCTACGCCAATTCTGCTTTTTGGCGTGGGTATATACTATACGATTGCCCTGCGGGGCTTTTATTTGTTCCACCCCGTCCGATGCATCCGACTGCTGTTCGGGGGGAAGCGGGAGGGAGGGATCTCCCCCTTTCGCGCTCTGACCGTAGCTCTGGCGGGGACGTTGGGCGTGGGGAATATCGTAGGGGTGGCTTCGGCTCTCTACATGGGAGGGCCTGGGGCGGTGCTATGGATGCTGGCCAGCGCTCTTGTGGCCATGGTGCTGAAGTACGCCGAGATCACGTTGGCTCTCCGTCATCGCCGACCTCATCCCGACGGAGGCTTTGCGGGAGGCGCACCCTACTACGTGGAGGACGGACTTCGTGAGCGAGGATGCCCCCGCTTGGGGAAGCTGCTGGCGGGCGTGTTTGCCCTCTTTTGCTTGATCAACGCCGTTACCATGGGAAGCCTGCTCCAGATCAATGCGGCGGCGGGAGCTATGGAGGCGGGCTTTTCGGTACCGCCTCTCCTGACGGGGAGTGTCGTAGCGGTGCTGGCGGTGGTGACGGTGCTGGGAGGGGCAAAACGTATTTCCGCATTTACGGAAAAGCTGGTACCCTTCATGACGGTGGGGTTTCTGGCCGTCTGTGTGGCCGTGCTGATCCTGCGCCGTGAGCGCATCCCCGCCGCACTCGTCTCCATATGGGAGGATGCCCTTACTCCGAGCAGTATGGGAGCGGGGGTGCTGGGATTTCTCACGGCACGGGGCATCCGTTACGG
>JAFXJW010000023.1 GCA_017532045.1 Clostridia bacterium | reverse complement strand
CAGCGAATCGACGGAATCTTTTCCGTCATTCGTCACAAAAATCCTTCGTATAGGATCAACTATACGTGCGGCTTTTTGTTTAGACTGACGAAAAATCTTCTCGTCGCTCGCCGCACGATGAGTTATTAGAGGTGCCCTGTATTATGAAATCCGTCGAAAGGAGAAGGTGCGCCGTGAGTCATACCGAGCATACCCAAGAGACTGCCTCCGCAGGTAAGTCTTACCTGTCCGCCATCCATACCCCCGCCGATCTGCGCGCCTTGCCGGCTGAGGCGATTCCCGCCCTCTGCGCCGAGATCCGGGAGACGCTGGTGGAGACCGTTACCAAAAACGGCGGCCATCTGGCCTCCAATCTGGGAGTGGTGGAGCTGTCCGTAGCCATGCATAGGGTATTCGATTGTCCTCGGGATCACTTCATCTTTGACGTAGGCCACCAGAGCTACGTCCACAAGCTCCTGACGGGGCGTTACGAGGCCTTTTCCACCCTCCGTCAAGGGGGCGGTGTGTCGGGCTTTACCAAACGAAGCGAGAGTGAGTACGATTGCTTTGGAGCGGGACATAGCTCCACCTCCCTCTCTGCCGCCTTGGGCTTTGCTCAGGGGGACCGCATGAGCGGGTCGGAGGCCTTTACCCTGGCTGTTATTGGTGACGGTGCCTTTACGGGGGGCATGATCCACGAGGCGATGAACAACGTCACCCCCGGTCTGCGGCTCATTATCATCATCAACGAGAACGAAATGTCCATTTCCAAGAACATCGGGCGTTTCGCCACCCACATGGCCCGTCTCCGTCGGAAATCGGGATATTTTAAAACCAAAAAGGGCATAAGCCGTTTCCTCAAGCGGATTCCCCTTGTGGGAGACGCTCTGTTTTGCGCCGCCCGTGACACCAAGAAGGCTTTGAAGAACGCCCTGTACGGCAGTAACTATTTTGAGGATCTGGGACTGTACTACCTGGGCCCCGCCGACGGAAATGATTACGAGGCGGTGGAGGGGCTCTTGACCGAGGCCAAGAAGCTGAACGACAGCGTAGTCATCCACCTCAAGACCCGTAAGGGTAAGGGGTACGCCCCCGCTGAGGCAGAGCCCGGAAAATACCACGGCATGTCCCCTGCGGGGGCGGTATCCGTAGAGAATTTCTCTCACCGTTTGGGTGAGATCCTCATTGAGGAAGCAGGGAAGGACGACCGCATCTGCGCCATCACCGCCGCCATGAGCGAGGGCACGGGACTGGAGACCTTCCGTGAGGTCTGTCCCCATCGCTTCTTTGACGTGGGCATTGCGGAGGAGCATGCTCTGACCTTTGCCGCAGGCTTGGCCGCCGACGGCTACAAGCCCATCACCGCCATCTATTCCTCCTTCCTGCAAAGGAGCTACGATCAGATCATCCACGACGTGGCCCTGCAAAACCTCCCCGTCCTCATGTGCATTGACCGTGCGGGACTGAATGGGGGAGACGGCCCTACCCATCACGGCCTGTTCGACGTGTCCTTCCTGTCGGCTATCCCCGGCGTGACGATCTACGCCCCCGTGACCTTTGCGGGACTGGCGGTTTCGGTGCGCAGGGCGCTGGCCGAGGGTGTTCCCGCTGCCATTCGCTATCCCAACGGAGGGGAGGACGAGCTTCTTCGGACTACCTTCTACCCGGGCGGCGATCCCACCGACGTGGGGGTGCGGGAGAGCGACCCCGATAGCCTGATGCCCCCCGCCGCCGTCATCATTACCCACGGACGCATCACCCACGAGGCCTTGGTTGCCCGTGAGCGGTTGTCTGCCGAGGGGATTTCTGTGGGCATCCTGCTCTGTGAATATCTGAAGCCCTACACAAGGCTGGCTGATGAGATCGCAATCCGATTGCCTGCGGGTGTGCCTCTGCTCTTCGTGGAGGAGGAGATCCGTGCAGGCGGCTTCGGCATGATGTTGACCGATGCTCTTCGTCGAAACGGCAGTCTTGCAGGGCGTCTCTTTGCCATTCTGGCTACCGATGACAGCTTTGTCTCTCAGGACAAGCCCGAGCCTATTCTTCGCACGGCGGGAGTGGATGCCGAGGCTATGGTCTCCGAGATCAAAAAGCTGCTGAGACAGTAAAAATCTTCCGCAAGGAGCCCCGACATCATGTCGGGGCTCTTTTGTGATGCCTGCAAATTTGGGTTTATCGGGGAGATTAATATAGGTACTTTTCTCTCCCTGTCGAGAGAAAAGTACTAAAAGAGCGCCACGCAAGGGAGGCCCCCGTGGTGCCTCCCTTACGGAACCCACCACCTGTGCGCGCGACCCCTTCGCCCGGGTCGGGGCGAAGGGGTCTGAATGCGCGGAAGGTCGAGGATACCCGATGGCCCGCACGAACGGCGGAGTGCCGTCCGCGCGGAACACGCCCGAAACGCGGAGACACATCCCCGCGAATCAGCCAAACCCGCGAGCTCGGCGCTCCGCCGAGGTTGCGGACCTTCGGCGACCCGTGAAGTGACGGCGCATAAGGCCCTTTTGCCCCCGGCAAAAGGGCGCGCCAGACAGGGGATAGGATTCTTAAGGAAAGTACCCGGGTACTTTCCTTAAGTGGCGATTCTTTTGGTACTTTTCTTTCGCCACGGAAAGAAAAGTACAGAATCCCATCTCCTCGATAAACCCAAATTTGAAATATTCTTCAAGAATTTAATATTCAGTTTATAAAACTGCCATACAGGACTTGACAAGCGGAGAAAAATGTGGTATAATGTGATCGTTAGACAGGCTAAATAATTGAGGAGGGCTCATGAACAACCGTATGCAGGAATTGAATACCCTCTTTGTGGATACCTTTGATGCCATTCGGCAGGTGGAGGAAAAGAGTCTTAAGCACGTAGGAGGAGGGAAGCTCAGCATAGCTGAGTTTCACACTCTGGAGTGCATCAGCGAGGGCGAGGACAACCGCCGCACCGTAGGCGAGATCGCCGAGGCCTTGAGCGTGACGGTGCCTACCGTTACGGTCTGCGTGAATAAGCTCGTGAAGAAGGGCTATGCTGTCAAGACGCGGAGCGAGACGGATGCCCGTGTGGCCTACGTGGAGCTGACCCGTGAGGGTCGTAAGATGAACCGCCTTCATCGGTACTTCCACGAGCAGATGCTGGGCGCCATCGACGAGGAGTTTTCCGAGGAGGAGATGGAGTACCTGCTTCGCTGTATCCGTAGGCTCAATATGTTTTTTAAAGAAAAAAGCGAATAAAATCCCCATTTGAAAAGGAGTTTTTACCATGAAAGAGAAGATCGTTGAAATCCTGGCCGACTACAAGAACGTGGACATATCCGAAATCAAGACCGACGTGCCCTTTACCGAGCTGGGACTGGACTCTTTGGACGTGGCCGAGCTGGTTATGCAGATCGAGGACGAGCTGGGCGTGACGCTGGAGATGTCCATCAAGTACAACACCGTAGACAAGCTGGCTGACTACATTGCAGAGCGTACATAAGCTCATCTGCGTATAAATCGAAAGATTTGATGATCAGGGACAAGTACCCCTCCTCCGACGGAGAGGGGTACTTTGTCTTTTTTTATGGAGCGTGTCTAAACGGGTTTAATCAGGGCTGAAAGTCCTACCGAAGTGTTGAAATGTCCACAAACCCATAGGTGAAGCAGAAAAATGCCTGTATTTTTGTGAAAATTTCCAATGAAAAATTTGAAAAACCTATTGCAATTAGGGGACGAATGTGGTATAATATATAGGCTTTTGTACCCCATGTCCAAGCATATGGGGAAATTCCAAGTGAGAGGTACATGAAAATGAAGAACGGAATCCATCCCGAGTACGTTGAATGCGTGATCAAGTGCGCTTGCGGCGAGACTGTTGTCTCTCGTTCTACCAAGGGTAGCGAGATGCGTGTTGAAATCTGCTCCAAGTGCCACCCCTTCTACACCGGCAAGCAGAAGTTTGTCGATGCAGGCGGTCGTGTGGACAAGTTTAAGAAGAGACTGGCTGCTGTCAGAAAGTAATTCTTCTTGGCGTCTTGCGGGATCGTGTTTATTTCGCAGGAGTAGCGTAGATTATCAACCCATAAAAGGATAGGTATGCCTGAGGCGGCCTGTCCTTTTGTCTTTTCTGAATACCTCTGTTTGAAAGGAGCTTATGATCTATGTCTGAAAATAAAAATACCTTTATGACCCGTGAGGAGAACACTCTCCCCATCCAAGCCGTTCTTGTGGGCGTTGTTACCCGCGACGACGATCCCGACGAGGTAGAGGTCGGGCTGGACGAGCTGGCTCGGCTTCTGGACACCGCCGGCGGCGAGGTCTTTGCCCGCGTGGTGCAGAACAAGTCCACCCCCGATCCCCGAACCCTGATCGGCTCGGGTAAGGTGCAGGAGCTTTCCGAGCTGTGTCGCAACAACGAGATCGGGCTGGTGGTTTTTGACTGCGACCTGACCCCCGTGCAGATCCGCAATTTGGAGGATGACATCCGTGGTGGGAATACCGCTATGGAGCTGCGGGTCATCGACCGCTCTATGCTGATTCTGGATATCTACGCCCTTCATGCCTCCACCTCCGAGGGCAAGCTGCAGGTGGAGCTGGCTCAGCTCCAGTACACCGCCCCCCGACTGACGGGTCACGGTACCGAGATGTCCCGACTGGGCGGCGGTATCGGCACGAGGGGTCCCGGTGAGTCCAAGCTGGAGAGCGACCGCCGTCACATGAAGCGCCGCATTGATGCCTTGAAGGAGGAGCTCTCGGTGGTGGAGAAGAACCGCCGTACCATGCGCGCCTCCCGTGACCGCTCGGGTCTTCCCCGTGTGGCCATCGTGGGCTATACCAATGCAGGAAAATCCACCCTGCTCAACGCCCTGACGGGAGCAGGCATTCTGGCCGAGGACAAGCTCTTTGCCACCCTCGACCCCACTACCCGCAAATTCACCCTCCCCGGTGGCGAGACCATCCTGCTCACCGATACCGTCGGCTTCATCCGCAAGCTCCCCCACCATCTGGTGTCTGCCTTCCGCTCCACGCTGGAGGAGGCCGTCTATGCCGATATCATCCTGCTTCTGCTGGACGCCTCCGACCCCGAGTGCGCCGCCCAGTTGGAGGTCACCGAGCAGCTTCTGGAGGAGCTGGGAGCGGGCGGCAAGCCTACCCTGTACGTGTTCAACAAGTGTGACCGTGATACCTGCGACACCGTCAGCCTCATGGGTGTGGTGGCAGGGAAGGGCTTGTCCTTTGACACCCGTAACGCCGAGAACCGTACCGCCGTATATATTTCGGCAAAGACGGGGCAGGGACTTGATCGCTTGGCCGAGGCTATTCAGGACGTGGTGCGTATCGGTAAGCGCCGCGTGACATTCGTGATCCCCAATGCCGAGCAGGGGGCGCTTTCCCGCCTCTACTCCGAGCAGGCCGCCGTGGAGTCGGTGGAGTATGGATTTGATGCCGTCACCGTGGTGGCCACCGTGGACGATCGGGTCTACGGCATGATGAAGAAGTACGATCCGCATGCGAAAACTGTAAAGGAAGAGGATCTGTGGTAATGGAGCTTTGGGATCTTTTGGATAAAAACCGCAAGCCGCTGGGCATCACCCACCCCCGTGGAAGACAGTATCCCATGCCCCCCCACACCTACCATACCGTGGTGACGGTCTTTACGGTGGATGCAAGTAACCGCATTCTTCTCACCCTCCGTGCCCCCACCAAGGGGATGTACCCGAACTACTGGGAGTTCACAGGCGGCTCGGGCGTGGCGGGTGAGGAGAGCCCGACCTCGGCTCACCGTGAGCTGCTGGAGGAGACGGGCATTGACTGCCCCGCCGAGGAGCTGGTTCTTCTGGGCACTCTCCGAGAGCCCTCGGCCTTTATGGATTGCTACCTTTGCCGTCTGGATCAGGCGGGGGAGGACGTGACTGTGACCCTGCAGGCGGGGGAAACGGTGGATTTCAAGTGGGTCACGCTCCGTGAGATGGAGGCCATGATCCACAAGGGGCTGATCCCTGCGCCCTGTGCCATGCGGTACGGCTTTGTGAAGGCCGGACTCACCAAGATCATCGGGGAGGATGCGTGGCTGCAGACAGAGGCAGAGGGAGTTTCGGTGCCGGAAAACAAGTGATCGTTGTGCTACCCTCTCACCCGCCTGCGGCGGGAGCTCTCCCTTGGGGAGAGTCTCTGGGGAAGGAACAGACCCAAGCCTCCCCCGATGGGGGGAGGTGTCGCGCCCGTATGGGCGTGACAGGGAGGGCTTTTGAAAAAGCGATACCTCGCCCTATGTCAACTGATTTGTTATATGAAATGCCGCAAGGAGATAGCCCATGAGTCAAGAAAACCAAGCCCCGACCCCCGTCCTCTACACCACACTGGAGGGCATGGGCAGGGATGAATTTGAGGAAAAACGATCCGTATTCATTGGCCACGCCGCCCACGTAGAGACTGAGGAGGAGGCCATGGCCTTCATCAAGCAGAAGCAGAAGGCTTACGCTGATGCCACCCACAACGTCTGGGCTTACCGCATCAGTGGCGGCACCTCCACCGAGCAGGCCGCCCGCTACTCCGACGACGGCGAGCCCCAGGGCTCCTCGGGACTTCCCACCCTGGAGGCCATTCGTAAAAAGGGCGTGTTTGATTGCGTGGTGGTGACCACCCGTTACTTTGGCGGCACGCTTTTGGGTGTGGGCGGTCTCATCCGCGCCTACTCCCACGCCGCAAGCATCGCTTTGGATGCGGCTCACGTGATTACCTACGAGAAATTCACCGAGTTCCTGCTGGAGACCACCTACTCCGACTACCAGCTCATTCTTCAGGAGCTTCCCAAATACGGGGTGCTGACGGATAACAGCGAGTTTTCCGACCGTGTGACCCTGACCCTGGCGGTGAAGTGTGTCCACTACGCCGAGCTGTGCCGGCGACTGGGGGAGATCACCGCAGGGCGGTGCTTCCTCATGGAGACGGGAGAGCGGTTTGATTATCGGTGAGATGGGACATGAATGGAAAAATGGAGCTTGCGGGGCAGAGCCCCGCAAGCTCCATTTTATCTTCCGTTGTCTCCCGTTTCCCCCGCAATCCGTAAAAAAAGAAAAAATTCCCAATTATTTTTCGTTTTCCATGAAAAATGAAAAGTAAATTTGCAATATTTTTCGTATATTATAAGTGTAAAGATCAAAACAGCCGTCCGACGGACGGCGGAAGGGAAGGAATCATGGAAATGAATCTTCGTCAGCTGACCGAAGAGCGAGAGGGTCTGCTTCTGTCGCCTGTTGCCACCCTCTCGGGCGCTACCCGTGGGCGAGAGCATCCCGCAGAGCCCTGCCCCATACGGAGCGAGTTCCAGCGAGACCGTGACCGCATCATCCATTGTCAATCCTTCCGCCGCCTCATGTACAAGACCCAGGTGTTTTTAGCGCCTGCGGGAGACCACTACCGTACCCGCCTGACCCATACCCTGGAGGTCACCCAGATCGCCCGCACCATGGCGAGAGCCCTGCGGCTCAACGAGGATCTCACCGAGGCCGCCGCCCTGGGACACGACCTCGGCCATACCCCCTTCGGCCATGCGGGCGAGGATGCCCTCTGCCGTTGCTACGATCCCGACTTCGCCCACTACCGCCAAAGCCTGCGTGTGGTGGAAAAGTTGGAGAGGGGAGGAGAGGGTCTGAACCTGACGTGGGAGGTGCGAGATGCCATCGTGAACCATACGGGCTCTGCGGTGGCCGCCACCCCCGAGGGTCAGCTTATTAAGTTTGCCGACCGCATCGCTTACATTAATCACGATATCGACGACGCCATCCGTGCGGGGATTCTGAACGTGGCGGATATTCCCACCGAGCTGACGGCGGTGCTGGGGGAGACCCACGGCGAGCGCATCAATACCATGGTGCGATCCCTGATCGACGCCAGTCAGAACTCGGCTACCATCGCCATGACCCCCGAGGTGCAGGCCGCCACAGACCGTCTCCGTTCCTTCCTTTTTGAGCGGGTTTATCTGAATCCCCGTGCCAAGGGCGAGGAAAATAAGGCCAAGGAAGTGGTGTACGCCCTGTTTACCCACTACGTGACCAATCCCGATAAGCTCCCCGACCGCTACCGTACCCGCATCGGCACCGCCGAGGGGGAGACGGTGGAGAGAGCCGTGGCCGACTTCATTTCGGGTATGACCGACCGCTACGCCATTGAGGCCTACGAGGAACGGTTCGTTCCCAGAGTATGGAGGGGGTTGCACGAATGAGTCTGTATCCTCGAGAGATCGTGGAGGCCATTAAGGATCGGTCGGATATTGTGGATCTGATCGGTACCTACGTCTCCCTGAAACGGGCGGGCTCTAATTACGGCGGCCTTTGCCCCTTCCACAGCGAAAAAACACCCTCCTTTACGGTGTTCCCCGATAATCAGTCCTTCTTCTGCTTCGGCTGCGAGGCGGGAGGAGACGCCTTTTCCTTCATCATGCGGGTGGAGAACCTGGACTACCCCGGCGCAGTCGAATTTTTAGCCAAGCGGAGCGGCGTGGAGCTTCCCACCGACGGCCGCGAGGAGCGCAGGGGCGTTTCCCGCAAGCGGGTCTTTGAGATGAACCTCATTGCCGCGCGGTTCTGGAGGGATTGTCTCTTTGACCCCGTGATCGGCAAGACGGGTATGGAGTACCTCACTGAAAAGAGAGGACTGCCCCTGTCCATTGTCCGCCGCTTCGGCATCGGATATGCCCCCAACGATTTCGGTGCGCTGACCGCCGTGCTTCGCAAGAACGGCTTTACCGACGAAGAAATGAAGGAGGCCTTCCTCTGTGGCATTAGCCAGAAGTCGGGGCGAGCCTTTGATATGTTCCGTGACCGAGTCATGTTCCCCGTGATCGACAATACGGGTAACGTCATTGCCTTTTCCGGCCGTGACGTGGGGGGGCAGGACAGCCGTAAGTACTTCAACAGCTCGGATACTCCCGCCTTCCAAAAGCGACGGAATCTGTTCGCTCTGAACTTCGCAAAGAATCACTGCGCCGAGCAGATCATTCTCTGTGAGGGAAACATCGACGTGGTCTCTCTCCATGCCGCCGGCTTTGAGAATGCCGTAGCCTCCTTGGGTACGGCTCTCACCGACGAGCAGGCGAGGGTGCTGGCCAAATACACCAAGCAGGTGGTTTTGGCCTATGACTCCGATGAGGCGGGTCAGCGAGCCGCCCACCGTGCCATGGGTATCTTCGCCAAGGTAGGGCTGGACGTCCGTATCCTGCAGATGCAGGGGGCGAAGGATCCCGACGAGTATATCAAGAAATTCGGCGCAGAGAAATTCCGCCAGCTGGTAAAGAGCAGTCGGACGGGCTTTGAATTCAAGCTCCAGTCTGTTCTGGCTAAGCACGATCTGAATATTCCCGACGAGAAGATCAAGGCCGCCGCTGAGCTTTGCTCCATCATCGCCAGAGTCTATTCCTCCGCCGAGCGGGAGGTCTACGTTCACGCCGTGGCAGAGCGCCTCTCCTTGAGTGAGGACAGCCTCCGCAAGGACGTGGAGTCGGCTATACGCCGCAACGCCAAGGCGGGGAAGCAGCAGGAGAGTCAGCAGGCTCGCCTGTCTGCCATGGGACTGCGGGACAAGGTCAACCCTGAGGCCGCAGGACATATCCGGGCCGCCGCCGCCGAGGAGGCCATTCTTGGTCTGCTTCTGCTTTACGGCGAGCATCGGAAGGCGGTGCTGGACGGCGCCGTCCCCCTTACCCGTGATAGCTTTGTCACAGCCTTTCATCGCAACGCCTTCACTGTCATCATGGCGCTGGAGGAGAGCGACGGGGGCTACGATTTCTCTCTGCTGGGTGAGTATTTCACCGTGGAGGAGATGGGGAGACTGGCACGGTTGGAGCAGGTGCGCCGAGGTCTGTCGGAAAACGGCACGTCGGTGCTTCGCGCCGCCGTCGAAACTCTGGCGCAGGCAAGGGAGCGACAGGCTGCCAAGGATGCCCCCCCCGTGGATAGCATCAACATGATCCTGGCGGGGAAGCGGAAGCGCTTGAATTCCGACACGAACCCCGATAAACAAACGGAGCATTTAAAAATAAATTAAAAGTTGAAAATCCCACCGGGTGGGGAGGAAAGGAAGTATCACATGGAAAAGAAGCAAGTGAACGCCGATATGACTGAGGGCGTAGAGGAAACCGAGTCTCAGGGCAAGACCGCTAAAACGGAGGCCGAGAAGAATGCCCGTGTGGACGATCTGGTTGACAGGGGTAAGAAGGGCAAGCTTTCCGAGAACGATCTGGACGAGGCACTGGAGGAGATGGAATACGACATTGACTCTTTGGATAAGCTGTACGAGTCTCTGGAGGATAACGGCATTCCCCTGCCTGAGCTTTCGGGCACCGAGATGAGCGAGATCGAAAACGAGGTCGAGCAGTTCGGTAACAGCGAGAATATGCAGCGCATTCTGGAGCAGGAGGGTCTGGTGGATGACCCCGTCCGCCTGTACCTCAAGGAGATCGGACGCGTGCCACTGCTCACCGCCGAGCGGGAGCATGAGCTGGCCGAGCGCATGGGCGAGGGTGATATCGAAGCCAAAAAGGCTCTTGTGGAGGCCAACCTCCGTCTGGTGGTTTCCATTGCCAAGCGCTACGTGGGTCGGGGTATGTTCTTCCTTGACCTCATTCAGGAGGGTAATCTGGGTCTGATGAAGGCCGTGGATAAGTTCGACTACACCAAGGGATACAAGTTCTCTACTTACGCTACTTGGTGGATCCGTCAGGCCATCACCCGCGCCATCGCCGATCAGGCTCGTACCATCCGCATCCCCGTTCACATGGTGGAGACCATCCATAAGGTATCCCGTTACTCCCGTCAGCTCCTGCAGGAGTACGGCCGCGAGGCGACCGCCGAGGAGATCGGCGAGAAGATGGGCATGAGCGCCGACAAGGTGCGTGAGATCATGAAGATCGCCCAGGACCCCGTTTCTCTGGAGACTCCCATCGGTGAGGAGGAGGATAGCCACCTCGGCGACTTTATTCAGGACGAGGATACCCCCGCTCCCGCCGACGCCGCCTCCCAGACCATTCTCCGTGAGGTCATTGAGCGTGAGCTTCACACCCTGACCCCCCGCGAGGAGCACGTGATCAAGCTCCGCTTCGGCCTGTACGACGGCCGTACCCGCACCCTTGAGGAGGTGGGTAAGGAGTTCGATATTACCCGTGAGCGTATCCGTCAGATCGAGGCAAAGGCCCTCCGGAAGCTCCGCCATCCCAGCCGCGCCCGCCATCTGAAGGGCTTTTTGGACTGATATGCGGGGATTGCCGTTTTTGGGCTCCGAGGACGCTTCGCTTTTTCGTGATTTGGCTGAAAAACAAGGCCGGAAAACGGCGGCTTGCACAACAAAATCGTCGTTTGAGACAATCTTCTGTTTGTGAATTTGTTCCATGTGTCCTAAACCCTTGGAGGTTTTTCCCAAGGGAGACATCCATCGCAGAGGAATTTTCTTTGCGTGTTCATAAGTGTTCAAAAAATTCACTTGACAGATTCACAAATATAGTGTAGAATGTATAGGTATTTAAAATGCGTACCCGCGCCATGCTTTCGGGTGGGAGCGCGCATAAGGAGGAACCAGTATGAACAAGAGACTCGTATGCTTGACATTGAGCATATTGATGTTGCTGACCTGCGTTTTCGCAAGCTGCTCGCCCAAGACCACGGATTCCGATTCTGCGGACGAGACTGTGGATAACAGCGCAAAGACCATTACCATGTGGGTCGTTACCAACGACGAGACCACCGACGAGGCCAAGAAGGCTGTTAACGATGCCTTCGCTAAGATCACCAAGGCCAAGTTCAAGACCAACGTGGTCATTCGGTTCTGCACCGAGGACGAGTACTACTCCAAGCTTGAGGCGGCTATTGAGGCCAACCAGTACGAGATCGAGCTGGAGGCTCAGTGCGCCAAGGATCTGAGACGGTATATCAACTCCCATAAGGGCGAGGGTAAGGATAAGGCGACCCTGACGGCTGAATTCTACGCAGCTCACCCCGAGTACCAGAAGTTCCAGAAACAGGAAAATGAGGACGAGGAGAATGCCGTGGAGACCGAAGAGGAGACGCAGATCAACGAGTTCGGTATCACTGAGATCAAGTATCCCGACGCCGATGCAAATCAGGTGGACATTTTCTACCTCTCGGGCTATGACAGATACATGGAGTACTACCGGAACGAGTACCTCTCCCCCCTGAGCGAGGAGCTTTCGTCCACCTCCAAGAAGCTTACCACCTACATTTCCTCCTCTCTGATCAACGGTGTGCAGATCGAGGGCGACGTTTACGCCATTCCCAATAACGTTCCGATTGGCGAGTACACCTACATGATGATCGATAAGGAGCTTTTCGACACTTACTACCAGAAGATCGACAAGGTCGGCTCCGTGCTGGATCTGGAGGTCTTCCTCAATGACGTCAAGAATCACAACGGCGACAAGACCGCAGACGATCCCGGCTATGTCGTTCCCCTGGCCTCCTCTTATCAGGAGTGCCTGAAGATGCTCTGCTGGTACTGGGATCTCTCCTACGTGGATCAGTCCGTGTACAAGATGTACTACGACGAGGCCACCGGTCGCAGCTACGTACTGCAGCACCAGTACGAGGTGACGATTGAGGAAACCAATGACAAGGGCGAGACCGTCACCAAGAAGGAGACCCGTGTGTCTCCTCTGGTGGAGAGCGACATCCTGTACAAGATCAATGACAAGGGTCAGTTCGTGGATGAAGAGGGTAACCCCTTGAACTATCGTTATGAGATCGATGCCGAGTCCGGTTGGCTCTATGACGAGAAGAAGAATAAGTACGAGTATTCCGCCGATGCCAAGGGCGCTCTCTACCTCGTGGATGAGGACGGCAATGCCGTAACCGAGGAGAACGACAAGCGCGTTGTGATCGGTGGCGACACCAAAATCGATAAGGACGCCAACGTGCTTCCCACGTATTACTACTCCTATGATGAGGATGCCGAGTTCTCCATTCTGGGCGCCATGATGAAGGATGCCGCCAGCCGCACCCGTGGCTCGGTCAATCTGGGCTTTAACACCCTGTTCACGGATGCCGAATACCACCAGCTCTTCGCCGCTCTGAAGAACTATGAGTATCAGGAGTTCTACGGAGAGGTCAAGGAGGGACAGCGGGCTGCCGTTTCCTTCATGAAGGGCGACTCCCGTGTCAAGCAGGACTATGAGAAGAACGGTGTGTACGTCGGCGAGGACGGCCGTGAGTATTACGTGGTCGTTGCCGAGTATCCCGAAGCTACCGAGGAGGAGCTGTACGGCAATATGTTTGCTGTCTACTCCAACAGTAAGTATCTGGCTCGCTCCATGGAGGTCATCACCTATCTCAACACCAATCAGGAGCTTCGCAACCTGCTCCAGTACGGTATTCAGGGTCAGCACTACGAGTTCAACGAGAACGGAACCGTTAAGCTCCTTCACGATGCGAAGTACGGTATCTACAGTATGGATATCGAAAAGACCGGTAACTGCTTCATCGCCTCTCCCACCGAGGAGATGGGCGTGGATGCATGGACCTATGCCAAGCTGCAGAACAACGATTCCCTGATCAATCCCCTGCTGGGCTTTGATTTCAATCAGGCGATCGCTGACAGCGACTATTCCATTGATACGGTGCTGATCGATGAGATCAAGCGTCTGAATGCCGAGACCTTGGCTCAGATCGAGGAATGCAGCAACAAGGACGACCTCATGAGCCTCATGAGCGATGCTACTGACGGTCTGATCGTCCAGCACGATCCCATCAAGACGCCCAATGAGAAGCTGGAAAAGGCGATCAATTCCTTGTATGATCCCGATACCGCCAATGATAAGTCGGGCAACTCCCCCTACGCTGTGTACTACACTTGGCTGACCACCTACGGTTATTTGTACACGCCTTCCGTAGAGGACTGATCCAAGCAACGCCGATATACCATCGGTTGCATAAAAAAGAGCGGTCCTTCAGACCGCTCTTTTCCTATCAATGCGCGTCTATATATTACGTAAGGAAGGAAACGACATGACCCTCAAGCATACCCATCTGATTTGGGATTTCAACGGAACCATATTGCAGGACATTGATCTGGCCATTCGTTGCACCAATATCATGCTGGCCGCCCGCAATCTGCCCACCTTTGCGTCGCTGGAGTCCTATCGGGAGGTTTTTGATTTTCCCATTGACGAATACTACCGCCGCTTAGGATTTGATTTCGAGAAGGAGGATTACGATACCGTCCTTGCCCCCGAGTGGGTGGCCATGTATATGGAGGGCGAGTCCTCCTGCCCCTTGATGGACGGGGTGGCGGAGGCGGTTTCCTTCGTGAGAGCTACGGATACCTCCCAGATTATTCTCTCGGCCACGGAGCAGGATATGCTGACGGCGCAATTGGAACGGTTGGGGATCTGCGGGGAGTTTGACGAGATCATAGGCCTTGACAACATCCACGCACGGAGCAAGAAGGCTCGGGCTCTGGAGTGGAAGGAGCGTAATCCCGACGCTCGTCCCCTGTTCGTGGGGGATACGCTCCATGACGCCGCCGTTGCGGCGGCTGTGGGGGCAGATTGCGTGCTGTACTGTGGCGGGCATCAATCCCGCTCCCGCCTTGCGAGCGCAGGCTACCCCGTCATCTCGGACATTCGGGAAATTATTCAATACCTGTAGGGCACCTCTAATAACTCATCGTGCGGCGAGCGACGAGAAGATTTTTCGTCAGTCTAAACAAAAAGCCGCACGTATAGTTGATCCTATACGAAGGATTTTTGTGACGAATGACGGAAAAGATTCCGTCGATTCGCTGT
>JAFXJW010000022.1 GCA_017532045.1 Clostridia bacterium | reverse complement strand
GGGACATATCGACATCTTTTTTCGTCGATATACACCCTTCGGGTGTTCGATATACCGCTGACGCGGTTCGATATGCCGCTGTGCGCCTCGATATGCCCCCTGCGGGGGCGCGAGGGCTTTCAGCCCTATAAATCCCAATTTATCGGTAGATCAGAGGAGAGCCAAAACTTCCTCTGCATTTGTATCGGGTTTTACCTTGGGCATCACGGCGGCGATAATGCCGTTCTCGTCAATGATGAAGGTGGTACGAATCACCCCCATACCTACCTTTCCCGCCATTTTCTTCTCCTGCCAAACGCCGTAGGCCTCAATGGCTACCCTGTCGGGGTCGGAAAGAAGAACGAAGGGCAAATTGTACTTTTGGGCAAATTTTTGATGAGACGCCACACTGTCCTTACTAATGCCCACGACGGCGATACCCCGGCGCTCAAACTCAGCAAGCCTGCCCGCAAAGGCGCAGGCCTGACGGGTACAGCCGGGGGTATTGTCCTTGGGGTAGAAGTAAAGAACCACCCGCCGCCCGCGGAAATCAGAGAGAGAAACGGATTTCCCGTCCTTGTCGGACAGGGTAAAATCAGGGGCGGTCATACCGATCTGTAGCATGGAATACTCCTTTCGGGATGAGGCCCAGCAGGGCTTACATCCCTCTTTTTTGTATATTATAACACAAAAGCCTATCCTTGACAAGGTGTTTTTGACAAGTCCTCACAGGTATTTTTTTCGAAAAAGCCTTGACAACACGGGAGTTTTATGATATAATACTGTCTTGGTACGGACTGCCAACGCGCGTCCGTCTCCTTACCGCATCAAATTCCATAGGATGCGGTCTGATGTCCATAAGGAGGTATTAAACATGGAGATCATCAAGAATTTTTATGAGAGCATGTTCATCGTCGACGTTACCGGCGGTGAGGACGCTGTCAAGGCCTCTGTCGAGAAGTTCGTTGGTCTGATCAACGCAAACTCCGAGACTGTGTACGAGGTCAACGAGTGGGGCAAGCGCCGCCTGGCATACCCCATCAACGACAAGCCCGAGGGCTACTACGTTGTCGTAACCTTCAAGGCAAACCCCGAGTTCCCTGCTGAGTTCGAGCGTCTTGCCAACATCGACGAGTCTATCCTGCGTTCCATGATCATTCGTCTGGAAAGCGAGCCTGCTGTCAAGGCTGCTCAGGAGACCGCTCCCGCTGCCACCGAGGCTCCCGCCGAGGAGACCGCTCCCGTTGCCACCGAGGCTCCCGCCGAGGAGACCGCTCCCGTCGCCACCGAGGCTCCCGCCGAGGAGACCGCTCCCGCAACCGACGCTGAGTAATCCACCCTGCGTATTATCAAAATCTAAGGAGGTTATACCATGTCTCTTAATCTGAACAAGGTCATTCTGGCCGGCCGCATCACCGCCGATCCCGAATTGAAGCAGACCCCCAGCGGCGTCTCTCTGGTAACCTTCAGCCTGGCTGTCAATCGCCGTTTCGGTTCCCGCGACGGCCAAAACCAACAGCCCGAGGCCGACTTCTTCCGCATCACCGCGTGGAGAAACACCGCAGAGTTCATCGCAAAGTATTTCCGCAAGGGCTCGGCCATCTGCATTTGCGGTAGCATTCAGAACCGCTCCTGGACCGATCAGAACGGTCAGAAGCGTTACGTGACCGACATCATCGCAGAGGAAGCCAACTTCGTGGAGAGCCGTAGCAGTCAGGAGGGTCAGTCCACCTACGGCGCTACCGATGCCTACTCGGCTCCCGCCTATTCTTCTCCCGCACAGGGCAACGCTCCCAAGTTCGAGGAGATCAAGACCGACGACGATCTGCCCTTCTGATAGCAGACTCCGTTGTCACCACAAAATTTATTGGAGGATACGAAAATGACTGAGAATACCAATGCTCGTCCTGCCCGCCCCTTCGTGCGCGGCAAGAGAAAGAAGGTCTGCATCTTCTGTGCAGACAAGGTCGCTTTTATCGACTACAAGGATTCCAACAAGCTCCGCAAGTTCATCAGCGAGCGCGGCAAGATCCTGCCCCGCCGTATGACCGGTACCTGCGCTAAGCACCAGAGAGAGGTACAGATCGCTATCAAGCGCGCTCGTAACGTCGCTCTGCTGCCCTACATCGCTGACTAATATGCAGTGATCAACCCGCCTGTCCCCCGTTACAATCGGGCGGCAGGCGGGTCTTGTTTTAACCTTCATCTTCAAATTGGTATTTATAGAGCAGGGGCTTTGCCCCTGCACCCCACCTAAACCCTTTTTGCAGAAAGGGTTTAGGAATCCCAAAAACCCTTAAACAACAATGCTTTAAAAGGTTTTGGGGTCAAGGCCCTTTTCTCAAAAGGGCCTTGCGGGGGGTGGGGGCAGCGCCCCCACAAGCCCAAATTAACGCACGGAGGCCTACCATGAGCCACTGCAATTTTGACCCGCAAAGTCCCGTTACCCTTGCCCCCTGCGCGAATTATGCCGATACCACCGTGAAGGCCGCTCTGGAGGCGGTACTGTCCCCCATCGGAGGGCTGGACTGGGTCGTCCCCGGCATGACGGTGGGCATCAAGGCCAATCTGGTCTCCGCCATGAAGCCCGAGAAATGCGCCACCACCCATCCTTCCCTGCTCTGCGCCCTGACGGCCATGCTGCGCTCCCGCGGAGCGCGTGTCATCATCGGGGACTCTCCCGGAGGGGTGTACACCTCCGCCTTTGTGGGTCAGGTCTACCGTGCGGCGGGACTTTCTGCCTGCGAAGCGGTGGGAGCTGAGCTGAACCGTGATCTGGGAACGGTGGACACCGCCTTCCCCGAGGCGCGGGTGCTGAAGAGCTTCACCTACACCTCGTGGCTGGACTCCTGCGACGCCATCATTGACTTCTGCAAGCTGAAATCCCACGGCATGATGGGTATGTCGGCGGCGGCCAAGAACCTCTTCGGCGTGATCCCCGGCACCATGAAGCCCGAGTACCACTTCCGCTTCCCCAACATGACGGATTTTGCCCACATGCTGGTGGACATCAACGACTATTTCGCCGATAAGGTCAAGCTCTGCCTTGTGGATGCCGTGGAGGGCATGGAGGGCAACGGCCCCACCCAGGGCTCTCCCCGCCACATCGGTCTTTTGCTGGCATCCAGATCCCCCCACGCGGTGGATGCGATCTGTTGCCAACTCATTGGTCTTTCCGAGGACGCCGTCCCCACCCTCTCGGCCGCCCGTAAGCGGGGACTGCTCCCCGACGAGGTGGAGCTGATCACAGTAGGAATCGACGGTGAGAAAAAGACAGCCGAGGATTTTGCCCTCAAGGATTTCCGGCACGTGGCGGTGCGCCACGGCCACCTATTCGCCTCCAAGGGCAAGCTGGTCAGCAAGATCTTGGGCAAGCTCCTGTCCTCCCGCCCTCAGCTTACGAAAAGCGAGTGCGTGGGATGCCGCAAATGCGCCGAGATCTGCCCCGCCAAGGCCATCACCATGAAGGATAAAAAGGCGGTCATTGACCGTGAGGCCTGCATCCGTTGCTTCTGCTGTCAGGAGTTCTGCCCCACGGGCGCCATGAAGGTGCATCGGACGTGGATCGCTCGAGTGTTTATGCGGAGCAAGAAATAACCAATCGCAGAAAAGCCTCCAAAGGAAACGGAGAACCGTTCTTTCGGAGGCTTTTTGATTGCTTATTTTTTCTTCTTGATGGTCTCCCAGTAGGCTGCGGCGGCCTGCTCAGTCTTGTTGGGACAGGGCTCGTAGTAGCGGCGGCCAACCAGATCGTCGGGAAGGTACTGCTGCTCTACGTAGTGATTGGGGTACTCGTGGGGGTACTTGTAGCCCTTGAACAGGGGGCTTTGGAGGTGGGTGGGTATGTTCACGCCCCGACCTGCCTCTACGTCGGTCATAGCGGCGTGGAGGGCCGCGTAGGCGGAGTTGGACTTGGGAGAGGTGGCCAGGAGCATGGCGGCATGGATGAGAGGGATCTGCGCCTCGGGCATGCCCAGCTCCCGAGCCGACTCACAGCAGGCACGGACGATGGCGGCGGCCTGGGGATAGGCCAGCCCGATATCCTCGGAGGCGATGACCTGCAGGCGGCGCATGAGGGGGAACATATCCCCCGTGGCCAGCATCTTGGCTACGTAGAAGGCGGTAGCGTCGGGGTCGGAGCCACGGATGGACTTTTGCAGGCAACCCAAAAGGTCGTAGTGGGTATCCTCGTTGAAGTTGCCCACCCCTGCGCTGAAGGCGGCCACGTGCTCGGAGGTGATCTCCGCCCCCTCCTCAAAGCCCGCGCAGAAGTAGGCGTTCTCCAGAAGTCCCACGGCGCGGCGGACGTCGCCCCCTGCGCCCTCGGCCAGAGCCAGTCCCACCTTGTCCGACATAGTGGTGGTCGTGCCGCCCTGTGCATTGAGCTGATCCAGCGCACGGCGGAGCATCTTCAGGCACTCGGTGGGGGGAACGGGCTTGAACTCGAACAGGGAGGAGCGGGAAATAATAGCGTTATAAACGTAGAAATGGGGGTTCTCGGTGGTGGAGGCGATGAGGGTGATACGCCCATCCTCCATATATTCCAGAAGGGACTGCTGCTGCTTACGGTTGAAGTACTGGATCTCGTCCAAGTAGAGGAGGATCCCCTTCGCCCCGAACATCCCCTCGGTCTGGGCCAAAATATCCTTGACGTCCTGCAAGGAGGCGGTGGTGGCGTTAAGCTTATGGAACTCCATCCCCGATTGCGCCGCAATCACGGATGCGGCGGTGGTCTTTCCCGTGCCGGGAGGGCCGAAAAAGATCATATTGGTCAGGCGTCCCGACTCCACCATGCGACGGATGACCCCGTTTTTACCAAAGAGGTGAGTCTGCCCCACAATGTCGTCCAAAGTCTTGGGGCGCAGAGCATCGGCCAGGGGTGCGTTGTGTATCATGGCGTTTCCTTTCCCGCCCTCGGGCGGTGATGGTATCTTCTTTTATTATACAGGATACAATGTTTTTTGTCAAGCAGAGAAAAGTTTCTATTCAAATTTAGGTTTATCGGGCCGGGGTTTCACCCCAGCACCCCACTTAAACCCTTCTTGCAAGAAGGGTTTAAGAATCCCAAGAACCTTCAAAAATTATTACATACCAATGCTTTAAAGGTTTTGGGGATTCTTAAGGGACTTTTGCAAAAGTCCCTTAAGCGGGTGTAGGGCAGAGCCCTACAAACTGCAATTTTCCTGTCCGTTAGAAATCCAGATCCTCGGGGTTGAATTTTCTTTGCTCGGTGGCGGGGAGGGACGTGCTTCCCTGCCCCGTAGGCCGCTCGGCGGCGGTGGGTGTCCAGGCACCGTCGGGATCGGTATCCTCATGCCTCAGGGTCACGGCAGAGCCAACCACCTGCTCAAAGGTAGCCTCGGGGTTCTGCATGAGGATATTCAAAACCGTCATGTAGTCACGAAGCATCTCACGGGGGGTGATCATGCTGTCCGCCCCCGCACGGGAGAGGCACAGGTTCAAAAAGGCCACCTGCTGGGCATCGGTGATGCGACAGTCCCACCCGTAGAACTGGGCGTACAGGGCCGTCACACGGCGGATCAAGGCCAAAAGCTCGTCATCGGCCAGGCGGCGAAGACGGATCACGGGGCCTATGAGATTCTTGAACCCCTCCAAGGCAAAACAGCTGTCGCAGAGACGGGAGCGAAGGGCCTCGTAGGAGAACAGCCCCCTGCGGGTGTCCTCCAAGAACTGGGGGGTACCGCCGAACACGATGCCCAAGCCGGGGGCACGCCCCTGAAGGGTATCGTTGAACATGGAAAGGATCTTCTCGTAGTTGTTCTCACGGCTCACACGGTGGACGATCTTGTAGAGATTCACGCACTCGTCGATGAACACGAGCAGACCTCGGTAGCCCATCTTCTTCACCAACGCCGCCCACAGCTTGAGGAAATCGTACCAGTTGTCGTCGTCGATGATCACCGACACAGGGATACCCAGCTCGCCTCGGGCTTCGGTCTTGGTGGCATACTCGCCTCTGAGCCAACGCAAGCAGGCAGACATACGCAGACGTGCAGTCTCCCCGTCCTCACGGTAGGCCTTGTAGTAAGTGGTAATGACACGGGCAAAATCAAAGCCGCCCACCAAAAACTCCAGCTCCCGCATGGTGTCACTGACCTTGCGGGTCATGAAATGATCAAAGCGGGGATCATCGGGGGACACGCCCTCGGAGATCAGCTCGTCCTGCATCATACTGATCCAGCGAGCGATGAGCTTGGGAAGCGCCCCGCCGTCGGGGGAGGCCTTGGAGGCCAGATTCTTCATCAGCTCCCGATAGGTAGCCACGCCCGAGCCTCCGCTGCCGTAGAGACGGCGCTCGGGGGACAGGTCGGCGTCGGCGGTGATGAAATCCCGCTCCAGGGCGTAGCCTCGGATGAGTTGGATGAGAAAGCTCTTACCGCTGCCGTAGCGGCCAATGAGGAAGCGCATAGAGCCGCCACCCCCGTCGATCTGCTCCAGATCCGACAGGAGAGCCGAAATCTCGTCCTTACGGCCAATGGCGATGTAGGGCGCCCCTGCACGGGGCACCACCCCTGCTGACACCGACGCCAGCAGAGACCCCAGCACACGGCGAGGGACTTTTACTTGATTCTGATTGGTATTTTCCATGTTTTCACTTCACTCCGTTACATACACAGTAAGTCCGCAACCTGTCTGCGGTAGTCCTCGATGACGGTATAGCCTCCCATACCGTCCTCCTCCAGAATAATGTCCCCGATCTCCCCGTCGGCAGTGATGGCGTTGATCTCGTCGGCCAAGGCGTCGGGCATCTTGCCAAGTCCTCGGGCGGCGGCACGCAGGGCAGCGGCGTCCCCCTCCAGAGCGGCCTTGATAAAAGGGGCGTAAGGGGCAAGGGGCAGGATATTTCCACGCTCCCCGTTCCCACCGTTCTCCTCCGTTTGCGTCGCAGGCGCATCATCATTGCCCCGCAGGGGCACATCACTTGCGCTCTGCGCGACTTCATTTGCCGCCTCAGCGGCAACATCATTCGCACCCTGCGTGTCCCCAAAGGCCTCCACAAGAATGCGGGTGGTCTCCCAGGACTCCGCTTCAATGGCGGCGGCATCCCTAGCCGACAAAGTCTTCCGAGGCAGATCGTACAGAGCCTCGTAGGCAGGGCGCTCCACCTCCTTTTTCTTGACGGGAGCGGCGACCTTGGTCGGCTCCAGCGGTGCGAGGTAGGCATCCAGCGCATCCCGCAGGGGGATGGGGAGAGCCATGACCGACAGGCGGGAGCGCACGCCGATCCAGCTCCGCAGGCGATTCTCCACGTGCTTGACCATGTCCCCCATCAGAAAGCGAAGCTCATGGGAGCGGGAGAAGGAGGTGTACTCCACCTCGATGCGGCGCTTGTTGCGGTAGGAGCAGAGCGCCCCCACAAAGGCGTCACGGGTGACGGTGGAATCCAGCATGGTCACGGCGGGTCTGCCGTGACTCCCGCCGCCCAAAAGCAGGGGCAAAATATGAGCCACGGCGGCGGGAATGGTGGTATCAAAGAGCTTTTTATGCTCTCCTTGGGCAAATTTGCTCTTACGGTAATCGTACTGACAGCAATGCCGCATGAGGATACCCGCCGTAGCCATGGCGGTGTCTGCGGCGGCCTGTCCCTCCCCCTCGGGCAACCTGACGGCGGCGGAGAGGTAGAACTCCTTGAGGCGAGCCTCCCCGATGATGGCGTCCAATGCGGGAGAGAGCAGGTCCACGGGGGCGGTCAGCTCATGGATGAGGCAGTAGTCGCAGAGCCACTCGCACATGTAGTGATCCAGCTGGGGGTGCGCCTTGCGGTAGGCCATCCACACCTTGGCCATAGCATCACGGCGAGCCCGTCCCTCGGCGGGGGTGGCCACGGGGAGATTGATGAGTTCAAAGAGGTAGAGCAGGATATAGGCGTAGTCGGTATCGGGGTACTGACCCTGCCGCACGTACTCCCGCCAGTAGAGATACCAGGCCTCAGCACGGGGGGAAAGCTGGCTGTACTGGGGGAAATAGGAGAAAAAGGAGGCTTTTTCGGCGGTTTTCGGAGGCTTTTTGGCATCGAAGCGCAGCGCCTCCTCCACGAATCCGTCAAAGTAATGGTACCCCGCCTGCCAATCGTAGACCCGCACACGGTGGAGAAGAACGCCAACCGGGGTGTACTCTACCAAAGGGAGGTGACTCGTCTCGTTCTTCTTGTGGGGCGGGACGTAGTGGGTGGCCTCGGAGGACTGACCTGCGGCCGCCCTAACGGAAGCCCCCGTAACCGTCAAGGGACTGGCGGCCACGGGTCTTGCTCCCCCTACAGGGGGATTTTCCGCAGGGGAATCCTCCCCTCGGGGCGCATCCCTGCGGGGAGACAGCTCCACCTCCACCGCCGAGGGGGTCTCACGGCGAGGGGGAGGGACACGGCGGGCGGGACGGGCAGGCAGGAGCTTCTCCACGTCCCAAAATTCATCCATCTCCCGTTTGCGGGCGGAATCCGACGCCTCGGCCGTCTTTTTCTGATCCCATTCGGTCATAAAGCTCCTCCTTTCTGCCCTCGGCGGCATCCATGAGCAAGATTTTCTGTAATATATTATTGTACCATACAACACGTCTGTTGTCAATGATTTTTCGGGAATTTGCAGGTGTTAGAATTATTTATAGGGCACCTCTAATAACTCATCGTGCGGCGAGCGACGAGAAGATTTTTCGTCAGTCTAAACAAAAAGCCGCACGTATAGTTGATCCTATACGAAGGATTTTTGTGACGAATGACGGAAAAGATTCCGTCGATTCGCT
>JAFXJW010000021.1 GCA_017532045.1 Clostridia bacterium | reverse complement strand
TTACTACTGATGCAAGAATCTCTTGTGCCCTTGCGTGGCGCTCTTTTGTTACTTTTCTCTCGACAGGGAGAGAAAAGTACACATATTCATCTCCCCGACAAACTCAACTTTGAAAAAAGGTCTATAATCGAGCTTATGCCCTTCGCTGCCGACAATTTTATTCATGGAATCTCTTGACATTTATCGGGAAGTGTGATACAATATAGGTGCGACACATTTAAATATTTCCACTAACAAGGGAGTACTATAGGTAAAAATGTACTCTCTCCCCTTGTCATATAGTGGAAAATGTGTCGCAACATTGAGAGAGACATTTTTCGTGCGTCTCTTAATGGGGCGCACTTTTTATTTGCGCTCCAAATGACTGACTATGAAGGAGGCAAATCTTATGAAGTCTGTACTTTCCGCTCTGTGGCACGGAAATCTCCGCCCCTCGGAGCAGTTCATGTTCCGTGATCCCGAAAACAAAAAGCTGATCGAGGAATGGACTAAGCTCCGCAGAGAGCTGGACGGTCGCATCACCGACGAAGAGACCCGAGAACTCCTCCATAAGCTGGAAACGGTGGAAATGAATCTGTCCGAGGCCTCCGAGCTGGCGGCCTTCCGTGCAGGCTACTCCGTCGGCACCGCTATGACCGAGGGGGCCGCACGGGAAAGAGCCTCCATGGGTATGTAAAGGATATAAAAGGAAGCCTGCTCCTTTTCGGAGCAGGCTTTTTCTTATGTAGGATTATGCATCCAGTTTCATATCTCCGTATTGAATCCATCCCAGCTTCCGCATGATCTCGGAGAACACAAGGGAGAGGACGGCGGGAGCGACGATACAGCAGACGGCCAGACCAATCCACATCATGGGGGAATGCTCGGTGGAGGAGATCACGCCAATCGGGCCCACCATACCGCAAGTACCCATGCCGGCGGCCACGCCGGTGCATTCCAGCTTGAAGACCATGGTGGACAGAGGGCCCACGATGGCGGCGGCCAGGGTCGGGGGAATCCAGATCTGCGGACGACGGCAGATGTTGCCCATTTGGAGCATGGAGGTGCCCAGTCCCTGGGAGACCAGCCCGCCCCACTTGTTCTCTCGGAAGCTGGAGACCGCAAAGCCCACCATCTGGGCAGAGCAGCCTGCCACGGCGGCACCGCCTGCCAACAGGAGTCCTTCAAGCGTGCCGTTGGCGGTGGCTACCGCAACGGCGGCAGGGGAGAAGATCATGGCGCAGATGGCCGCGCTGGAAATAGGCAGGGTCAGGATCACGCCCACGACTACCGATACGATGATACCCATGAACAGGGGGTATAGGGTGGTGGTGGAGGCGATGAAGATACCAAGGAAATACATGGCGTAGGACACGAGCGGGCAGAAGAGCCATGCGCCCGCAAAGCCTGCCAGCAGGGTGACTACGGGGGTTACGAGAATGTCCACGGGGGTCTTTTTGGAGACCAGCATACCCACCTCGGCGGCGATGATGACGGCGAAGAACGCCCCCGCAGGGCCTGCGCTGTAGAAGATGTGACCTGCCTCGCCGTCGGCGGCGGTGGCCGCCCATTGGATCAGGGCGTTGTCATAGATGACCGCGCCCATGGCGTTGCCCAGCGCACCCACACCGGCGCAGGAGAAGATCACCAGAGGATGCGCCCCCAGCTTGTAGGCGATGGCCACGCCGATGGCCATGCCCGTGGCGCTCTTGGCATATGTGGCGATGGTTTTGAGGAAGTCCCAGGGTATGTAGTTTCCCAAGGTGTCAAATATGGTGCCGATGAGCAGGGAAGCGAAAAGGCCCAGTGCCATGGCGCCCATGGCGTCGATGAAGTAGCGCTTGGGCAGGGATTTGATCTTGCTCCAAAGGCTTTCCTTTTTGCGCCGAGTCAGCTCTGCTTGCTCGGCCTTGCGTTGTTTTGTGTAGGAATGTTTACCCTTTGCCATGTTTTTTGCCTCCTAAACGGTTATAAAATACGGAAATCGGTTATATAGCTTGCGGATACTCCCCGGAGTATCCGCAGAATATCACGGTTACTTTTTGCTCTTGCTTTCCTCTGTGATCTCGTCGACTCGTTCCATGACGGAGGTGTACAGGATGGGAATGAACAGAGCGGGGATGAGATTGGCGGCGCGGAAGCGCTTACCGCGGCACAGGGAGATGCCGCCAAACAAAAGGATCATACCGCCCACCAAGGAAAGCTGACCTATGAGCTTGGGGGTGAAGAAATCGCCCCACAGGGTGTAGGAAATTCCCAGAATACCCTCGCTGATCAGTACGGAGATTCCCGCAAAGGGGACACCCGAGCCGTAGATGGCCGCCAACCAGAAGACCAACACGAAATCAAAGGCCAGCTTGATGACCATGGTGAGGGGATCGCCGTTGATACGCCCCTCCAGAAAACGGGTGAAGATGAGGGAGGAGAAGCAACAGAGGGTGGTGGCGATGATGAAGCCGGTGGCGCGCTCCTCACGGGTCAGGACGAGGCGGGCGGTCTCCTCGGGGGACAGCTGGGTTTTCTTAGCCTGAACGGAGGTATCAGGCTTCTCGAAAACGCTATGCAGGAAAAGCCCTAACTTACCAAGCCCTCGGTCAATGGAAAGAGCCTCGCCGATAAGCCAGCCCACGGGGAGGGAAATGAAGGCCAGCAGAGTGCCCTCGGTCTCGATCATACCTTCCTGCAGCACAAAGAAGCTGTTCCACAGCTCGCTGATGGAGAAAAGGACGACGGCAATGCCCAAGGCTCTGATGATGATGTCACGGATGCTTGTCCGAAAGCGCCCGTGCAAACGCATGCCCAGAAATCCGGCGCCGATCACGATGGCGGTGTTGAGGACGGGGAATGCGGACAGAACCGCCTGTGAGAAAAACGACCACAGGGGTTTCAAAAATTCAAGAATGGTGTTCATATGGTTGATCCTTTTCTTTGTGGTGGGGTGGTTGAAATCAAATCATGATTATTATAGCACATTTTTAAGGAAAACGCAACCGTCTTCCGTGCTTTTCACGGGAAAATTTGTAAAGAATACGCCGAAGCTCGCTCCTTGGAGCAAAAAATGCTCCCCCCGAGCGGGGGGAGCGGGGGATGGGGGGTCAGCAGCCGCCGCAGCAGCAGGAGAACAGGAGAACGATGAGGATGATCCAGATCCAGTTGTTGTTGTCGAAGACGTTGCACAGACAGTTGTTCATAGTGTGCCTCCTAAAATGAAGTAGTGGATTCGGGGGATCCCGTCTCCATTATCATTGTATGTCGGATGCGGGAGAAGGTGAGGGAATTTTTTCGCAACCCGTCGGAAAAGGGCGACGGAAAGCAATCGCCACGGTGGTGGCACTTACGATAAGGCACAGACCTTGCCTTTGTCGAATATGTACGGCAAGAATCTGACCTTTTTCAGAAGCTGCAAAATGCCCTCCGCGATGATGCGAAGGGCTTGAATAATTATAGGGCACCTCTAATAACTCATCGTGCGGCGAGCGACGAGAAGATTTTTCGTCAGTCTAAACAAAAAGCCGCACGTATAGTTGATCCTATACGAAGGATTTTTGTGACGAATGACGGAAAAGATTCCGTCGATTCGCT
>JAFXJW010000020.1 GCA_017532045.1 Clostridia bacterium | reverse complement strand
GGAAAGCGGCGGTGACGTACTTCTTCTCACCATTAGGATACTTAACGCCCAAAATGAGCATATGCTCGGCCATCCAGCCTTCCTTGCGGCCAAGGTAGGAGGCGATACGCAGAGCGAAGCACTTCTTGCCCAGCAGCACGTTTCCGCCGTAGCCGGAGTTGACCGACATGATGGTGTTGTCCTGAGGGAAGTGAACGATATAGCGGTTCTCTTCATCGATGTCGGCGCGGGCGTGCAGACCCTTGATGTAGTCAGCGGAATCCCCCAGAGCCTCCAGCACGTTGTTGCCGACGCGGGTCATGATGAGCATGTTCAGAACTACGTAGATGGAGTCGGTCAGCTCAATGCCGTACTTGGCGAAATCAGAGCCTACGACACCCATGGAGTAGGGAATGACGTACATGGTGCGACCCTTCATAGAGCCTGTGTACAGCTTATGCAGCTTGGCGTACATCTCGGTGGGATCCATCCAGTTGTTGATGTTGCCGGCCTCCTCCTTGGTGGGGGTACAGATGAAGGTGCGGCCCTCCACGCGGGCAACGTCGTTAACGGCGGTGCGGTGCAGGTAACAGTTGGGCAGCTTCTCCTGATTCAGCTTGATGATCTCGCCTGTGGCGCAGGCCTCTGCGCGCAGAGCCTCGGCCTGCTCGTTCGTGCCGTCGATCCAGACGATGGAGTCGGGCTGGGTCATGGCGGCCATCTCGTTGATCCAATCAAGGACGAACTTATTGTTGGTAGGGGTCATAATCATGTCTCCTTATATGAATATAATTTTTACGAAATACGGCGGGACGATGGATGTTCTCTCATCCTACCCCATTCTATATTCTACACCATTTCCTGTCAAATTGCAAGAGGATATTGAAAAAAAACAGGAAATCCCCGTAACTAAATTGCGGGGGTATTTTTCCTTGTCCTTGTTGGTTTTGTACAAGAGTCCTTGGCGGGGCGGTCGGGTTGCTTGTCCGAGGGGGGAGACGGAGAGGGAAGCCGGAGGGCGACCTCGGTTGCATTATGGCATAGGGAATGAAATTTGTCAATTGGATGAGCCTTCTGTCATTCATAACGACCAATTTGTTACAGGACTGTCACTTATCATTAATTTTCTGTTAACAAAAAACAGAGGCGATGTGATATAATAAAAGCAATACTTTACATGGAGGACACTGTGATGAAGAACACATGGAAGCTGATCATCAGCCTGTTGGCTGTATTGTTGCTCTGCACGATGGCTGTGACGGGCTGTACTTTGAACAAGACGCCCGAGACTCCAACGGAGCCTACGGAGACCACGAAAGCCCTTGAGGGTGACTGGGTCTGCTCCTGCGGACAGAGCAATTCGGGCAAGTTCTGCTCTGAATGTGGATCCTCCAGACCCGCATCCGAGTCTGAGATCATATCGATTCCCGAGGAGACTACGACGGCCCCTGAGGAGACTACGACAGCCCCCGAGGAGACTACGACGGCCCCTGAGGAGACTACGACAGCCCCCGAGGAGACTACGACGGCCCCCGAGGAGACTACGAAGGCCCCCGAGGAGACTACGAAGGCCCCCGAAGAGACTACGAAGGCCCCCGAGGAGACTACGAAGGCTCCCGAGGAGACTACGAAGGCCCCCGAGGAGACTACGAAGGCTTTCGAAGAGACCACCGGCTTGCCCGCGAATCCCGATACCGAGCCTCCCGCAGACGATTGGTATTGTTCCTGCGGACAGGGTAACAATGGCAAGTACTGCACCGAGTGCGGCACCATCAAGCCCGGAACTGAGCCCGAAACCCAAGCGCCGGTGGATACTACCGGTTGGGGAAAGTGGACTACCTATCGGTCTGCCGCAAACTATCCCGATCCCACCGATCCGAATGCCGATCCTGACGAGGTCTATCCGCCCGAGGCCGGTTACAGCTACACCGCCGACGGCTTTACCGTTATCCAGCCCAACTGGACCGGCGTCGCTCCTTGGGTGACCGTTTCCACCAGAGAGGCCGTCAATTTGAAGAACGGTCTGTATCTGGAGTTCCGCATTGACGATTATTCCTATGGCTGGAATGCTCAGGGCGAAAACGTTGACCACTGGATCTCCGTGTCTCTGAACACCGGTAAGGTGGAGGCCGACGGCAGCGTTACCGGTAAGGTATGCCCTCCCGAGACTCGCTTCGGCGGCGGCTGGAACGCCCTGCTCCGCAGCAAGGGTTTCGGTTCCGGCGATATTATCGGTTGCCAGACGTATCCGGACGATACGGTGAATGGTGTCACCGGTTCCTTCCTTGCTCCTGAATACTACAGTAACGTTGCAGTTCCTACGGACGATCAAGGTCGAGAGGTCTACACTCTTGAGGTGACCTGGAACGGCTATGCGTACGTGATTAAGATCAACGGTCGGGTGATCTCGGATGCATACGTTGACAATGGAAAATCTTCCGCTCTCCTGCAGAGCCTGAGCCCCGACGGGGAGTTCTTCGTTGGCATTACTATGATGGATACCGTTACCGGCGGTTCTGCCGGCCTGACCATTACCAAGTTCGGCACCTCAGCCGCAAACGCCACTAAGCCCGCCGGCATTGACTCCAAGACTCCCGAGAAGAATTACGTGGTCGTGGCTCCCATTGCCGATCCCTCTACCGTCCCCGTAAATACCCCTGCGATCCTGTGGAGTCCCGAGACCTACAATTTGAAGTCGGGCCAAAACGTGACCTTCTCTACTCTGGGCGATAACACGTGGCAGGGCACTGCCTCCAGCGAGAGTGCGTATTTCACCCTGAGCGCCAAGAATGCCTGGTCCTACGATGCGGAGGATTTCCCCGTGTTCGGTATTATGATCCGTAATTTCCGGGTCGATGATCTGAAGCTGTGGTATTCCACCGGTGACATTACCAGCGCTACCGAGGGTTATTCCTATCGCTTTACCGTCTACGACGGCGATTTCTACGAGATCGGTGATGACGAGTACATCTTCATCCCCGTGAATCTGGCCGACTTGACCGAGGGGCGCATTCACGCCATGCGTGTTGATTTTACCATGCCTGACGGGGTCACCCGTGAGTTTGGCGTTTGTTTTGCCGGCATGTTCCGCTCCGAGGATGAGGCGAATGCGTATGCGGAGAGCTGGATAGCGGACTATGAGCCCGCCCCCGAGCTTCCCGATGGCGCTTGGCGTTGCGTTTGCGGTCAGGTCAATATGGGTAAGTATTGCTCCGAATGCGGTAGAATGAAGCCTCCGGCCGAGGTGGTGACGGAGACTGTTGTTCTGTCTCCGTTTATCGGCGTTGGCAATTCTCAAACCGGCTTCCTGATCCACAATACAGGGGGGGCTCAAAAGTGCGGTATGCGGTTTGATCTTGGAGACAGCTCCCTGAGACAGTTTACCGTAAACCAGATGGCTACCTTTGAGGATATTACCGAGGGCTGTATCAACACCTGGAAGGTTGAGATTTTCCGGTGGAACGGCGACTACGCAACGACCACCTCGGGTACAGCTCTTTGCACCATCTTCGGGATAAACCATCAGAATATGTCTGATTTCGTGGTCGACATCCCCGCCGGTCTTGTGATCACAGACGAGATCCTTATCGAGATTACCCGTACCGACGGAACGTCGAGCTTCACCGGTTGGATCGGCGGTAATACTGCCGCTGGCTATGTCAGTTATCTGGACAGCGTTTCCGCCCAGCCCTTTGCCGCCAGCATCGTTGTTGCGTTGCCCGCCGAGGAGGCCAACGAGGATTGATCGCCCCGATATGGATCACAAGTCATAACGGTTGTTGATTGACCAAATGAAACTTACGCCCCCCGACCGTTGTGTCGGGGGGCGGTTTGCGTCCCCCCCCGAAAAATTTACATCTCCCCATTGAAATCTCTCGAAAGCTATGGTATAATAAAATGAATTTATGCGTCTTGCCAACTCACCCTGAAAGGAACATGCCATGACTTTCATCAAGATATACGATAAGCCCCTGATGACCCTCCCCGCACTGATCGCCGCCGTTGATGCGGGGGAGCTGGACGCCACCTTGGAGGCCCTCGGCTCGGCGGGGGGCGCCCCCGTTCAAAGAGAGCGGATCAAAGCTCTCTGCGCCACCTTTGCCGAGAAGTACGGCGCTGACCGTGAGGTGGGGCTCTTTACCGTAGCCGGCCGCAGTGAGCTGTCGGGCAACCACACCGATCACAATCTGGGACGAGTCATCGCCGCCTCCATCAGCCTGGACGTGCTGGCTCTGGCCGCCCCCCGCCCCGACGGGGTCATCCGTATGTGGAACGAGGGATTTGGCGAGGATACCGTAGAGATTTCCGCTTACACCACCCCCGACGAGTCGAGATTCGGTACGTCTGCCGCCCTTATCGCCGGCGTGTGCAAGGGATTTCAGAATCACGGCTACGCCGTTGGCGGCTTTGACGCCTGCACCGTGTCTACGGTGTTCAAGGGCTCGGGCCTGTCCTCCTCCGCCGCTTTTGAGGACATGGTGGGTACCATCCTTTCCCACCTGTACAATCGAGGCCAAGTGGACGAGGTGACCGTCGCTAAAATTTCCCAGTACGCCGAGAACGTCTTCTTCGGCAAGCCCTGCGGTCTCATGGATCAGGTGGCCTGCGCCGTGGGCGGCATCGTGGCCATTGACTTTGCTGATCCCGCCGCTCCCGTCATTGAGCCTCTGCCCTTTGACATGACCGCCGCAGGCTACCACCTCTGCATCGTTAATACGGGCGGCAACCACGCCGATCTTACCGATGATTATGCCGCCGTCCCCGCCGAGATGAAGGCCGTGGCGGCTCACCTCGGCCAGCCTGTCCTTCGCAGGGTCACAGCCGAGCAGGTGATCGCCGCCATCCCCACCCTCCGAAAGACGGTGGGAGACCGTGCTATCCTCCGTGCCCTCCACTTTCTGTCCGAGAATGACCGTGTAGCCGACCAGAAGGCCGCTTTGGAGACCGCCATCGCCGCCACCGACACCGCCTGTCGGGACGCCGCTCTGGAGGCGTATTTCAAGGGCGTTTCGGCCTCGGGGCGCTCCTCCTTCTGCTACCTCCAGAACGTCTACACCACCAAGAATGTCACCGAGCAGGGACTGTCTCTGGCGCTCTGCCTGTGCGAGACCTTCTTTGCCGACGGCAAGGGCGCATTCCGTGTCCACGGCGGCGGCTTTGCGGGAACGGTGCAGGCCTACGTGCCCGCCCAGCGAGTGGAGGCATTCACCGCTCTGATGGACGGCGCATTCGGGAAAGGCGCCACCGCTGACCTCCGTATCCGCCCCGTGGGCGCCGCCAGAATTGCCTGATTTGTTGCAAAATCAAACATATTATTTAAAAAACAACCGAAAGTTGAGAAAAGTTTATGTTTTTACCCAATCGTAACCGTCCCGACCAACAGAAAAACCGAGATGCCAAGCCCTCCACTCCCATGGATCGGGAGACCAAGCGCCGCCTGTGGGCGACGGTTGGCCTGACCGTCCTTTTGCTGGCAGGCTGGTACGGCTGTATGGCCGTGGGGGAGGCTACCCATAATGATAACCTGTTCTTCGGGGTCATGATCGCCTATTTCGTGGTATTCGCGGTTACCTTTATTGCCTATCTGGTCTACAATCGCGGCTTCGTTAATAAGAACGTCACCGTCGAAATGCTCCCCGCTGACTGGAGCGAGGAGAAGAAGCAGAGCTTCTTGGCCGATGAAAAGGCACGGGCGCAGAAATCCCGTTGGATGCTGACCGTGATCATCCCCTTCATCGTGGTGTTCATGTGCGAGGCGTTGTACCTCTTCGTGTGGGACAGCTATCTGGCCGACTTCTTCAAGGGGTAAGCCGCCATGCCGAGTTATCGTCTTTGCACCCTGTATTCGGGCTCGGGAGGGAACGCCGCTTATCTGGAGACTCCCACCGCCCGTATCCTCATTGATGCGGGGAAATGCGCCCGCACCCTACTCGCCTCCTTGAAGGATATCGGGATAGAGCCCGACAGTCTGGATGCCATCTTCATCACCCATGATCACAACGATCACGTGGCCGCCTTGGAGGTGCTTGCCAAGAAGTATCCCATTCCTGTCCATATCCTGTACAAGTCGGCTCTGCGCTACCGTGATACCCAGCCCGAGGCTCTGTGCGGTTGCTTCCGCCTGTACGAAAAAGCCCCCTTCATCACCCGTGTGGGGGAGGTTACCGTCACCGCCTTTGAGACTCCCCACGATAGCCGCGCCTCGGTGGGCTACCGCTTTGAGTTCCCTGACGGGGATTCGGTCGTCCGTGTGGGCTATGCCACCGATATCGGTTACGTTTCGGAGACCCTTCGGGACGGCCTTATGGGGTGCGAGACAGTGGTGCTGGAATCCAATCACGACGTGGATATGCTCATGGATGGCCCCTACCCCTACGATCTCAAGCTCCGCATACGGGGTAGGCGGGGGCACCTGTCCAACCGTGAGTGTGCCGACCTTTGTGCCGAGCTGGCGGACCAGGGAATGGTAAACCTTCTCCTGGCTCACCTGAGCGAGGAGAACAACCACCCCGACATAGCCTATGACGAGGCGTTTTCGGCGCTGGCGGGGCATACGGTCAACCTGCGCATTGCCGCTCCCGATACCGTCACCATGCTGGTGGGGGAGGCCAATGCCCCGATCCCCAAATCCACGGTCACAGACCCCGAGGAGGCCTGCCTATGATGCCTCAAACCGTCCGATTCATCACCGTAGGAAGTCTGAAGGAGTCCTACCTCCGAGAAGCCACCGCGGAGTACAAAAAGCGTCTGTCGGGCATGTGCCGTGTGGAGGAGGTGGAGCTGAAGGAGGTCAAGCTTCCCGACGATCCCTCGGGTTCCGAGATCCAAAAAGCACTGTCAGAGGAAGCAAAAGCCATTCTGGCCGCCATCCCGCCCCGCTCCTGGCCCATCGCTCTGTGCGTGGAGGGGAAGCAGATGTCCTCCCCCGATCTGTCAAGGAAGCTGGAGGCCGTTACCGCCGAGTGCGGCACTCTTTGCTTCATCATCGGCTCCTCCCACGGCCTCGCACCCGAGGTCAAGGCCGCCGCCAGGATGCGGCTGTCGGTGTCGGAGCTGACCTTCCCCCATCAGCTCATGCGGGTGATCCTGTACGAGGCGGTGTACCGCTGCTACCAGATCGCCAAGGGGTCGAAGTATCATAAGTGAAAAAAGGAGAGCCATCGGCTCTCCTTTTTTCTTATGGCAGAAACAGCGGCCTCAGCTGCTCCCCCCGCAGAGCCGCCTCCAAGGCCTCGGGCACACGGGAAAAATCCGCCACCAGAGAGTGGGGCTTATTCACGGGATCGTCCTGCCGCAGGGGGGTGAAATACACACTCTTGCGAGAGAGAAGCGTGCCGATGTTGCGGAGATTGGCCGAGAGGGCATCGTTGGAGGCCAGCGTGATGAGCAGAGGTCGATCCGACCGCAGATGAGCCTTGGCCGCCATGCAAACGGGGGTGTCGGTGATGCCGTTTGCCAGCTTGGCCAACGTGTTCCCCGTGCAGGGGCAGATGACCAGAGCATCCAGAGGCGTGGCGGGGCCCAGAGGCTCGGCGGCGGGAATGGTGCGGACGGCAGGGTGGTTGCAGATGGTCTCCACACGGGTGACGAGCAGGTCGGCTCGGCCGAAGCGGGTGTCGGTGGCGGCGGTGATCTCGCTGAAGATAGGGAGGACGTCGTAGCCCTTCTCCCTGAGCCTCGTCAGTACCTCTACCGAGGCCGCGTGTGTGCAGAAGGAGCCGCACATGGCAAATCCGATCATGAGTTATTTCCTCCGTTCTCGTAAGCATTTTGGCTTGACTCCGAAAGAGTATCCCTGCGGGAAAGCTCCTCCAGAATACACTCGGCTACGATGCGTCCCGCATCCCGCGGCGCGTAGCTTCCGGGGAGAGAGGGGGCGCGGAGGTAGCGGAGTCCGATCTCGGCGGTGGCCTCCCGCACGTCCCGATCGCTGACTCCGAAGGGAGCGGAGGCAAGGTCGATGAGCAGGGTGTTTTTCTCCAGACCCATCAGCAGGTCACGGGGAAGGACTCGGGCAGGGATCGTATTGAAGAGAACAGAGTGGCCTCGGCAGAGAGGAGAGAGCCCGCCCATGGAGGCTGATTCGGTCATGAGCAGAGGATGACACCCCTGGGCGGCGGCCTCGAACAGGCTCTCCTCCCGTCTTGCGCAGACCGTTACCTCCGCCCCCAGCCCATGGAGCAGACGGGACAGAAATTTCCCGATGCGCCCGTAGCCAAGCACCCCCACCGAAACGCCCCGTATGGCGCAATCCGTCAGCTCCATGGCGGTCATGAGGGCGGCCTCGGCGGTCAGATAGGCGTTGCGGAGCTGCAGGACCTCGCTGTCGTAGTAGTCGGAGATGCGGTCTTTGGCAACACCGCTTTTTTCTGCCGTATCCATAAATTCCTTTGGAAGCCGTCCCCCGAATAGGAGTAGCCTTGGCGTGCGGGCCATCAGCTCGGCGATCTCACGGAGGGCTACGGTACAGGTGGGGTCACGGGGGCAGTGGACGGTTACGCCGTCCTTGCTGGCGGGGAGGGGAAGGATCAAAGCCTCCGCTCCGTCGGTCGCGCCTTTCAGGGAGGAGCAGATGCGCAGAGCCCCTTCGCCCTCGGGAGCAGAACGGCTTTCGGCATCAGGTAGACAGTCAAGCCCACAGCCCAGAGCGCTGACGGTGTAGCCCGCCTCGGTCAGACGCTTGCAGAGATGGGTCATACGCAGATCTCCCCCAATCACCGCAAAGTGGCGGGGAGACGGGGATGAACGGCAGGATTCGGTCATAGTTTGGTCACTCCTTTCGGGGCTCAAAAAGCGGCGGCGCAGAGGATTTCCGCCGTGTTACAGAGTATGCGGCGGGGGGGAAAAGGGTGAGGAGATGCCTCTCGGGGAGAATCGTGACGGAGGGGGAGGGAGCGGGGAGAGGAATCAGGGGATTATTCTTCCCGAACTTACATATGTTAACAAAAAATTCATACAATTTTTTGAGGAATGTGATATAATAAAAGCACTGTAAGCAGAGGGGAAGTTTGCCCTCCGCACAAATAATATCGTACATACTCGGAGGTAGCTATGGCAGAACTGAAAATGCTTGCGATCGACCTCGGCGCGTCCAGCGGCAGAGGCATCGTCGGTTCCTTTGACGGAGAGAAGCTCACCCTGCGTGAGAATCACCGCTTCTCCAACGATCCCATGTTCGT
>JAFXJW010000019.1 GCA_017532045.1 Clostridia bacterium | reverse complement strand
CGGTCATAGTAGATCTCGGAGCAGGGGCCGCACGGACCGGAGCCATGCTCCCAGAAGTTGTCGGCCTTACCCATGCGGACGATGCGCTCGGCGGGAACGCCCACCACGTTCAGCCACAGCTCGTATGCCTCCTCGTCGTTCTCGTAGATGGAGGGCCAGAGCAGGTTCTCGGGGATCTCCAGAGTCTTTGTGAGAAACTCCCAAGCCCACGGAATGGCCTCGCTCTTGAAGTAGTCGCCGAAGGAGAAGTTACCCAGCATCTCGAAGAAGGTACCGTGACGGGCGGTGTGACCCACACGCTCCAGATCGGGGGTACGGATGCACTTCTGGCAGGTGCAAACACGGTTGCGAGGGGGGATCTCCTCACCCGTGAAAAACTTCTTCATGGGAGCCATGCCCGAGTTGATGAGCAGGAGGGAGGGATCATTGATGGGTACCAGAGGGTAGGAGGGGAGACGAAGGTGATCCTTCGACTCAAAGAATGCGAGATACTTCTCGCGCAGGTCATTCAGACTTGTCCACTGCATAATGGTTTTGCCTTTCTTTTTATGTATGATAATTGTTTTCGTTTTAAGGCTCTCCCCTTGGGAGAGCTCTCGCCGCAGGTGGGTGAGAGGGCGTTCGCTCCTTGCTATTATCCTCTTCGTCACGCCTAAAGGCGTGTCACCTCTCCCGTAGGGAGAGGCATGAAAGGGAACTACCCCTCGTACAGGGCGGCACCGATGACGGTACCGAAGCTGGAATTCTCAGGGATGATGAAGCGAACGCCGAAATGGGAGGCCAGTCCTTCAAAGACGCTACGTATGGGAGCGATGGTGGTCAGGTTGCCCGTCAGAACGATATCCGAGATACCCTTACTGCGAGCGGCGAAGATGGACATCATAAAGATGGTCTCAGCCACCATGTTGGCGATGCCCAGAGCAATGTCGTGGCTGTCGGCCAGATCGCTGAGGTTGCCGAAGTTGGATGCGGTGAGGTTGATGCTCATTTCGGGGAACTGACCTTGCTGGGTAATGTCCTTGATGGTCAGGTCGATCTTTCCGAGATCTCCCCCCTCGCAGAGCTGCTCGATGTGGGAAATGGTGTCCACGCCCAGCATCTTCTTGGTCAGACCCAGAAGAGTGCCGCCGCCCACGCCCGTACCGCCCAGATACTCAACGGCGGTGGTGCCGTCGGAGGCTTTTTTGGCATGTACAAGGGCCGTACCCGTACCCATGCTGACGATAATGGCGTCATCAAGACCCGAAAGGTAGAGTCCGCCAAGGCCCACGCCCGAAAACTCGGGGACGGAGAGGCACTCCAAATTGTAGATGGGGCCCGACAGGTAGGAAGAGCCGACACCCGTGGTCATGACCCGACGGATGTCTGAGAGGGTCAGCCCGTTTTCTGCCGTGTATCGACCCAGCGCACCGTAAATGGAGGTGATGGGATCGGTGGCACGGACGAACAGGGGGGGCATCAGGGTGCGGGAGCCGTCCTCGCCCAGCTTAAAGCCAACGATCTTGGTGGTGCTTCCGCCGACGTCAATGCCCAGAACTACAGAGCCCTGCGCAGATTGATTATCCTTCATACCAAAGAACTCCTTTCCATGGGAGGGCCGCTTGATTTCTTGCGACCATTCCTCGCCATTATCCATACAAACAAATATTATAGCATACTCTTGCAAAAAAATCAAGAATATGCTATACTAATATTAAGGAAAAATTCAACTTTTTTTGTACTTTTGAGCGAAAACTCATATTTTGCGGCCGAAATAGGTACTTTGTACACGATAGGAAGGACACCCCCATGACCTACCAAAATCCTCCCATAGAAATCCTTAAGGACAAAGAGCTGTACGTTTTCGACATGGACGGCACCATCTATTTGGGCAAGACCGTCTTTGATTTCGCTATCCGCTTCATAGAGAATCTCCGCTCGGCGGGGAAGCGGGTGCTGTTCTTTACCAACAACGCCTCCCGCTCCACCAACCTGTATCTGGACAGGCTCAACCGCTTGGGATTTTCCCCGACTGAAAAGGAGATCATGTCCTCCGCCGACGTGACGGCGGCCTACCTCCATACCTACCATAAGAATCAGACCGTCTACCTCATCGGCACGAAGCAGCTGGAGGATCAGTTCCGTGGGGAAGGCATCCGTCTCGCCACGGGAAAGGAAAACAGCGTGGACGTGGTGGTGTCCAGCTTTGATACCGAGCTGACCTACGAAAAGCTGGACGACGGCTGCCGCCTCATCCGTGGCGGCGCGACCTACCTCTGTACGCACCCCGACCTTAATTGCCCCACCGACAGAGGCTTTATGCCCGACAGCGGTGCCATCGCCGCCCTCATTACTACCTCCACGGGGGTCACCCCCCGCTACCTCGGTAAGCCCTACCCCGAGGTGGTGGAGATGATCGAGCGGGTCACGGGAATCCCCCGAGAGAAGACCTGTGTTTTCGGTGACCGCCTCTATACCGATGTCGCCCTCGGAACAAAAAACGGCGTGACCTCCGTCCTCGTGCTGACGGGGGAGGGAACGTTGCAGGAGGCCTTGAAGCTCCCCGAGGAAGACAAGCCCGCATTCATTTTCCCGTCTCTGTCGGAGGTGGATAAGGCGATTTTCGGGACAGCCGATTGACCCGTCCCCCCCTTGATTTTTCCTCCAAGCTGTGGTATAATAACCCCCAAGAAAACTCCCTTTGAAAGGAAACGATACAATGGCCTTTGATGCCGGTATGCTGGCCTGCATGGTGCGGGAGATCCGCACCAAAGCCCTGGGCGGCAGAATTGAAAAGATCATGCAGCCCGAGCGGGATGAGATCATCCTTCAGCTTCGCTCCACCGAGGGGGGGAAGCGGCTGCTGATCAATACGGGAACGGGCCCCCGCATCGGATTCACCGAGCTGACCCGTGAGAACCCCGCTCAAGCCCCCATGTTTTGCATGCTCCTTCGCAAGCATCTCACGGGTAGCCGTCTTGCCGACGTCCGTCAGGAGGGCTTTGAGCGAGTGGTGACCTTGGAGTTTGATACCCGTGATGAAATGGGCTTTGCCTGTACCCGCCGCATCGTGGCGGAGATCATGGGTAAGTACTCCAACCTTATTTTTACCGACGGTGAGGGAAGGATCATTTCCGTTCTCAGGACCGTGGATTTCTCCACCTCGTCCCAGAGACAGGTGCTGCCGGGGATGCGCTACGAGCTACCCCCGCCCCAGGACAAGGACAATCCCCTGGAGGTGGATTTTGACCGCTTCGCAACTCTTTTTTCCGCCGAGTCCCCCGACAAGGGGCTGGATAAGTTCATCCTGTCCCGCTTCTGCGGCATTTCGGCTACGGTCGCCCGTGAGATGGCCGTGTTGGCCACCCGCCACACCGATACCCCTCTCTGCTACGTCACCCCCGAGGAGGCATGGCGGGGCTTTGACGGGATCATGTCCCGCATCAAGGAAGGGAGCTTTGTCCCCACCATGGTCTTCGACGGTGGGAACGCCGTGGAATACGCCTTCTGCCCTCTGACCCAGTATGTGCCTCCCACAGAGACCTGCGCCTACGAAACGGCAAGCGGTATGCTGGACGCCTACTTTGAGACCCGTGATAAGGAATCCCGTATTCGGCAGCGAGCCGCGGACGTGCTTCGCCTCCTGACGAATGCCGAGAGCCGTATCAAGAAAAAGCTGGACATCCAAAGGGGTGAGCTTTCCGACTGCGAGAGAGCCGATACCTACAAGAAGTACGGCGACATGATCACCGCCAACCTCTGGCAGCTTACCCGCGGTATGAAGCAGGCCGAGCTGACGGATTATGAGCTGTGGGACGATGAAAAGGGAGAGTACGGCACGGTTCTCCTGGAGCTGGATGAGCGGTTGACCCCCTCGGCCAACGCCCAGAAATACTACAAAAAGTACGCCAAGGCACGGAACGCCAAGGTAGAGCTGGCAAGGCAAATAGAGCTTGGTGAGGCAGAGCTTTCCTACGTCTACACCGTGTTCGACGCCCTGACCCGTGCCGAGACCGCAAGTGATCTGGCCGAGATCCGAGACGAGCTGTACCGCTCGGGATATGCCTCCCGCATGAAGGGCTACGCCGCCCCCAAAAAGCAGCCCGCTCCCGCCGTGGCCAAGTTCAGAACCACCAACGGTTATCTGGTGTATTGTGGCAAGAACAATTTGCAAAATGAGTATATCACCCATAAGCTGGCCGACCGAAACGATTACTGGTTCCACGCCAAGGGCGTCCCCGGCTCCCACGTGGTCATGGTTACAGGCGGGGAAGAGCCCGATGCGCAGGACTTCACCGACGCCGCATCCATCGCTGCCCATTACTCCAAGGCCGCAGGAGGAGCCCAGATCCCCGTAGACTATCTGCTGGTCAGACACGTCCGCAAGGTTCCCGGAGCCAAGCCGGGATTCGTCACCTACCATACCAATTGGACGGCTTACGTCACCCCCGACGGAGATCGGGTGGCCGCTATGAGGATCAAATAACCAAAGAGGCTCGGAGTGCTGCTCCGAGCTTTTTGCGGTTGACGGAGGAGATCGGGGGATTCGGGCCGAAAAGATGGGTCGGGAGACAAATACCGTACGAAAAAAAGGGGGATTGTGCGAAAAAAAGGCGAAAACCTACTATACAAAATTAAAAAAATATGTTATAATATATTCTGTATAAAAATGCGTATCAATGCTTTGAAAGGAGCATCATCATGGCATACAACGATCGGAACGGAAAGCCCGGCAAGGGAAGCGAGACCAAGGGGGTCAAGAAATACCCCGCCGATAAGAATTTCACTCCCAAGGGGGATCGTCCCTACAAGGAGTCTAAGTCATTTGAGAAGAAGCCCTATGATAAAAAGCCCTACGGCGATAAAAAGCCCTACGAGAAGAAGTCCTACGGAGACAAGCCCTGGGGAGACCGTTCCCGTGACGAATACAAGTCCTTTGAAAAGAAGCGGTACGACCGTGCCGACCGTGACGAGGAAGATGGCAACACCCCCGATCCCGAGGCTGAGGGTAGTTCCGAGGCTGCCGCCCTCGGAACGGTGATCGGCCGTAACGCCGTCCGTGAGCTGCTCCGCTCCGACCGCACCGTGGACAAGCTCTTGGTGCGCCGTGGCGACCGTGAGGGTTCCATTGTTGCGCTGGTTGCCGAGGCGGTGGAGAAGAACATCCCCATCGTGGAGGTGGATAAGGCCAAGCTGGATTCCCTGGCAGGATTCGTGCCCCATCAGGGGGTGATCGCCATGGTGGCCCAGAAGGACTACTGCTCCGTGGAGGATATTCTGGCCATCGCCACAGAGCGGGGAGAAGCCCCCTTCATCGTCATTGCCGACGGCATCACCGACCCCTATAATCTGGGCGCTCTGATCCGTTGCGCCGAGGGCTGTGGAGCTCACGGCCTCATCATCCCCCGCCGTCGCGCCGTGGGACTCACCGCCCTGGTGGCCAAGTCCTCTGCAGGCGCTATGGAGCATCTGGCCGTGGCCAAGGTGGCCAACATCCATCAGACGATTCTGGATCTCCAGAAGGAGGGCATTTGGGTCTACGCCGCCGAGACGGGAGGCTCTGCCCACTACGATACCAATTTCTCCGGCCCCTGCGCCCTGGTCATGGGTAGCGAGGGAGAGGGCGTGTCCCGTGTGGTGAAGGACACCTGCGACGGCATCGTGTCCATTCCCATGTATGGACACGTGAATTCCTTCAACGTATCTACCGCCGCATCCGTTATTCTGGCCGAGATCGCCCGCCAGCACCATAAGGCATAATGCCTCACCATCACATAGAAAATTTGAAGGGAGGGAATCTCTTGTTCGATCAGAAGGAAAACCCAAATGGCGCCGTTGACTGGGCAGAACGCCTGAAGGCGTCTATGAGCGCCACCCCTGCGGAGGCCTCTGCCTCCGATTCTCCCACCGCCGACGACGATGATCTGGCCGCCCTGCTTCGTGCCCAATTAGCCATCGGGGGACAGAATGTGCAGACCTCTGCCTGTGATCTGGACACCAGCGAATTTGAGGAGGAAACGGAGGAGTCCGACCCCACCTTCTTCGACGAGCCTTTCGTAGAAGAGGAGGCCGAGGACAACACCCCCGACGAGCTTCCTTGGGAAGACGAGGAGGATGACACCCCCGACATCCTCCCCGAGCCCGAGACGGTCACCGTGTATCACGCCGAGGAGACCGAGGACGCCCCCGCCGAGGAGCTTGCAGCCGAGACTG
>JAFXJW010000018.1 GCA_017532045.1 Clostridia bacterium | reverse complement strand
TCCGCGCGGACGGCGCTCCGCCGTTCGTGCGGGCCATCGGGTATCCTCGACCTTCCGCGCATTCAGACTCCTTCGCCCCGACCTGGGCGAAGGGGTCGCGCTCACAGGTGGTGGGTTCCGTAAGGGAGGCACCCCGGGGGCCTCCCTTGCGTGGCGCTCTTTTGGTACTTTTCTCTCGACAGGGAGAGAAAAGTACGTATATCAATCTCCCCGATAAACCCCAATTTATCTGTATCTCTTCTTCCACTCAAACATGAGGGACATACACTCAAAGGGGGACAGGGTATTCAGATCCACCTGTCGGATCTCCTCGATAAGCTGCTGGTTCAGGATGTCATCCATGGAGATCATGCCCTCGTCGGTGGCAGGCTTTTTCGTACCCGTACCCGAAGCGTCCACGGCGTCACGAACCGCCTTGGAGGACTCCTCCACGTGGGCCAGCACCTCACGGGCCCGCTTGATGACCTCGCTCGGCAGTCCCGCCAGCTTGGCCACCTCGATACCATAGCTGTCGTCGGTAGAGCCACGGACGATCTTGCGGAGGAAGGTAATGGAGTCACCCCGCTTTTTGGCGGCGATGTGGTAGTTCACGATGCCATCGTAGGCGCCCTCCATGCTGGTCAGCTCATGGTAGTGGGTGGCGAACAGGGTCTTGGCACCGATCTTGCGGCCGGCGGTGTATTCCATGATGGCACGGGCGATGGACATACCGTCAAAGGTGGAGGTGCCTCGACCCACCTCATCGTAGATGATGAGGCTCTTCTTGGTGGCGTTGCGGAGGATGTAGGCCACCTCGTTCATCTCCAGCATGAAGGTGGACTGACCCGAGGCCAGATCGTCGGACGCCCCCACACGGGTGAACATCTTGTCCACCACGCCGATGGATGCCTCCACGGCGGGGACAAAAGATCCGATCTGCGCCATGAGAACGATGAGCGCCACCTGACGCATGTAGGTAGATTTACCCGCCATATTAGGGCCCGTGATGAGCATAAGGCGGTTATCGCGGGTGTCCAGCATCACATCGTTGGGCACGAAATAGCTGTCCTTTACGAACCGCTCCACCACGGGATGGCGGCCGTCCCTCACGGTGATCACGTCGCTGTCGTTGATGTCGGGACGGACATACTGGTAACGGGAGGCTACCGAGGCCAGAGATTGGAACACGTCCAGCTCGGAAAGCAGCCTTGCGGTATGACGCACACGGGCTTCCCTCTGCGCCACGAAATCACGGACTTGGTTGAACAGCTCATACTCCAGAGCGCACAGCTTGTCCTTAGCGCCGAGGATGGTAGCCTCCATGTCCTTCAGCTCCTGGGTGATGTAGCGCTCGTAGTTGGAGAGGGTCTGCTTGCGTATGTATGTATCGGGCACCATGCTCACAAAGGACTTGGAAACCTCGATGTAGTAGCCGAAGACCTTGTTGTAGCCCACCTTCAGGGTCTTGATGCCCGTCCGCTCCTTCTCCTCGGCGGCCACCTGCTCCACCCAGCCCTGACCGTCGGTCATGATGGCGCGGAGACGGTCCACCTCGGGATCATAGCCCGCCTCGATCATACCGCCGTCACGGACGGTGAAGGGGGGCTCTTCGCAGATGGCTCTGTTGATCTCGGCGCAAATATCCTCAAGGGTATCCAGCTCACGCCAGATGCGGGACAGTTCCTCGGAGGTGCAGCCCTCCAAAAGCCGCTTCAGCTCGGGCAAGATGGCGGCGGTGGCGGAAACGGCGCGGAGGTCCTTGGCGTTGGCTGTGCCGTAGACGATCTTGGTGACCAATCGCTCCAGATCCAGCACGTGGGACAGAAGCTCGCCGATCTCCTCTCTCTTCATAAAGTTGCCGAAAAGCTCTTCTACCGCCCCCTGACGGCGCAGGATGTGGGCGGGGGACAGGAGGGGATGCTCCACCCACTGACGGAGCATACGAGCGCCCGCCGAGGTCTTGGTGCGATCCAGCACCCACAGAAGGGAGCCCTTCTTTTCCTTGGTGCGCATGGTCTCGGTCAGCTCCAAATTGCGACGGGTGTTCACGTCCAGCTCCAGGTACTGACCCTCGCTGAACACCTGCAGCTCCTTGATGTAGGAGATATCCCACTTTTGGGTCTCGATCAAGTAATCGAGAAGCCCTCCCACAGCGCAGACGATGGCACGATTCTGGAGGATGTCCTCTCGGATATTGTCTCCGAACTGGCCGGCCACCAGCTCTCGGCAGACGTCGGGATCGTATCGACGGGACTGGTTATCCGAGAGCATCGCCCCCTTGGCGTTCAGAAAATCCGCCGCCTGAGGGAAACGGGACTTGCCCAGATTGGCGATCACCTCACGGGGGGCATAGGTGCCCAGCTCGTTGATGAGGTGCTGATCCGCCTCGGCGCCGTCCAGCACTGTGGCAAAGACCTGAGCGGTGGATACGTCGGCAAAGCAAACGCCGTACTCGTTACCCGTGGCATACAAGGAGCAGAGGTAATTGTTCTTCTGCTCGGGGAGGAGGGTGGACTCAATGACCGTGCCGGGGGTCACCACACGGATGACCTCACGGCGTACCAGTCCCTTGGCAGTGGCGGGATCCTCCACCTGCTCGCAGATGGCCACCTTGTAGCCCCGCTCAATGAGACGGCCGATGTAGGTATCCGCCGCATGGAAGGGGACGCCGCACATGGGGGCCCGCTCGGCCTCGCCGCAGTCTCTGCCCGTCAGAGTCAGCTCCAGCACACGGGAGGCGGTGACGGCGTCGTCAAAGAACATCTCGTAGAAATCCCCGAGACGGTAGAAAAGCAGGAAATCCTTATACTGCTCCTTGATCTCAAAATACTGCTCCATCATGGGCGTCATGGCGGTGTACCTCTTTCTCAATTTCAATCATTTTGCGAAGCAAAATGCTCCGCCACCTGTCCCGAAGGGACAGATTTCACTTCCGCAAAGCGGAAATTTCACCTGCGTCTTGCGCAGATCTCACCCCCTCGGCAAAGCCGAGGGATCTCACTGCGAAGCACCCCGTGCTTCGCTCAGTGGCACCCGCCGCAGGTAGAGCAATCGTGGGTGCAATTCGAGGGCATCTCACCCGTGATGGCAAAGGTGATGGTGTTGTTCACGGCGTTCATCAGCTCGTTGACGGCCTCCTGGGCCTCCAGCAGCTCCACGTACACGGGGGCGGCCATGATCTGATCGTACAGCTCGTTGATACGGTTCTGAATGGACTCCAGAAGCTGGGCGTCAAACTCCTCGGCGGAGGCCACCTGCTGGATGGCCTTCTGCTGGACGTCGTACTCGGTCATGAGGGTCTTGAGGGTGGGATCCTCCTCGTAGGCCTTGCGGGCATTCTCCATGCGGACGAGACGCTCGTCCTCCTTGAGAGCCTTTCCCAGCGTGATGGCGAGCTCAAATACGTTCTTGTTGTTGGTGGTATCCATGGTTATTTCTCCTGTTGTTTTGTATTTTTATAATTGTTATCGGAGGAATCGCTCCCCCATTTTGCATTTTGCATTTTGCATTTACTTCTCAACCTTCCCCCACAGGGCGAAGGCCTCGGTTCTTTCAATGCGAACGTTCACGAACCCTCCGACCATGTCGGGAGCTCCCTCAAAGAAGACGATCTTGCCACCCTCGGTGCGACCGCTGTACACCCGGGGATTGCCCTTGCTCTCGCCGTCACAGAGGACACGGAGGAGCTTCCCCTCCAGCGGCTTGTTCTTCTCGGCGGCAATGGCGTTCTGGGTGGCCAGCAGGCGGTCAAAGCGACTGCCCTTGACCACGTCGGGGATCTGCTCCATCTCGGCGGCGGGCGTTCCCTTGCGGGGGGAGTAGATGAAGGAGTAAAGCATATCGAAGCGAACTGCCTCCAACGCCCTCAGGGTGTCCTCAAACTCCTCCTCGGTCTCTCCGGGAAAGCCCACGATGATATCGGACGTAATCACCACGTCGGGCATTTTCTCCCGCATATAGGTGACGGTGTCCAGATACTTCTCCATGTTATAGTGGCGGTTCATGACCTTCAGCACCCTGTCGCTACCCGACTGCATGGGTAGGTGGAATCGACGGGCAATATGCTTCCCTGCGGCCATTACGTCGATGAGCTTGCGGGAGGCATCCTTGGGGTGGGAGGTCATGAAGGACAGCCACCAGTCTCCCTCAATGGCATCCAGCTCGGCCACCAGATCGGCGAAGTCGCAATCCGTGCCCTTGCCGTAGGAGTTGACGTTCTGACCCAGGAGGGTGATCTCCTTGTAGCCCGCCTCTACCAGCTCTCGAACCTCACGAATGATGTCCTCCTTGGCGCGGCTTCGCTCCCGTCCCCGGCAGTAGGGGACGATGCAGTAGGAGCAGAAATTGTTGCAGCCGTACATGATGGAGACCCAGGCGCGGTAGCCCGACACACGGCGAATGGGCGCCCCCTCGGCCACGGTCTTGGTGAAATCCTCCTCGCTCTCGGAGGTAATGAAGCGACGCTTCAGGGACAGAGTATCCCACAAAACCTTGGGAAAATGATGGAGGGAGGCCGTACCCAGCGTGAAGGTCACGTAGGGGTACTTCATTTTCAGCTCGTCACGGCGATGCTCCTGGGCGGTCATGCACCCGCAAACGCCGATGATCAGCTCGGGATTCTTGGCACGGATGTGCTTGTACTGGCCGATGATGGACAGCGCCTTCTTTTCGGCATGTTCACGGATGGCGCAGGTATTGACCATGATGAGGTGAGCCTCCTCGGGGGATGCCACGATCTCATAGCCCATTTCCTCGGCCATTCCGGCGATCTTTTCGCTATCCGCCTCGTTTTGCTGACATCCAAAGGTCAGAACGAAGCACCCTCGACGGGCACCCGTCTCGGCGGCGTAGGCATCGTTCCACTCACGGATGCGGGCGGTGTATTCCTTGCGCTGGACAAGGCTGATGGGGGGGAGTATATTCTTTGTTGCCATGGCGGCTCCTTAAAAAACAGTCTTCTTTATATTATACCGCATTTTTTGCTGGTTGTCAAGTCGCCCTTGCCTGAACAGAGAAAAAATCATGACGCCAATACCGAAAATTTTTGTAAAAACAGCAAGAAAATGTGAAATCCCCCTTTATTTCCTCGGAGTTTTATGGTATAATAAGGTGATACCATATAGACGCCACATCCGAAAAGGAGGCATACCATGCAAGAGGTCTATTCCATTCCCCTCTCCAAGCTCTGCGAGGAGTTCTCTTTGGAGAAGGTCTACACCCCCAAAAACTTTGAGGAAATTATGATCACCACCCCCGAGATCAGCCGCCCCGGTCTGGCTCTGGCCGGATTCTACGAGATCTTTGATGCCACCCGTATCCAGATCATCGGTTACGCCGAGCATCGCTTTATGGAGACCCTGTCTCCTGAGGTGCGCCGCAAGAACATTACCAATTATATGGAAATGAGTCCCGTAGCCGTGGTCTACTCCACGGGTGCGCCCATATTTGAGGAAATGCTGGAGTCCGCCGCCCGTGTGGGCGTGCCCATCCTCCGCTCCCAGGAAAAGACCAGCCCCCTTATGGCCACCATGATTGCCTCCCTGAATAACCACCTGGGCCCCCGCATCACCCGTCACGGCGTACTGGTGGAGGTCTACGGCGAGGGTCTTCTGCTGTTGGGCGACAGCGGCGTGGGCAAGTCCGAGACCGCCATTGAGCTGGTCAAGCGAGGCCACCGTCTCATCGCCGACGACGCCGTGGAGATCAAGCGAGTATCCTCCAAAACTCTGGTGGGCACCGCCCCCGACATCATCCGCCACTACGTGGAGCTGCGCGGTATCGGCATCGTGGACGTCCGCCGCCTGTTCGGTATGGGTGCGGTCAAGATGACCGAGCGCATTGACCTGATCATCAATCTGGAGACCTGGGTGCAGGGCAAGATGTACGACCGCCTGGGTCTGGACGAGGAGACCACCAACATTCTGGGTCTGGAGATCCCCTCCATCACCATCCCCGTCAAGCCCGGCCGTAACCTGGCTATTATTCTGGAGATCGCCGCCATGAACAACCGTCAGAAGAAGATGGGCTACAACACCGCCGAGGAATTCAACAAGAAGCTCATGGGCCAGATGGGTCTGGACTGATGGCTTACCCTCTTTTTCTCACGGTACGAAAGGCACCCTCCCCCGAGGATATTCCCACCCTGCGGGAGCATCTGGAAAAGTCTTTCCCCCACAAGGATAATCTCCCCTATCTGAATGCCTTGTGCGGTAGCCCGCTTCCCCGCGTGACGGCACAGCGGCTGGGGGCGCTATCCCTGCTTCCCGCCCTGCTTTCGGAGGCAGGAATCTCCACCGAAAGCCTTCTTCTGCAGAGAGACGGGCATGCCCGTCCCCACTTCTCCCACGAGGACGGCTCTCCCGTGGATCTTGACTTCAATCTCTCCCACACCGACACCCACGTAGCGGCGGCTCTCCTGGTGGGAGACGGCCGAGTGGGGGTGGATATCGAGGAGCCCATCCCCCCTGTGCGAGCGCTCCCCCTCATCCACCGCTATTGCACGGAGGGAGAGCTGACCCTCCTCGGTGCAACCGCCAACGATGGACTCGTCGCTGATTTTTTTACCGCCACATGGGTGAAACGGGAGGCTCTCGCCAAGCAGGAGGGGAGGGGCATGCCCCTGCGCTACGACACCACAAAGCTGCCGTCCCGGATCACGCTGTGGAGCGGTTGTCTGTCCGACACCCACACCCGCATAGCCATCTGCGCCCCCCGAAGGAATGCCCCTGCGTCCCCCGTTTGCCTCTCGGATTCCCTTCCCGTCCAATTTGCATAAAAATACCTCCCTGTAACGAATAGCCGTTGCAGGGAGGTGCTTTTTAAGTAGATTCAGGAGGATCGTCAACATGCTCGGGAGGATCGTTTTCGGGAAGAGCCTCGATAGTCTCCTCGATGGTCTCCTCGGTAGTCTCCTCGGTGGTCTCCTCGGTGGTCTCCTCGGTAGTCTCCTCGGTGGTCTCCTCGGTGGTCTCCTCGGTGGTCTCCTCGGTGGTCTCCTCGGTGGTCTCCTCAGTGGTCTCCTCGGTGGTCTCCTCGGTAGTTTCCTCGGTGGTCTCCTCGGTGGTCTCCTCGGTGGTTTCCTCGGTGGTCTCCTCGGTGGTCTCCTCGGTGGTTTCCTCGGTGGTCTCCTCGGTGGTCTCCTCGGTGGTCTCCTCGGTAGTTTCCTCAGTGGGCTCCTCGGTG
>JAFXJW010000017.1 GCA_017532045.1 Clostridia bacterium | reverse complement strand
TCCATCGGTATGGCCGAGACGGTGCACGCCGCCGCCCGTAACGAGAACATCACCGTGATCTTCGTCAACAACGCCATTTACGGTATGACGGGCGGTCAGATGGCCCCCACCTCCCTCCCCGGTCAGGTGACCCAGACCTCCCCCTACGGCCGTGACGTAAAGCAGTGCGGATTCCCCATCCGCGTCTGCGAGATGCTGGCCACCCTGGACGGCCCCGAGTACCTGGAGCGCGTCACCGTGAATAACGTCAAGCAGATCCGCAACGCCAAGAAGGCCATCAAGAAGGCGTTCCAGAACCAGGTCGAGGGCAAGGGCTTCTCCCTCATTGAGGTGCTGTCCACCTGTCCCACCAACTGGGGCATGACGCCTCAGGCGGCGCTCAAGTGGATCGACGACAAGATGATCCCCTACTACCCCCTGGGTGTGTATAAGGACAGAACTGCGGCTATGGCCGCCGCCGAGAAGGAGGAAAACTAAATGAGTACCAAGGAATTTCTCTTTTCCGGCTTCGGTGGACAGGGCATTCTGTTCGCAGGTAAGTTCATTGCCTACAAGGGTCTGACTGAGGGCAAGAACGTAAGCTGGCTCCCCTCCTACGGCCCTGAGATGCGTGGCGGTACCGCCAGCTGCGGTATCATCATCAGCGACGGAGCGGTGGGCTCCCCTATCGTGGCTAAGCCCGACGTTCTGGTGGCCATGAACCTCCCCTCTCTGGATCGCTACGAGGCCTCCGTCAAGAAGGGCGGTATGATCTTCTACGATTCCTCCCTCATTGAGCGCCCCCTGAATCGCACCGACGTGAAGGCCTACGCCATCCCCGCCACCCGCCTGGCAGGGGAGAACGGCTTCCCCACACTGGGCAACATGATCCTGGTGGGCAAGATCCTCTCCGCTTTGGGCGAGTTTGACGAGGAGACCGTGAACGCCACTCTGGCCAAGGTCATCTCCGCCAAGCGTGCCGACATGCTGGAGGTCAACCGCAAGGCTCTGGAGCTGGGCGCGAACTATTAAGGATTATTATATGGGGCGTTGCCCCATACCCCACCAAAGAACCTTTTTGCAAAAAGGTTCTTTGGAATCTCCAAAAAACTTTAATAAAAAGGATTTTGTGGAGAAATCCGATACCCGTGAGGGTATCAGAGACCCCCGTGGGGCCCCTACCCCACTCGGATATTTGACCCGACAATTATCTTGAGATTATGAAAGGGAACTACTGTTATGAATATTTCCATCACCAAGACCACCTGTCCCAAGGTCAAGCCCGATCCTTCTACGCTGGGCTTTGGTAAGGTCTTCACCGACCATATGTTCCTCATGGACTACGAGCCCGAGCGGGGCTGGTACGATGCCCGCATCGTGCCCTTCGCCAACCTGTCCATCCATCCTGCGGCTACCGTTTTGCACTACGGCTCCGAGATCTTCGAGGGTCTGAAGGCATACCGCCGCGAGGACGGTAAGGTTCAGCTCTTCCGTCCCATTGAGAACATCCGCCGTCTGAACCGCTCCGCCGAGCGTCTGTGCCTGCCCGAGCTTCCCGAGGAGCTGGGTATGGAGGTGCTGACCGCCTTCGTGAACATGGAGCAGGATTGGACTCCCTCGGCTCCCGGTACGTCTCTCTACCTCCGTCCTCTGATGTTCGGTAACGACGAGACCCTGGGCGTGCATGCCGTACACCACACCACCTTCATGATCATTGCCTCCCCCGTAGGCAGCTACTACAAGGAGGGCATCAACCCCGTGGGCATCATGATCGAGGACGAGGACGTCCGCGCCGTCAAGGGCGGTACGGGCTACACCAAGTGCGGCGGTAACTACGCCGCCTCCAACCGTGCGGGTCACCGCGCCGAGCAGAAGGGCTACGCCCAAGTTCTGTGGCTGGACGGTATCCACCGCAAGTACATCGAGGAGGTGGGCGCCATGAACGTCATGTTCAAGATCAATGGCGAGATCGTGACCCCCATGCTCTCGGGCTCCATTCTCCCCGGTATCACCCGTATGTCCTGTTTGGAGGTGCTTCGTGCTCAGGGCTACAAGGTCAGCGAGCGTCTCATCAGTGTGGACGAGCTGGCTGAGGCCATGGAGAACGGCACTCTGGAGGAGGCTTGGGGCACGGGTACCGCCGCCGTGGTCTCCCCCATTGGCGAGCTGTGCTATAAGGACAAGAAGTACACCGTAAACGGTGGCAAGATCGGCGAGGTCACCCAGTACCTCTACGACACCCTCACGGGCATCCAGTGGGGTAAGGTGGAGGATAAGTTCGGTTGGACTCTGCCCATCGACTGACCCAAACGGGACTGAGAAAACCGCATCCATTGATGTGGTTTTCTCTTTCCTGTCAGTCATATTTTAGTTTGCTGAAAAATCCGTGAAAAAATCACAAAAGCCCTTGACAAACGGGAAAAAGTATGTTATAATACACCACATCACAGAAATGCAATGAAGGAATTATTCTTTGCCTGTCCTGCTTTCAGAGAATCGGCGGTTGGTGCGAGCCGATACAGAGGGTGAAGCAAGTCTCATTCCCGAGCAGAGAGGCCCAACCGATCCGCAGTAAGTCTCTCCGGTTTGTCCCGTTACAAGACAAAGGAGCTGATAGGCTCTTATAAGGTGATCTCTTTTGAGATAACCGAGGTGGTACCGCGAATGAATTTCGTCCTCGGATGTACTTTGTACATCCGAGGCTTTTATTTTGGCTATATGCTTTTTTGCTCCATGCTTTTCCAAATCTTTTTGGAAAGACGTGAAAACCTTTTTGCAAAAAGGTTTTCATGCGGGGCTTGGGGCAGAGCCTCAAATATATTTGAAAAGGAGATTCCCCCATGAGAATTGCCGACCGTACCCTGTGCCGTGAGAGCTGTACCTTTAGCTTTAAGGAAAAGATCGAGATCTGCCGTCAGCTGGAGAAGCTGAAGGTGGACGTCATTGAGCTTCCCGCTATTGAGAACCCTAAGACGGACATCCTGTTCGTCCGTACCGCTTCCTCCTTTGCGGGGGCATGTACACTGTCGGTGTCGGTGGGCATGACCGCCGAGAGCTTTGAGCAGGCCGTTCAGGCGATCTCTGTGGCCAAGCATCCCAGACTTCGCATTGAGGCGCCTGTGTCCCCCGTGGGCATGGAGTACATCGCCCACAAGAAGCCCCCTAAGATGATCGAGTGGGTATCCGCCACCGTGGCCAAGGCCAAGGACGTCTGCGCCGACGTGGAGTTCTGCGCTATGGACGCCACTCGTGCCGAGTCCTCCTTCTTGACCGCCGTGCTGGCTGCCGCCACTCAGGCGGGGGCTACCTCCGTCACGGTCTGTGACAGCACGGGGGAGACCATGCCCGACGAGTTCGCCGCTTTCGTAAGGGGCGTGACCGAGACCGTCTCCGTCCCCGTGGGCGTTTCCTGCGACGACGGGAACGCCATGGCCGCTGCCGCCGCCATTCTGGCCGTCCGTAACGGGGCTGACACCGTGAAGACCGCCGTGGAGGGAAGCATCGTCCCCCTGGAGGCCTTCTGCGGCATCATCCGCAACTGCGGCAATCACTACGGCTTCTCCGCAGGGCTTCAGCTTACCGAGTATCATCGCATCCTTCGCCAGATCTGTCGTATCGTAGCAGGGAAGGGCATGGATCGCTCCGCTGCCGTTAACGTGGCTTCTGCCGCCGAGGATGGCTTTACTCTGGACGCAGGGGACGATAAGACCGCCGTGGCCACCGCCGTAATCAAGCTGGGCTACGACCTGTCTGAGGAGGATATGGAGGCCGTGTACAACGAGTTCACCCGAGTGGCCGCCAAAAAGAACGTGGGAGCTAAGGAACTGGAGGCCATCATTTCGGGTGTGGCCATGCAGGTGCCCCCCACCTATACCCTGGTCAGCTACATGGTCAACAGCTCGGGCGGTAATGCCCTTGCTGCCTCCGCTCAGATCGTGCTGGATAAGAAGGGGGAGACTCTTCAGGGTATTTCCATGGGCGACGGCCCCATTGACGCCGCCTTTGTGGCACTGGAGCAGATCATGGGCTGTCATTTTGAGCTGGACGATTTCCAGATCCAGGCCGTTACCGAGGGCAAGGAAGCCATGGGCTCGGCGCTGGTGAAGCTGCGCGCCGAGGGTAAGCTCTATGCCGGTACGGGTATCTCCACCGATATCATCGGCGCTTCCATCCGCGCCTACCTCAGCGCCGTCAACAAGATCGTCTTTGAGCAATCCGTCTGATTCCCCGATAAGGAAGGAATAAATTATGAAACTGTCTTTCTCCACCAAAGGGTGGCACAATCATACCTTCGACGAATTCTGCGACATGGCGGCCTCCTTGGGCTACGCCGGCGTGGAGATCCACAACATCCACGGCTCTATGTTCACCGACCGTGACGGCGCCTTCTACGACTACGCCGCCGCCGCAACTCTGCGCCGTCTGTTTGAAAAGAAGCTGACCGTCCCCTGCATCGACTGCCTCACCGACCCCTCCGACGCCGCCCGCGCCGCCGAGGTCGAGGCCGAGATCCTGCATTGCATGGACGTGGCAGGGAATCTCCGTATTCCCAACATCCGTCTCCGCACCGCCGCCGTTTCCGAGGAGGCTACTGCCGAGGCCACCCGGAACGTGGCCGCTCTCATTGCCCGTGTCCTCCCCGAGGCCGAGGCCAGAGGGGTCTGCCTGCTGATGGAGACCTCGGGGCTGTTCTGTAAGTCCTCTGCCCTCCGCGATCTGCTGGATCGCTTCGCCAGCGATAGCTTCGGCGCTTTGTGGCAACTGTCCGCCGCCAACTTCGGCGGAGGCGAGACCCCTGAGCAGATCATCAAGAATCTGGGTGCGTACGTCCGTCACGTCCATTTCTGCGATACGAAAAAGACGGATGACGGCCTGGAGTTCTGTTTGGCGGGTGAGGGACAGCTCCCCGTCTCGGAGATCATGCTGGCTCTCCGATCCGTCAACTATGACGGCTATATCTCCCTCGTATGGGATCCTCAGTGGTGCGAGGAGCTGGACGACATGGAGATCATCCTGTCCCAGTTCATGAGCTTCATGAAGCAGTTCGACGATCCCTCCAAAAAGCGCCGTACCCTGTACTTCAACCGCGCCCGTACGGGTGAGTACGTGTGGGAAAAGGATCAGCTCATTGACCTGACCTTCTCTCAGGTGCTGGATCGCATGGTGGAGGAATTCCCTGATCAGTACGCCTTTAAGTACACCACTCTGGACTACACTCGCACCTACTCCGAGTTCCGTGACGACGTGGACACCTTTGCCCGCTCTTTGATATCCATGGGCGTGAAGGCAGGCACCCACGTGGCCGTTTGGGCTTCCAACGTGCCCCAGTGGTACATCGCCTTCTGGGCTACCGTGAAGCTCGGCGCCGTGCTGGTCACGGTCAATACCGCCTACAAGATCCACGAGGTAGAGTACCTGCTCCGCCAGTCGGATACCCATACGCTCATCATGACCGAGGGGGCTAAGGACTGCCACTACGGTAGGATCGTAGCCGAGCTTTGCCCCGAGCTGGAGACCCTTCGTCCCGGCGCACCCCTTCATGCCCGCCGTTTGCCCTTCCTCCGTAACGTGATCACGGTAGGCTACCGTCAGAAGGGCTGCATGGAGTGGCACGAGGCCGTGGCAAGATCGGTTCAGGTTCCCGTGGAGGAGGTTTACCGCATGGCCGCCGCCGTGGAAAAGGACGATGTCTGCAATATGCAGTACACGTCCGGTACCACGGGCTTCCCCAAGGGCGTTATGCTGACCCACTACAACGTGGTGAATAACGGTAAGTACATCGGCGATCACATGGAGCTGTCTACCGCCGACCGCATGATGATCCAGGTGCCTATGTTCCACTGCTTCGGCATGGTGCTGTCCATGACTGCCTCCATGACCCACGGTACCACCATGTACCCCCTGCCCTATTTCTCCCCCAAGCCTGCTCTGGCCTGCGTCCATAACGAGCATATCACCGCCTGTAACGGCGTGCCTACCATGTTCATCGCCATGATGCAGCACGAGGACTTCGAAAAGACTGACTTTTCCCACATGAGGATCGGTATTATGGCGGGCGCGAACTGCCCTGCCGATCTCATGAAGAAGGCCGCCCGCCCCGACGTGATGAACATGCGGGAGATCGTGTCGGTCTACGGTCAGACCGAGGCCGCTCCGGGCTGTACCATGTCCAGCTACTACGACGGCATTGAGGTGCGCACCGAGACCGTGGGCTCTGCCTTTGCCAACGTGGAGTGTAAGATCATCGACCCCGAGACGGGTCTGGATTGCCCCGACGGCGTGAACGGCGAGTTCGTGGCCCGTGGCTACAACATCATGAAGGGCTACTACAAGATGCCCGCTGCTACCGCCGAGACCATTGACGCCGACGGTTGGCTCCACACGGGAGATCTGGCCTGTCGCCGTCCTGACGGTAACTACCTGATCACGGGTCGTCTCAAGGACATGATCATCCGCGGCGGTGAGAACATCTACCCCAAGGAGATCGAGGAGTTCATTTACACCCATCCCAAGGTACGGGACGTGACATCGGCGTGCCCGACCGGCAGTACGGCGAGGAGATCATGGCCTGTATTATCCTCAAGGAGGGTGAGACCATGACCGTGGAGGAGATGAAGCAGTACATTCTCGAACACATGGCTCGTCATAAGGTGCCCCGTTACATTGATTTCGTAGAGAAGTTCCCCATGAACGCCGCCGGCAAGATCCTCAAGTATAAGATGCGCGAGGAAGCCGCCGAGCGGTTGGGCTTGAAGAAATAAATTGGGGTTTATAGGGCTGAAAGCCCCCACGCCCCCGCAGGGGGCATATCGAGGCGCACAGCGGCATATCGAACCGCGTCAGCGGTATATCGAACACCCGAAGGGTGTATATCGACGAAAAAAGATGTCGATATGTCCCTACGGGACTCGATATGTGCCTTGCGGCAC
>JAFXJW010000016.1 GCA_017532045.1 Clostridia bacterium | reverse complement strand
TGCGGACCTCCGGCGACCCGTGAAGTGACGGCGCATAAGGCCTTTTTGCCCCCCGGCAAAAGGGCGCGCCGGACAGGGGATAGGATTCTTAAGGAAAGTACCCGGGTACTTTCCTTAAGTGGCGATTCTTTTGGTACTTTTTTTTCGCCACGGAAAGAAAAGTACAGAATCCCATCTCCCCGATAAACCCAAATTTATCTATCGAAAAACCCCCTTGCCCGAAACGGGCAAGGGGGTGGGCAGGGAAGCACCCTGCGGGGTAAGTATTACTTGTTGTCGTCGCTCATGGCAGCGGCCTTGCCGCCCATGAAGCCGGAGATCATGCTCTTGACGTCCAGACCTGTGGCCTCGGAGAGACCCTCCATGACCTGATTGGAGGACTGCATGACGTCGCGGAGGAGCTTGGTGGAGTTGCCGTCACCGTACATGACGATCTTGTCGGTCTGTGCAAGAGGAGCGGCGGCGTTCTTGACCACCTCGGGAAGGGCGGTGAGGTACATCTCCAGCACGGAGGCCTCGCCCATCTTCTTCTGAGCCTCGGCCTTCTTCTCAATGGCCTCTGCCTCGGCAAGACCTACGGCACGGATACCCTCGGCCTCCTTCATCTTGGCGTAAGCCTCGGCCTCTGCCATGGCGCGCTTGGCCTCGGCCTGACGCTCCTGCTCGTACTTCTCTGCCTCTGCGGCCTTCATGCGGGCAATAGCGGCCTGCTCTTCCTCGTAGCGGCGTGCCTCGGATTCCTTCTGGCGGCGGATCAGATCGGCCTCGGCCTTCTTCTCGGCCTCGTACTTCAGAGCGTCTGCCTTCTTCTTGATCTCTGCATCCAGCTTCTTCTCCTGAAGGGCGATCTCCTTCTCGAAGAGCTCGGCCTCCTTCTCACGGCGGGCGATGTCGGCGTTGGCGGAGGTGACCTCAATGGTCTTTCTCTGCTCCTGCTTCTGGATGTCGTAGGCGGCGTCGGCCTCTGCCTTCTTGATGTCGGCATCCTTCTTCAGCTCGGCCTCGCGGATGGCCAGGGTGGTGTTCTGCTCGGCGATGCGCTGGTTGGCCTCAACGGCTACCTTGTTGGCGGATTCGCGGGCGTTGGCCTCGGCGATGGCGATGTCACGGGCGGCCTCGGCCTTGGCGATCTGGGCGGCCTTGCGGATCTGCTCCACGTTGTCGATACCCATGTTCTCGATGGTGCCTGCGCCGTCCTTGAAATTCTGAATATTGAAGTTGACGATCTCAATACCCAGCTTCATCATGTCGGGGATGGCGTTTTCCTTGATCTTCTCGGCCACGACCTGGCGCTCCTGCACCATTTCCTTCAGACCGACAGAGCCCACGATCTCACGCATGTTACCCTCCAGCACCTGGGTGACAAGGAAGATAAGCTGGCGCTGATCCATGCCGAGGAGCGCCTCGGCGGCCTTTTCCAGCAGCTCGGCATTGGAGGAGATCTTGATGTTGGCTACGCCGTCCACCGTGACGTTGATGAACTCATTGGTGGGGATGGCTTCGCTGGTCTTGATGTCTACCTGCATAACGTCCAGAGATAGCTTGTCGAGACGCTGCAGGAAGGGAACGCGGAAGCCTGCGCGGCCAATGAGGATCTTCTTCTTCTTGCGGTTACCCGAAATGATGTACGCGCGGTTCGGGGGAGCCTTGACGTAGGACGCAAGGAAGAAGACGAACAGAAGGACTATGGCGACGATGACAATGGGCACAATGGTGCCGGCGGCCATGGCCATGAGAGCGGTTGTGGGAATAAGCATGGTTATTTCCTCCTTTAAATTTGCACGGGGCGGGTCTGCGCTTCGGCATGACTCGGCCTGTGTTGTGATTGTATTATATCACACGGTCAAGTGATTGTCAATAGGTTTTGCGTGAATTTACATTTTCTTCACATTTTTCACAATGACGGTATTATCCTAAAGGATTTTGTGAGAATTGACCAATAGGGACGCCGGAAAAGAGAGGGAAGGAATCGCTTTTTCGGGCCAATAATTCTCAAATGTTTCGGAAATCCCTTGCTTTATGTGGGAATGTGTGGTATAATTACATTGTGGAAAATCATTTTATGCCAAATGGAGGAAATTTATTATGGCAATGGACAGAAATCTTGTGCCCGCTGAGAGAAAGTGGCGGGTCGAAGACATTTTCGAGAGCGTGGACGCCTGGAACGCCACCTACGCCGAGTGCGAGGGCGAGCTGGATTTTTCCGAGTTCGAGGGCAAACTGAACACCGTGGAGAACGTGCTGGCCTGCATGGAGAAGCTGAACGCCCTGATCCTCAAGCTTAACAAGCTGGCCGTGTACGCCCATATGCGTCACGATGAGGACAGCCGTGTTTCCGAGTTCACCGCTCTGGCCGCCCGCTTTTCCATGCTGGGCATGAAGGTCTCGGGCGCTACCGCCTTCATCACCCCCGAGCTGACCGCTCTGCCCGTGGAGACTCTTAAGGCCTTCGCCGCCGATCCCCGCATGAGCGATTACGACTACACCATCAAGTGCATCATCAAGGATAAGCCCCACGTGCTTTCCCGTGAGATGGAGGAGCTTCTGGCTCAGGGCTCCCGTGTGTTTGGCGGCTACCAGCAGGTATTCGGTATGCTGGACAACGCCGATTTCCCCTTCCCCACGGTAAAGGTGGACGGGGGTGACGTGACCGTTTCCCACGGTATGTACGGCGTTCTGCTCCATCACCCCGACGTGAGAGTCCGCAAGAAGGTATTCCAGTCCTACTACAAGGCCTACATCGGCCTCATCAACACCATCACCGCCACCTACACGGGTAACGTGGACAAGGACATCTTCTTGGCCAGAACCCGTAAGTACGAGTCCTGCCTAGATATGGCTCTGTCCTCCGAGGATGTGGACGTGAAGGTGTACAAGAACCTGCTCCGCGCCGTGAACAAGGGTCTGCCCCTGCTCCACCGCTACTTCCGTGACCGCAAGAAGGCGCTGGGCATGAACAAGATGCATATGTACGATCTGTACCTGCCTCTGGTGGCCGATGCCGAGCTGAAGCTGGACTACGAGGAGGCATATGATCTGGTGGTGGAGGGTCTTGCGCCTCTGGGCGAGACCTACGGAAAGCTGCTCCGTGAGGCTCACGACAACGGCTGGATCGACGTGGAGGAGACCGAGGGCAAGAGATCGGGTGCATATTCCATCAGCGTGTATGGTCTGAAGCACCCCTACGTCCTGCTGAACTATCAGCCTACCACCAACAACGTATTCACCATCGCCCACGAGCTGGGTCACGCCCTCCACTCCTACCATTCCGAGCGCACCCAGCCTCAGGAGAAGGCCGACTACAAGATCTTCGTGGCCGAGGTGGCCAGTACCGTCAACGAGGTGCTGCTCATCAAGTACCTGCTGGCTAAGACCGAGGACGCAAGTCTCAAGAAGTACCTTCTGTCTTACTATATGGATATGATCAAGTCCACCTGCTTCCGCCAGACCCAGTTCGCTGAGTTTGAGTTCCTGGCTCACGATATGGCCGAGAAGGGTCAGCCTCTCACCAAGGACGCTCTGTGCAACGCATATTATGAGTTGAATAAGAAGTATTACGGTCGCTCCGTCATCTCGGATCCCGAGATCGCTTACGAGTGGGCCAGAATCCCCCACTTCTACCGCTCCTTCTACGTTTACAAGTATGCTACGGGTATCATCTCCGCCATCTCCATCGCCGAGCGCATCTACAGCGAGGGCGCTCCCGCCGTGGAGGACTACTTCAAGTTCCTGTCCTCGGGCGGCTCGGATAGCCCCGTGGAGCTTCTGAAGCTGGCGGGTGTTGACCTTACCAAGAGAGACGCCTTCGACGCGGCTATGGCATCCTTCAAGAACGCTCTGGAGCAGTTTGAGGCGCTGATGTAAGAAGCCCGTCCCCTTGGGACGGGAAATGGGAAAGGGATCTGTCGGGGTCGGAGATTTCGGCGAAGGAAGGGACTTGACAAATCGCGGGGAATTATGGTATAATGGGTCTAATGTTAAATCAATGTGAACTTTTACATGGAAAAGGTAAAACGGTATGAAGATTAAGACCATGAAGCGCCCCTACGATGAGGTTATGGCCCTTCCGAGACCCAAGCACAAGAAGCCGTGGAGGCCCACGCTTCTCATGTCCACCGTGATGCGGCTGGCCGCCGCCCCCGATCTGTGGGCTACCAAGTTTACCTATACCCGCGACAGGAAGAGCGAGCCCAAGGGGCCCTGCCTCATTCTCATGAATCATTCCAGCTTCATCGACCTGAAGATGGCGGTGGGAATCCTGTACCCGAGGCCCTTCGGCATCGTCTGCACCACCGACGCCATGGTGGGGAAGGGTCTGCTCATGAAGCTTTTGGGGTGTATTCCCACCCAAAAATTCGTCACGGATTTGTCTCTCATTCGGGACATGAAGTATATGCTCCACGAGAAAAAGACCTCGGTGCTGCTCTATCCCGAGGCGGGCTACTCCTTCGACGGCAAGGCCACCACTATGCCGAGCGTCATGGGCGACCTTTGCAAGATGCTGGACGTACCCGTGTTGATGATCACGACCCACAACGCCTTTGCCCGTGATCCCCTTTACAACGGACTCCAGAACCGTAAGGTCAAGACCTCCGCCGACGTGACGACCCTCCTGACTCTGGAGGAGGTGCGGGAGAGGTCTGCCGAGGAGCTGGATGCCATCGTGCGGAAGGCCTTTGCCTTTGACAATCTGGCGGAGCAGTACGAGCGGGGGGTAAGGATCACCGAGACCTTCCGCGCCGACGGGCTGCATCGCATCCTCTACAAGTGCCCCGCCTGCATGGCCGAGGGGGATATGGAGGGAAAGGGAACTACCCTCACCTGCCATGCCTGTGGCAAGTCCTGGTATCTGAATGAGGACAGCCGTCTGGAGGCTACCTCGGGGGAGACCGAATTTCCCCATATCCCCGATTGGTACGCCTGGGAGCGTCAGGAGGTGAGGGAGGAGATCGACCGAGGCGAGTATCGTCTGGACACCCCCGTGGACATCGGCATGATGGTGGACTACAAGGGACTATACATGGTGGGCGAGGGTCGCTTGACCCACGGCAAGGATGGTTTCCGCCTGACGGGCTGTGACGGGAGGCTCACTTACGAGCAGAAGCCCCGCGCCTCCCATACCCTGAACGCGGATTTCTACTGGTACTGCATCGGGGACGTCATAGGTCTCGGCAATCGGGACGCCCTGTACTACTGCTTCCCCAAGGCGGAGGACGGAAAGATCCCCCCCGTGGCCAAGGCAAGACTGGCCACCGAGGAGCTGTACAGGATCGCCATGGCGGATCGGCGCAGACCGAGTAAAGAAGCATAATTTTTCAACCAAATAAAGGGACGACACCCTCCGATACGGAATCGGGCAGAGGTGTCGTCCTTTTTTGCGGGTTATTTCTTGGTGAGCTCGTCGGGTACTTGGATTTCTCCGTCCCGCTTTTCGAATTCGGTGATGCAACGGCGGATGAGGTAGAGGATCTGGCCGTTGCCGCTTCTTCCTTCGTATTTGGCGATATAGTGGAGCTTGTAATGGAGAACGGGATCAATTTCGATGCCGAGGTGCTTGTTTTCTTTGTTTCTCATAAAAATCACCTTAAAATTCATATTTTGTAAGTATATTTTAAGATGATTTTGTGATATAATGTGGTAAATATACTTGAAATAAGTAAACTATTTTTGGAGGTAACTATGAAAGTCGCTATTGTAGGCTCTCGCGGCCTTGGATTACAGGATTTTTCCCCTTATCTGCCCGAGGGCGCTTCCGAGATCGTCAGCGGCGGCGCCAAGGGGATCGACCAATGCGCGGCGGCGTACGCCGTGGCTCACGGCTTGACCTTGACCGAATTCAAGCCCGACTATGCCCGCTACGGGCGGGGGGCGCCCCTCAAACGGAATCTGGAGATCGTGGACTATGCCGATTTCGTATTGATCTTCTGGGACGGCGCATCCCGAGGGAGCCGCTTCGTCATGGACGCCTGCGCGAGG
>JAFXJW010000176.1 GCA_017532045.1 Clostridia bacterium | reverse complement strand
ACCCGCGAACTCGGCGCTCCGCCGAGGTTGCGGACCTCCGGCGACCCGTGAAGTGACGGCGCATAAGGCCTTTTTGTCCCCCGGCAAAAGGGCGCGCCGGACAGGAGATAGGATTCTTAAGGAAAGTACCCGGGTACTTTCCTTAAGTGGCGATTCTTTTGGTACTTTTCTTTCGCCACGGAAAGAAAAGTACAGAATCCCATCTCCCCGATAAATCCAAATTTGAATTTTTCAGAAAGGAGCCTCTATGGGTCAAATTTATGTCCTATCCTTTGAGGTCGCCAACCTCATCGCCGCAGGCGAGGTGGTGGATCGACCTGCCTCCGCCATCAAGGAAATGATGGAGAACTCCATCGACGCAGGGGCGAAGAATATCACCGTGGAGATCCAGAACGGCGGTGTCACCTTCATGCGTGTCACCGACGACGGCTGCGGTATGTCGGCCGAGGATCTGCCCATGGCCATCCGCCGTCATGCCACCAGTAAGATCCGAAACGCCGAGGATCTGGACGGTATTTTGACCCTTGGCTTCCGCGGCGAGGCTCTGGCCGCTATCTCCGCGGTGTCGGATATGCGCATCATGTCCAAGCGCCGCGAGGACGAGATGGGTGCTTTGCTGGAGATCAGGGGCGGTCAGCTTTTGGGGGTCACTGAGCGGGGATGCCGTGACGGTACCACCATCATCGTGGAAAACCTGTTTTCCAATGTCCCCGCCCGCCGTAAGTTTTTGAAGCGGGATGCCACCGAGGCCATGGCGGTTGCCGCTAACGTGGAGCGGGTGGCTCTGTCCCGCCCCGAGATCGCCGTGCGCCTCATCGTAGACGGGGTGACCAAGCTGGAAACTGCGGGGGACGGTCAGCTGAAGAGCGCCATCTGGGCGGTGTTCGGTAAGGATTTTGCCTCCCGTCTCATCCCCCTGGACAGCGAGCACGAGGGCATCCGCATCACGGGCTTTATCGGCCGATCCGATAACGTCAAGGCCAATCGCAACGGCCAGAACTTCTTCATCAACAACCGTTTCGTCCGCAGCCGCACCGCCCAGGCCGCATTGGAGCAGGCCTTCGTGTCCTACATCCCCCCCGAAAAATATCCTTGCTGCGTCATGAATATTCACCTCAACACCGCCCGTGTGGACGTCAATGTCCACCCTGCCAAGCTGGAGGTGAAGTTCTCGAGTGAAAAGCCCGTGTTCGAGGCGGTCTACTACGCCACCCGTCAGGCGCTGGAGCAGAACGTGACGAGACCTGAATTTGCCGCTCCTACAAAGAAGCCCATCGCCCCCGGCGGTGGCCGTGTGTCGGATATGACCACCCCCATCGAGGTGGAGCGGCCTCAGTCTCTGGGCAAGCGCCAGGTGACCATGGATATGACCCCCACCCCCAAGCCCGTCGAGACCGTGGACACCACCCCCAAGGCCACGGTGCATCCCCCCCAGGAGCGCATCACCGCTGAGGATTACATCAATTACTACGTCAATCGGGGCAAAAAGCCCTCCGCCGAAAAGGGAACGACCGCCATAGGGAACACCGTGCCCGCTTCTGCGGCTACGCCTTCCCCCGCCTTTGTAGGGACAGGCGTCCCCGACGGTCCGCGTCCTGTGCCTGCGCCTGCCACCCCTGTTCCTCCCTCTACCGACGAGATCCCCATGGAGGTCTACGAGGCCGAGGCCAAGGCCATGTTCGGGAACGTACCGCGCCCCGCCGCACCTGCCGCTTCGCCCATCCCCGTAGTGGTTGACGTCCCCGCCGAGCCCGCTCCTGCCCCCGAGGAGGCACCGATTCGCCCCCACGCCCCTCTCCCCACGGATTTCCCTGCAACCGCAAAGGAAATCTCGCCGCAAACGGCGGCCGATCCCTACCGCATGGTGGGAGAGGTCTTCCACTCCTACGTCATCGTGGAGCAGAGGGATCGGATGCTGCTCATCGACAAGCACGCCGCCCACGAGCGCATCATTTTCGAGCAGCTCAAGGCCAATATGAGGGACAAGACCGTGGATTCCCAGCTGCTCCTGCTCCCCATTGAGATCATGCTCATGAGCGAGGAGGTAGGTCTTTTGGACACCTACCGCAAGGAATTGGAAGCGGTGGGATTTTCCTACTCCTGTCTCCGCAACACCGTCCGTGTGGATAGTATCCCCAGCGGTATTGAGTCGGGCGCCGTCCCCGATATGCTGGCTGCCATTGCGGAGCAGCTGAAGAGCGGTGTGGACACCGCCAAGCTCACCCGTGACATTCTCTTTGAAAAGGCTCTTTACCAAGCCTCCTGTAAGGCCGCCATCAAGGCGGGACGGGACTATCCTCCCGAGCATATCAAGTGGCTGGTGGACAAGCTTATGGCGCTTCCCGATATCACCTTCTGCCCCCACGGCCGTCCCGTGGCTATGGAGATGAAGAAGCGGAATATTGACCACCAGTTTGAGCGGTGCTGAGTTGTGTCTGGGGATGAAAGGAAATAAAAATGACAGATAATGAAAGAAGCAGAAAAGCGAAGAAATTTGCAGACGATTGGAAAGACCGCGGCGACGAAAAGAGCGACAGCCAATCCTTTTGGCTTGCCCTTGTTCGTGACGTTCTCGGTGTTGCAGAGCCCGAAAAGTTTATACTTTTTGAGGAACGTGTAAAGCTCGACCACACGAGTTTTATCGACGGACATATTCCCTCAACGCACGTGCTCATCGAGCAGAAAAAGAAGGGCTTGAATCTTCGCAGCCCCATTCGTCAATCGGATGGTACGCTGCTCAACCCCTTTCAGCAGGCGCAGAGATACTCCGCCGCACTGCCGTATTCTCAACGCCCTCGTTGGATTATCACTTGCAACTTCGAGGAATTCCTTATCTACGATATGGAAAAGCCTACGGGAGAGCCGGAAAGTATTTTGCTGAAGGATCTTGCGAAGGAATACTATCGTTTGCAATTCCTCGTAGAGGAAAAAAGCGAGCTTGTAAAGCGCGAGGAAATCGTTTCCATTCAAGCAGGCGAGCTTGTCGGAAAACTCTACGACGCTATTTTGAAGCAGTACATACACCCCGAGGATAAGGCTTCGCTTCATAGCCTGAACATTCTTTGTGTGCGCCTTGTTTTCTGCCTTTACGCAGAGGATTCGGGCATCTTTGGCGGAGATCACAACCTTTTCCACAACTATATAAAGAGCTTTGATGTAAGAGACGTTCGCCGCGCTCTTATCGATCTTTTTAAAGTTCTTGACACAAAGATCTTTGATCGAGACCGTTACCTTGACGAGCGCCTTGCCGTTTTTCCGTATGTAAACGGCGGTTTGTTTGCCGATGAGGATATTGAAATACCTAACTTTACACAGGAGATCGTTGACCTGCTCTTGCACAAAGCAAGTGAGGACTTCGATTGGTCGCAGATCAGCCCTACGATTTTTGGCGCGGTATTTGAATCTACGTTGAACCCCGAAACCCGTCGCAGCGGAGGTATGCACTATACCTCTATTGAGAACATTCATAAGGTGATCGACCCTTTGTTCCTTGATGAGCTTCGCGAGGAATTTCAAGAGATCAAAGCCCTTAAAATACCCAAAATACGCAAAGATAAAGCAGATGCGTTCCGCGCGAAGCTCTCAAAGCTCACTTTCCTTGACCCTGCTTGCGGCTCGGGCAATTTCCTCACCGAGACGTATATTTCTCTGCGTCGCCTTGAGAACGAGGCACTGAAACTTAAATTTGAGGATAATATTGTATTTGACTTTGGAGATATTATTAAGGTATCTATCGGTCAGTTCTACGGTATCGAGATCAACGACTTTGCCGTAACCGTTGCAAAGACGGCGCTTTGGATAGCGGAGTCGCAGATGATGAGGGAAACCGAGGAAATACTGAACGCTACCCTTGAATTTTTGCCCCTCAAATCCTATGCAAATATTGTAGAGGGCAACGCGCTCCGTACCGATTGGGAAGCTGTCGTTCCGAAGGATAAGCTTGATTACATTATGGGTAATCCGCCTTTCGTTGGATTTAAATTTGCAGATGTTGAACAAAAAAGAGATATGCAGGTGATTTTTGCCAAAGATACAAAGCCTGCATTGTTGGATTATGTTTGTTGTTGGTATAAACTTGCATCGGAATACATTCATGGCACTAAATGCCAAGTAGCTTTTGTTTCAACAAATTCAATCACGCAAGGACAAATGGTAGGTGATCTCTGGAGCTTGCTTATCTCAAAATATAATGTTCATATTGACTTTGCGTGGACTACCTTCGTTTGGGGAAGTGAATCCAATAATAAAGCAAGTGTACATTGTGTAATTATTGGATTTTCACACCTGCATCGTGGAAAAAAAGTGATATATTCCTCTGGTAAAGTTAAAATGGTTGACAATATAAGTCCATATTTAATCGAAGGTTCTGATTTGTTAATAAGAAGCAGAAGCAATCCTATTTGTAATGTGCCGCAAATTATTATGGGCAATCAAGCAATGGATGGTGGAAATCTTATTATTGAAGAAAAGGATTATGATGAGTTTATAAGAAAAGAGCCAAAAGCCCTTCCATATATCAGGCGTTATATGATGGGATATGAGTTTATCAACAATAAAAAACGTTGGTGCCTATGGCTGGTTAATTGTTCTCCTGTTGAATTAAGAAACATGCCTTTGGTTATGCAAAGAGTTAAAGCAGTACAAGAAATGCGAGCAAACAGTAATGATGCAGGAGCAAGAAAAAAAGCTGAAACTCCTATGCTTTTTAGAGAACAACGAAATCCACATAAATATATTGCTATTCCTATTACATCATCGGAGGGACGTAGATACATTCCAATGGGTTATTTGGATAATACAACAATAGCCGGAAATACGTTATTTATTATTGAAAATGCAGCCTTATATGAATTTGGAGTGTTAATGTCAAATGTTCATATGGCTTGGATGCGTTGTGTTGGTGCTCGTATGAAAAGTGATTATCGTTATTCAAAAGATATAGTTTACAACAATTTCCCGTGGTGTAAACCCACCGCCGAGCAAAAAAAGAAGATTGAGGAAACTGCGCAGGCAATTCTTGACGCTCGTGCTCTCTATCCCGATTGCTCTCTCGCCGATCTCTACGATGAAGTTGCTATGCCGCCCGAACTCCGCAAAGCACACCAAGCCAACGACAAAGCAGTTATGCAAGCCTACGGCTTTTGGGGTAAGCTCAACACCGAGTCGGCGTGCGTGGCAGAGCTTATGAAGATGTATCAAAGCTTATTATAAGGCTTAAACCGCTCAATACTATAACTGCCTTGCAGTTAAAAATAAAAAGGCCTCACATTGTACTGTGATACGCCAAGAAAGAGGAACCGATGTTTACGATTCTCGCAACCGACGGACGCGCCCGCCGCGGCGTGCTCCACACCGTTCACGGTGACATTCAGACCCCCGTTTTCATGAACGTGGGCACCTGCGCCGCCATCAAGGGCGGTGTTTCCACCATGGAGCTGCTCAACGACGTGGACTGCCAGGTGGAGCTGTCCAATACCTACCACCTTCACATTCGCCCCGGTGATAAGCTCATCCATGATATGGGCGGTCTCCACAAGTTCATGAACTGGCCGAGGCCCATTCTCACGGATAGCGGCGGATTCCAGGTCTTCTCCCTGTCCTCCCTCCGCAAGATCACCGAGGAGGGCGTGAGGTTTGCCTCCCACGTGGACGGCAAGCGCATCTTCATGGGTCCTGAGGAGAGTATGCAGATCCAGTCCAATCTGGCCTCCACCATCGCCATGGCCTTTGACGAGTGCGTGGAGAATCCCGCACCTTACCAGTACGTCAAGCAGTCTGCCGCCCGCACCGTCCGCTGGCTGGAGCGTTGCCGCGCCGAGATGGATCGTCTGAACAGCCTCCCCGAGACCATCAATAAGAATCAGATGCTCTTCGGCATTAACCAGGGCGGCACCTTTGAGGATCTGCGTGTGGAGCATATGCAGAGAATTGCCGAGATCCCCTGCGAGGGCTACGCCATCGGCGGCCTGGCCGTGGGGGAGGCCACCGAGGATATGTACCGCATCATCGACGTGGTGGAGCCTCACATGCCCAAGGACAAGCCTCGCTACCTCATGGGTGTGGGCACTCCCTGCAACATTCTGGAGGCGGTTCACATGGGTGTGGACTTCTTCGACTGCGTCATGCCCAGCCGTAACGCCCGCCATGGAAACCTCTTTACGTGGGAGGGCAAGATCAACCTGCTCAACGAAAAGTACATGCGGGATCCCCGCCCCATCGGTCTGACCTGCGACTGCCCTACCTGCCGCAATTACAGCCGCTCCTACATCCGCCACCTCATCAAGGCCAAGGAGTCCCTGGGTATGCGCCTGGCCGTGACCCACAACCTGTATTTCTACAACAACCTTACCCGTAAGATCCGCGAGGCGCTGGAGGGAGGCTACTTTGAGTCCTTCTACCAGAAGTACCGCGTGATCCTGGGCGAGAGATGTCCTGACTGAAAGGATGCAGATGATGAAAAAAGGAAAAGCTTTACAGATCGTTTATAAAAGCCTGTATGCTATGTCTGCTTTGTTGGTATTGACCTTTGTTGTTTTCTCCGTGATGATGACATATAGGTACTACACGCGATTTACGGGCTCTTTTCCGTTATATGCATATTTTATCATATACGCTTTCTATTATTTGATTCCGAGCATGATCGTATTTGTTGCCGGGATCATCGTGAAGAAGATTTATACGAAAAAGCAAGGAATTCATAACCACAGGTGATTATAAAAATGGTAAAAGCCATCATTTTCGACAAGGACGGCACACTGCACGACACCGAGAAGGTCTACCTCCGGGCATGGATGCTGGCCGCCGAGGAGCTGAACGTCCCCGATATGGAGACCACGATTCTGGATTGCACGGGCACGACTGAGGCTTGGATTGCCCAGTACTGGGCAAAAAAGTACCCCACCATCCCCTTTGAGGACTATTTCCCTCGCCGTCAGTTCCACTACTTCCGACTGCTCACGCAGGGAGTTCCCGTTAAAGAGGGGGCACATGAGGTGCTGGACTACCTCAAGGCTCACGGCTACAGGATCGGTATGGCTACCTCCACCCCGTGGGACACCGTAAAGGAACATTTGGAGAGCACGGATATGCTTTCCTATTTCGATACCGTGGTTACGGGGGATATGATCCAAAACGGTAAGCCAGCCCCCGATATTTATCTTTTGGCCGCCGAGCGGTTGGGTGTTGACCCGGCCGACTGTGTGGGCGTTGAGGACTCCATCAACGGTGTCCGTTCTATTGCCTCTGCAGGGATGCGCCCCGTCATGATCCCCGATCTGATCCCGCCTACTCCCGAGGTGGAGGCGATCCTGTGGAAGAAGGCGGATAACCTTCTTGACCTGATCCCCATTCTGGAGAGTCTTTCATAAAATACGAAGAGAACCCGCCCTCGACGTTTGTCGTGGGCGGGTTCCTTATAAATTGTAGTTTATCGGGGAGTTCTCCTCGATCCCCGTTCTCCAAGGGTGAAGGGCGAAGCCCTTCACTATAAGAAAAGGCCGGCGGTGTCGGGGGCGGCCCGAGCGCCCTGACGCGCACCGGAAGGTGCAAGAAAAATTTACGAGTTGCAAATGGTTTCACATTATCCCATAAAGATTTTTTGATTGCAAACCGTCTTGTGCTACCGCACGCGTCAGAGGGCGTTCCCCCCTCCGACACCGCCCCCCTTTTCGAGTTTCGTGAAGGGGGCTCCGCCCCCTTCACCCCTGCTTGGGAGAACGGAGATCTCCCCGACAAACCCAAATTTATCTCTCAATATCCTTCTGTTTTCCCGCTTAGCCGTCGCCAGATCTTACGAAGGGCCTCGGCGGGGAATACTGCAAGGGAGAGGAGGAACGTGATCCACAATTCTTTGGGGGTCAGGGGGATGGTACGCAGAATAGGGCCTCCGATGTACACGAAGAGGATCTGTACCCCCAGCACCGCCGCCATGATGAGGCAAAAGCCCTTGTTGCGGTGAATTCCAGCCAAGAGACGGAGACGGTCGGTACGGGCGTTGAAGCAGTTCCACACCGAGGAAAAAATGAATAGTGCGAAGAAGGCTGTCAGGAGATAGATGCTGTCTCTGGCGGTACGAAACTGCGTCGTCACAAGGGGACATTTGAGGAAGAACAGACAGAGGGCGAGGGTGAATCCTCCCAGCCAGAGAATCTCGCTGATCATGTAGCGATTGAGGATGGGCTCGTCACGCCCCTTGGGGGCTTCCTCCATGTAGGAGGGGAGGGGAGCCTCCCCCGCAAAGGCCAGGCCGCCCAGGGTGTCCATAATGAGGTTGATCCATAGCATTTGCACCACCGTCACGGGGGACTCGACCCCGAAGAAGGGGCAGATCATGGTGACACCAACGGCGCAAAGATTCATGGTAAGCTGGAGGGTAATGAACTTGCGGATGGATTTGAAAACCGTGCGGCCGTAGAGTACGGCACGGACGATGGAGGCCAGGTTATTGTCCAGAATGATGATGTCCCCCGCATCCTTGGCCACCTGCGTGCCCGCTCCCATTGCAAAGCCCACGTCGGCCCGCCGCAGGGCGGGGGCGTCGTTGATGCCGTCGCCCGTCATGCCCACCACCAGATTCGTTTCTTGGGCGAGGCGTACCAAGCGGCTTTTGTCTGAAGGGAGGGCACGGGCGACCACCCCAAGGCGTGGAAGCAGAGCCTTGACCTCGGCGTCGGTCATGGAGGCCAGCTCGGTATGATCCACCACCCGATCCACCCCTCTGCCCAGTATGCCGCAGGTCTCGGCAATGGCGGTGGCGGTGTTTCGGCTGTCCCCCGTCATCATGACCACGTGAACTCCCGCCCGCCGAAGCTTACCCACCGATTCGGGGGCTTCGGGGCGGATCTTGTCTGTCAGGAGCAGGACGCAAACCAGCGTCAGAGCGCCAAAGTCCCCGCCCTCCAGGCGAGCCTTGGGCGGGAGAGGGCGCTCTCCCGCCACCGCCTCGGCGCAGAGGATCACCCGCCCGCCACTCTCGGTTATGGTATGGATGCGGGCAGCGAGTGCGCTGCGGTCCAGCTTGCCACGGGTGCCGTCGGGGTAGTAGGTGTCTGTCAGCCGTCCTAAAAGCCTTTCGGGAGCGCCCTTGACGTATAGCACCTCCCGTCCTCCCCGCCGTCCCAGCGCACAGGAGGTCTTTTTTTCGCTGTCAAAGGGGATTACGAACAGGGGCTCGATAGGGGATCGGGGGGATAAGGGAAGCACGGCATCCAGAAGCGCCCGATCCGTGGCGTTGCCGCCCAAGGCTCGGAGAGCGCCGTCCTCGTTTCGCCCCGCTACCGAGGAGGTATTCACGTGGCAGGCCTCGGAAAAACGCCCGAACAGAGTGGGGGCGGTACGCTTCATGTCGGCGGCGCTGCGAAACTCCGTGCCGTTCCCTGCAAGAATGCGACCGACACTCAATTTCCCTTCGGTAAGCGTTCCCGTTTTGTCGGTAAAGAGCAGGTTCATGCTCCCCGCCGCCTCAATACCCACGGGCTTGCGGACAAGGACTTGATCTCTGGCCATCTTGCGGATGTTGGAGGAAAGCACCACGGCGATCATCATGGGAAGCCCCTCGGGGACGGCTACCACCAGTACCGTCAGACCAAGGGTCAGGGCGTGGAAGCATTGCGTCCAGATGTAGCGAAAGTCGGATAGCTTTTGCAGGATGATCTCCCCGTCAAAGCCGCTATCCATCAGGAACACGTTGAGCAGGAACACCGTAGCCACCAGCCCCGCCGCCACGTAGCCCATGCGACTGATCTGCCCTGCCAGCTTGGTGAGCCGTCGCTTGAGGGGGCTTTCTCTCGTGTCCTCCTGTACCTCCTCGGAGATGCGTCCCAGCGCCGTGGCGTCTCCTACCCGTGTGACCAGCATTTCTCCCTCTCCGCCGGGTATGAGACAGCCTCGCAGAAGTACGTAGGGGTCGTCGGGAGAGGGCTCATCGGGAGGACTTTGGCGAAAGGGCAGGGGGCGCTTGTCTACCTCTCGGCTCTCCCCCGTCATGGGGGACTGATCTACCTGTAAATTTCCGGACAGGAGTACGCCGTCAGCGGGGATCATCTCTCCTGCCGAAAGCACCAGGATATCCCCCACCGCCACGTCGGACAGGGGGATTTCGGTCACGGTTCCCGTGAAATCTTGATCGGATATCCTGCGTCTGACCTTGCAGGTTGCTTGCCCGTATGCCGCCGAGAGCCGAGCAAAGGCTGCCTCAGAGCCCTGCTCTGACAGGGTGGAGATGAGGGTGGCCAGCAGGACGACCAGGGCGATGCCCCCCGTCTCGCACCAGTCCACCCCTTCCCCCGTCAGGGAGAACAGCAGGTTGAGTCCCAGCGCTCCTAAGAGAATGCGGATCACGGGGTCGGAGAGGTTGGACAGGAGTCTCCCCAAAAAAGATTTCTTTTTCCGAATCGTCAGGACATTGCGACCAAAGGCGGTGCGGGAGGCCTCCGCCTCAGCGGGCGTAAGGGGGCGGGCAAGGGGGTGAGAGGATCGAGAGGGCATGGCGATACCTTCCTTTTCAGCTTGTCTGGGACATTGTATGAGGGAAGGAAGGAGGGCATGACTTCAAATTGGGATTTGTGGTGCAGGAGCTTCACCCCTGCACCCCACCAAAGAACTTTTTGAAAAAAGTTCTTTGGAATCTCAAAAACTTTCAAAAATGTTTATTGAATAATGTTTTGAAAGTTCTTGGGATTCTTAAACCCTTCTTTCAAGAAGGGTTTAGGTGGGGGTAGAGGGGGCGATACCCCCTCGATACACCCAAATTTGATTCTCCCATTGACAAATTTTGTATTTTATGGTATTCTATATCCATAGAAAACATCTGCCGAAAGGAACTTACCATATGGAACTTTTACACGGAAACGCCATCGTCGGCCAGTCGGGTGGCCCTACCGCCGCCATCAATGCCACCCTTGCCGGAGTTATCCGAGGCGCGCTGGATGAGATCGCTAAGGAGAGTGGCGCCATCACCCGCCTGTACGGCATGAGAAACGGCGTGGACGGCCTTCTGCGGGAGGACATTGTGGAGCTGGACACCCTCTTTGCCTCCGATGCTGACGGCGGCTGCGCCGCCCTTGATCGCCTGACCCTCACCCCCGCCGCAGGGCTGGGCTCTTGCCGCAGAAAGCTGCCCGCCGCAGGCGCGGACAACGAGGCAGAGGTCATGGACAAGCTCTTTGCCATTTTCGCCAAGTATGATATTCGCTACTTCTTCTACATCGGCGGTAACGATTCCATGGACACCGTAGCCAAGGTCTCGGCTTATGCTGAGAAGGTAGGCTACCCCATCCGTGTCATGGGCGTGCCCAAGACCATTGATAACGATCTGGTGGGCACCGACCATACCCCCGGCTTCGGTTCGGCGGCCAAGTATATCGCCGTCACCATGCAGGAGATCCTGCGGGATACGGCTGTCTACACCATTCCCGCCGTGACCATCGTGGAGATCATGGGTCGTGACGCAGGCTGGCTGACCGCCTCAGCTGCGCTGGGACGTATTGTCAACGGTGTTGAGCCCGATCTGGTCTATCTGCCCGAGCGTCCCTTCTGCTATGGGGAATTCTACGCCGATCTCCGTGAGGCGCTGAACCGCCATCCCAACGTGGTGGTGGCTGTGTCCGAGGGTCTTGCGTGCGCCGACGGCACCCTGGTAGGCGCAGGTACTCAGAGTGGCGCCGTGGATGCCTTCGGCCACAAGTATTTGGCGGGGACGGCCAAGGCACTGGAGCTGGCTGTCAAGGCCGAGATCGGATGCAAGGTTCGCTCCGTGGAACTGAATCTGCCCCAGCGTTGCGCGGCTCATCTGGTATCCGATCAGGATATCACCGAGTCTTTGGAGGTGGGTCGTTACGCCGTGATGGCCGCTGTCAGCGGTGTCAGCCGTGAGATGATGACCATCAATCGCATTTCCACCGAGCCTTATGCCTTTAAGGTCGGGCACGAGGATATTTTCAAGATCGCTAATCAGACCAAGTGCGTCCCCACAGAATTCATCAACGAGCGGGGAAACCACGTTACTGACGAGTGCTTGCGGTACCTTTTGCCTCTCATCAAGGGCGAGAGATACCCCGAGTACAAGGACGGCCTGCCCTGCCATTGGATCCTTAAATAATTTCAGTCGAAAAGAACACGGCGCACCATAGTGCGCCGTGTTCTTTGTATGGCGATTAAACTGCAGGGCACCTCTAATAACTCATCGTGCGGCGAGCGACGAGAAGATTTTTCGTCAGTCTAAACAAAAAGCCGCACGTATAGTTGATCCTATACGAAGGATTTTTGTGACGAATGACGGAAAAGATTCCGTCGATT
>JAFXJW010000175.1 GCA_017532045.1 Clostridia bacterium | reverse complement strand
GCCTTCTGACCCGCAGAGGTCTCGTTGGTCATGGATATGAGGAGGGCGATGAGGGGGGACAGTCCCGCCGCAACCGCCGCAATACCCAAACCGAAGGATACCGACAGGTAGCCGAGGCCGATGGGCACGCCGTCCCGCAGACCCTGTTGGCAGGTATAGGCTTGTTTTTTCAATTGTCGTATACCTCCCTCGGGTGTTCGCGGCTTTACGCCGTTTCTTCAAAATCATCTTTATTATACTCCAAACCTCGCCAAGATGCAAGGACTTTTGGCCAAAAATCCCACGGCATAACGCAGAAATTTGCAAAAAAATCCGTAGGGGTACTTTACAAAATGACCATTTTGCGGTATCATATAGGTAATCAAGAAAAAAGGAAGTAGTTTCATGACCTACACCCAAACGGGACGCATTATAAAAATGACGGGCGGCCTGTACACCGTCCGCTTGGACACCGCGTGCTTGGACGGGGGCGCTTCCGCTTCTCCCCTGGCGGGGCAAACGGTGGAATGTCGTGCCCGAGGCACCTTTCGCCACGAGCAGATGACCCCTCTTGTGGGGGATCTGGTGGAGGTGCAGTACGACGACACCTCCTTTGCCGAGGGCGAGGCGGGGATCTCGCCCAGCGCCGATCGCACGGGACTGGTGATCCACGACATTCTCCCTCGCAAGAATAGTCTCATTCGTCCTCCTCTTGCCAACCTGGACGTGATGCTGGTGGTCATCGCCGCCGCATCCCCCGATCCCGATATTCCCACGGTGGACAAGCTTTTGTCCATCCTGGAGTTCAACGGTATTGAGCCTGTGATCGTTGTGGGCAAGTGCGAGTTGAGCCCCAAGCGAGCCGCCAAGATCGCCGCCCTCTATGAAAAAGTGGGCTACCGCACCTTCGTCCTGTCCTGCTATACGGGGGAGGGACTGGAGGCCTTCTCGGAGTTCGTCCACACCGCCCTGCGTGGGAAGATCACTACTGTGGCGGGGGCGTCGGGGGCCGGACAATCCACTCTGCTCAATAGGGTTTTCAAGGATCTTGACCTGACCACGGGGGACATCAGCGAGAAGATCGGACGGGGCAAAAACACCACCCGCCACACTGAGCTGTTCGACCTCCCCGGCACCGAGGGTCTCCCCTCTCTCGAGGGGGGCTTCATCGCCGACACCGCAGGCTTTTCTCTCTTGGATTTTGAGCGGTTTGATTTCTTCGAGCTGGAGGATCTGCCCCACACCTTCCGAGAGTTTGCGCCCTACCTCGGCAAATGCCGCTACACAGACTGCACCCACGTCTCGGATGAGGAGTGTGCCATTTTGGAAGCCGTGGCGAAAAAGGAGATCTCCCCCATCCGTCACGCCTCCTTCGTAGAGCTGTACGCCACCCTGAAGGACAAGAAAAAGTACAAATAAAGATAGGGGGTTACATGCATGTAACCCATTGTCGGGAAAGGATATTTTATGAAGCTCATGATCGCCTCGGACATCCATGGATGCGCCCCCGCCTGCAAGGCGCTTTTGGAGGCCTTTGCAGCCTCGGGGGCCGAGCGGCTGATCCTGCTCGGAGACATCCTCTACCACGGCCCGCGCAATCGTCTGCCCGACGGGTACGACCCTCGGGCGGTGATCTCCATGCTGTCGGATGTGTCGGACAAGCTCTTTTGCGTCCGCGGCAATTGTGACACCGAGGTGGATCAGATGGTTCTGCCCTTTCCCATCCTCTCGGATACTGCCCTTTTGTTCGTGGATGGCAGAACCTGGTTTGCCTGCCACGGTCACCGAAGCGGGGCCAATCCCACGGCGGGAGATCTGCCGGGACTCCCTGCAGGGAGCGTCGTTTTGTCGGGACACACCCATATCCCTGTGCTGGAGACTACCGAGGGCGGCTTGACCCTCCTCAATCCCGGCTCCACCTCCATACCCAAGGGCGGCTTCCCCGCCTCCTACGCCCTCTATGAGGACGGATCGTTCTCGGTTGTGGCGCTGAGCGGCGAGAGGATTCTGTAAAATGGGGTTTATCGGGGAGCGGGAGAGCGGCCAAAGGGGCTTTTTGCAAAAAACCCCTCTGGACTCCCCAAAAGCCTTTAAAACAATTGTTTGTTAAAGGTTTTTGGGATTCCTAGACCCTTTTTGCAAAAAGGTTCTTGGTGGGGTGCAGGGGTGAAGCCCCTGCCCTATAAACTGCAGGGCACCTCTAATAACTCATCGTGCGGCGAGCGACGAGAAGATTTTTCGTCAGTCTAAACAAAAAGCCGCACGTATAGTTGATCCTATACGAAGGATTTTTGTGACGAATGACGGAAAAGATTCCGTCGATT
>JAFXJW010000174.1 GCA_017532045.1 Clostridia bacterium | reverse complement strand
AGGTCTGCCGCGAGATCCGTGAGATCTCCTCCAAGCCTGTCATCATGATCACCGCCAAGGGTGAGGTCTTTGATAAGGTGCTGGGACTTGAGCTGGGCGCGGACGATTTCGTGGTCAAGCCCTTCGATATGAAGGAGCTTTCCGCCCGTGTGAAGGCTGTCCTCCGCCGCTATCAGACGCAGGGAAGCCAGAACGATGATGAGGTCATCCGCTTTGATAATATTGAGATCAGCAAGCTTAAGTACGAGCTGAAGCTGAAGGGAAAGTCTATTGACATTCCCCCCAAGGAGCTGGAGCTGCTCTATTTCCTGGCCTCTAACTACAACCGTGTCTTCACCCGTGACGCCCTTCTGGATAAGGTATGGGGCTTTGACTATCTGGGTGACTCCCGTACCGTGGACGTTCACGTCAAGCGCCTCCGTGAGAAGCTGGAGGGCGTTTCCGATAAGTGGACGCTTAAGACCGTTTGGGGCGTTGGCTACAAGTTTGAGCTTCTGAACTAACATACTGTATTTGAACCCTCGGAGGCCCCCCTCCGAGGGGGAGTATTTTTATCATGTTGAAAAGCATTTTTGCCAAGTACGTCATCACCTTCGTGGTGCTTTTATTGGTGAGCTTTATGCTGCTCCTCTTCATCGTGGACAGCATGTACACCAATGACTCCCTCCGTGATGAGCGGCAGGAGCTTCGAGGCGTGGCTGCCTCCTGCGCCGATCATCTGTCGGATATGTACCGCTTGAGCGGCAGAGAGGATCTCGGTGACTTTATTCGGAACGGAGCTTCCGAAGGGCGTGGAGATGCGGAGTACGTTCACCGTATTTTGGATGCCGTTACCACCAATTCTGAGGATATGACCGTGTATGTCACCGATGCAAGCGGTGGCTTTATTTTCTCTGTGGGCTTTGCGGCCTCCGCCGCCCCTGCCGAGGGTACTCCTCTTTTGAGATCGGAGGATTTTGAGGCCATGAGCGAGGAGAGCGTAACGACCTCCCAAGCCCAAGCCGTCCCCTCTGTCTCCGGAGGCAGTGCGTCGGATTTGGATGATCCCTCTACGGCAGGCGTCTTTCTGTGGGAGCATCCCCTCCTGACCCATAAGAGAAGCTTTGGCTACGTTCACCCTGTGGATGTGGCCGAAGGGAATACGGTTGGGTACGTTTTGGTGGTCTCTACCGCCGAGAACTGGAGTAACCTGATGGATTCCACCGTCCGCTCGGTTATCGTGGCGGCGGTCTGGATCTTTTTGGCCGCTCTCATAGCCATCTATTTCATCACCGAGCGCACCGTAGCCCCCCTGCGGGATATGAGCCGCGCCGTCAAGCGCATGGCCGTGGGTCAGTACGACGTCCGTGTCCGTGTAAAGGGAAGTGACGAGGTGGCCGAGCTGGCTGTTGCCTTTAATCAGATGGCAGAATCTCTGGAGAACCTGGAGAGCATGCGTAATTCCTTCGTGGCCAACGTGTCCCACGACCTTCGTACCCCCATGACCACCATTTCGGGATTCATAGACGGAATTCTGGACGGGGTTATCCCCGAGGATCAGAGGGAGCATTACCTTAAGGTGGTCTCAGACGAGGTGCGACGCCTGTCCCGCTTGGTCACCGCTCTTCTGGACGTGTCCCGCCTGCAGGCAGGTGACCGCAAATTCGATATGAAGCCCTTCGACGTGTGTGAAATGGGTCGTATGATCCTCATTTCCTTTGAGCAGAAGATCAATGCCAAGGGGCTGGACGTGGAGTTTGCGTGCGACGAGGACAATATGTTCGTTCTGGCCGATCAGGACGCCATCCATCAAATCCTGTACAATATTTGCGATAATGCCGTTAAGTTCGCCACCGAGGGAGGGAAGCTCCGTATGAGCCTTTCCTGGTCTGCGGGTGAGACGGGCAGAAGCCGTAAGGCCGTGGTGAAGGTCTACAACGAGGGACAGGGAATTCCTCCCGAGGATATCCCCTTCGTGTTCGAGCGTTTCTATAAAAGCGATAAGAGCCGAGGCCTGGACAAGAGCGGTGTGGGACTGGGTATGTTCATATCCAAGACCATCATCGAGGCCCACGGAGAGACCATTTCGGTTGCCAGCGAGTACGGCAAAAACTGTGAGTTTACTTTTACCTTGGCGCGTACCATTCCCCCCACCCAAAAGGGGCGCGTCTCCCATTCCCAAGGAGGAAATCCATGAGCGATTTCGATAATCTGAACCTAATACCCGATGAGTCCGAGCCTGAGGCATCCCCCGACGAAACCGCGGTGGATGTACCTGCGGAGCCCGTAGAGCCGGCCATTCCTCTGGCAGACCCTGTGCCCGTGGCTCAGCCCTTGCCCATAGCCCAGTCTCTTCCCGTGGCTGAGGTTACGCCCGATGCGGTTATTTCCGACGAGGCGCCCACCGAGACCCCCTGCGAGGCAATCGAGACGGCTATCGAAGGTAGCGATACTCCCAGCGAGACCCACGAAACCCCTGTTGAGAACGAGGGAGAGACTCTCTCCGAGGATGCATCCGCTACTCTCGCATCCCCCGCCGAGCCCCCCAAAACCCTATATCGCTGGACCTATGCCGACGAGGCGGCCCATAGCGCCAAGGGCAGAGGGAAGGGAGTTATGGTCTACGCCGCCATCATGACGGGGGTATTCCTGCTCAGCTTCTTCCTTCTGTTGGCCGTTCTGTTGCTGGATGATTCCACCACGGGTGGCACCGTGATCCGCCCCGGTATCGTGGATACCGAGGAGGATGACGAGGCCGTGGCCGGCGTAGAGCAGGCTAAGCATTCCGTAGTGGTGATTGAGGTGCGGGGCGAAACCGGTGGCGGCACGGGTACGGGCATTATCATGACCTCCGACGGCTACATCGCCACCAACCACCACGTCATTGAGGGCGCTACCAAGATCAAGGTTACCTTCTACGACGGACGAGTGATGAATGCCAAGGTTGTTGGTTCTTCCGAGATGGACGATCTGGCCGTCATTAAGGTGCAGGCCTCGGGGCTTCCCGTTGCCACCTTTGCCCACTCCGACGATTGTTACGTGGGACAGACCGTCTACGCCATCGGTACGCCCGCAGGCCCTGATTTCGGCTGGACCACCACCAAGGGTATCATCTCCTATAAGAACCGTGAGGTCAAGATCTACGACGAGACGGATGGCTCCATGCAGAAGAAGCTCCGCCTCCTCCAGACCGACGCTATGGTCAACCCGGGTAACTCCGGCGGCCCTTTGGTGAATACCAAGGGCGAGGTCGTGGGCGTGGTTTCCATGAAGCTGGCCAACGGCTACGAGGGCATTGGATTCGCCATCCCCTCGGACGGCGCCGTGGAGATTCTGGAGGCCATCATTCAGTTTGGTAATGCGGATAGTATCAACTCCTCCCTCCACCATAAGCGCCCCATGCTGGGTGTGACGGGTGTGTATCTGGAGGAGGGAAGATACTACCTCCCCAACGCCACCGGCGTGGAGTGGATCCCCGAGGAGAAGCTCGGCCAGTATGATCTCTCGGATCTGATCTATGCGCCTGTTTCGGGGGTGTACGTCATGGGCTTTGCCGACGGCATGGACGCCGCTACCAAGATGAAGGTGGGGGATTTTATCACCGCTTGTCAGGGCGAGGAGGTTCTTTCGATCAACGGCCTGTCGGCCATCGTTAACGATTACTACGCAGGAGATACAGTAACTCTGACGGTTTACCGTGGCGGAGTATATATCCCCGTGGATATCGTCCTGTCTGCGCAACCCAGCGCATAAAAGTTGATGGGATTTACAAATTGTTCTTAATTTGTTTTAAGGTTCTTCTCATTAACCTATTGCAATTTCAGACCGAGTATGCTATAATAACTCGGTAAGAGTATGTGCATGCCTTGCATGCAAAGTATTGGAGGATAGATTAAAATGCCTATTACCGAAATCATTCTCGCTGTTCTGCTGGGACTCGTTTCTCTGGGTCTCGTCGTGGCGGTTTTGATGCAGCCCGGCAAGGATAAGCGTCTTTCCGGTGCCATCGCCGGCGGTGCCGACACCTTCTTTGCAAAGGGTAAGGCCGGCAAGTGGGATCAGCTTCTGGGTAAGATCACCGTTGTTATGTGTGTCGCACTCTTCGTTTTGATCCTGGTTCTGTATTGCATCGTCGCGGCCTGAGAACGCATTGACCGCACGTCCCACGTCCTGTGAGAGCTGCGGTAAAAAAAGTCCGTTTCCTGACCGGAGCGGACTTTTTCTTATTTGTTGATTCAAGAAATGGAGATTACCATGTCAAATATACCCGGGAATGATACGTATACTCCCGCAAAGACCGAGGCGCCGGATCGCCCGTCTCGCTCGGTAGATAAGGTGCTGGCGGGATGGCCGATGGAGCCCTTTCAGTATTTGTTTGATCGGCGCACCAGACGGTATATGATCATCATCGCCATTATTTTGGCGCTGACCTTGATCCTGACCACGGTTCTGCTTGTGGGAGGACGGAATATTTATTTCAACTTCTCCTCCAAGCCTCAGGTGGAGAATGGGGGCGACGGTGTCGCCTCTGCAATTGGGGATTTCCCCTATGCCGACGGAGCAAGTGGTAACGTGATGCTTCCTTGGGCGGATAAGGTGGGCATCATTCCGGCTGATTCCATTTATTCCTCCTATGCGGCGCTGGCCGATCTTTCCACGGGAGAGATCATTGCCTCCCGCAAGGCCGACGAGACCATCTACCCCGCCTCCATGACCAAGGTCATGACTCTCATCGTGGTGGTGGAGAACCTGCCCGACGAGGAGTGTCTCAAGGAGGAGATCACCATCAGCCAAGCGGTTTACGACGCCATGAAGGCCGCAGGCTCCTCGGGCATCGGCTTGGAGGCAGGTGAGAAGATCACGGTCGAATCTCTCCTGTATGCCCTCATGCTGAAATCCGACGGCATCGCCGCCTGCGAGCTGGCTCGCTACGTGGCGGGAAGCGAGGAGGATTTCGTGGAGCTGATGAACCAAAAGGCTGAAAAGATGGGATTGAACAACACCCACTTTGAAAACCCCACGGGCCTGCACCATCCCGACCATAAATCTACCTCCCGTGAGATCGCTTCCATTATGGCCTACGCCGTGAACATGAAGCTGTGCCGTAAGGTGATGCTGACCCAGTCCTACACCGCTCCCTGCGTGGGCGTGGATGGGAAGAAATTTAATTATAACCTGTACCACAACCTTATTGTTACCCAGTTTGATCATATTCCCGTTAATCAGCCGAACGCCGTCAAGGTAGCTGCCGGCAAAACAGGCTTTACCGACGAGAGCCTCTACTGCCTCGTAACCTATGCCGAATCGGCCGACGGTCACGGCTACGTCTGCGTCACCGCCAAGGGTGACAGCTACAACGCCTGTATCGCAGATTACATCACCATTTATAATACCTACGCCAAGCCTTAAAAGGCAAAAAACCGTTGCGTCCATGTGGACGCAACGGTTTTTTCTATGCAGAAAGTCGGAATCGTCCGGATTGCAACAGATGAACAGAGATACAGGAGCATGCCGTGCTTTCGGGTTGTAAACTCATCCCGTTCATTTTCATATACTATCAAAAAATGAAGGGAGATCCTATCATGATCCTTGTTAAGCCTTATAACCGTGAGCGGGCGGTGAACTACGCCGAGACCTGGGCGCTTCGCCGCAATCCTCTTTTCCTCAATTTTGCGGGGCGGGGAGGAGATTGCACCAATTTCACATCCCAATGTCTGCTGGCGGGAAGCTGTACCATGGACTTTACTCCCGATTTCGGCTGGTACTATATCTCCTCGGAGGATCGTGCGCCTGCCTGGACGTCGGTGGCTTTTTTTTACGATTTCATTACCGAGCAGCCCGTTTTTGCCAATGAGAACGCAGGCATCGGCCCTTTCGGTCGAGAGGTACGGGCGAGGGAGATCGAGGTGGGGGATTTCATCCAGCTTGCCGATGAGGAGGGAGACTATTACCACACCCTGATCATTACAGGATTCGAGCCAAACGATATTCTGGTCTGTGCCCATACCGACGACGCCCTCAATCGACGCCTGTCCACATATAATTTTGCCTCCCTTCGCTTTATCCATATCGACGGCGTTCGCATCGACGTGGAGGACGACGTGTGCTACGAGCCCCTTTTGGAGGGGCGAGCCATTGAGGTCAATAGCCCTAACACTCCCGTGGAGGTTTTGCCTGCTCCCACACCCAACCCTGCGCCGATTCCCACGCCTGATAGCTCCATCGATGTGCTTTGATCACAGAAATCAAATTGGGATTTATAGGGGGCATTGCCCCCTACCCCCCCACCAAAAAACCTTTTTAAAAAAGGTTCTTTGGAATCTCTTAAAACCTTAAAAAACATTGTAAAACAATAATGTTTTAAAGGTTCTTGGGATTCTTAAACCCTTCTTGCAAGAAGGGTTTAAGTGGGGTGCAGGGGTGAAGCCCCTGCCCTGCAAACCCCTATTTGCCCTGATAGTTCTATTTTCACCGTATCCTCCGTATAGTGGTGTGTACTCACGGACAGACCAAGGAGGGGCTATGAAGACCGTATTCACCACCGTCAAAAGTCGCTCCTTGTCCACGCCGTCGTTTCGGATGCAACCAGGGCAAGGCCAACCGCCTCCGAGCATCCCCCCCTGGCTTCTTCCTGCGGACATCACCGCTGCCCTTTGCTCGGCGGTGGGAGGGGAGGGCATGGTGGAGGAGATCCGCCTGAGGGCGGGGAGGGAGGCCTCCCTTACCGTTGGGGGGAGAAATATCATGACCTCACTGGTGCTGACAGGGGAAACCCTGACGGCCATCCTCGTCCACATGTGCGGCGGCTCTCTCTATGCCTTCGACCAGACCATACGGGAGGGCTACATCTCCCTTCCGCAAGGAGTCCGCGTGGGAGTAGCGGGACGAGCCGTATGCGAGGAGGGAAGGATCATTGGCGTCTGCGAGATCACAGGGCTTTGTATTCGCCTCCCCCATGTCCACAGAGAGGTGGGGCGGGAGATGTGCCGCTTGCTGCGACATATGAATCAAGGGGGTAGCGGCCCCCAAGGCATCCTCGTTTATGCGCCCCCGGGTGAGGGCAAGACAACCCTGCTCCGAGGAGTGGCCGTTGGCCTTTCGGGCGGGGACGGTCTGCCGCCCTTGCGTACCGTGGTGGTGGATACACGGGGAGAGCTGGGCTTTGAAACCGAGGGGCGGGGACTGTGCTTGGATATTCTCCGTGGCTATCCAAGAGCCAGAGGCGTGGAGATCGCCACCCGGACCCTGTCGGCGCAGGTGATCATATGTGATGAGATCGGAGATACCGATGAGGCCTTGTCTCTCATTTCTACTCATCACGGGGGTGTTCCCCTCGTGGCTACCGCTCATGGAGGATCTGTGCGTGAGATCCTCCGCCGTACAGGCATCCGCCTTCTCCATGAGGCCAGGCTGTTCGGCGCCTACGTGGGTGTTCGCCGAGACGGTTACGGGGACTTTACCTACCGTACCACTCCGTGGAGCCAGGCTGAAGCCGTGGCAAGGGGCGGGGAGGAGACCATCGTGGCTCTGCCGACAGGAGGTATACTATGATCTACAAGCTTTTGGGGAGTCTGGTGCTTCTTTTCGCAGGCGGCTACGTATCCATGGCCATTACCCGCTTTGAACGGAGACGCCTGCGGGTGCTGGACGGGTATATCTCCCTCATCTACTACATCAAGGGGCAGATCGATTGCTACGCCATGCCCCTGTCGGATATTATGGCCTCTGCCGACCCCGCCGTCCTTGCCGCCTGCTTGGGGTTGGATGCTTCGGCGGCACATCCCCCACCTGCCGTGACGGGAGACCGTCCCATCACCGCCATGGTGCAGGAAAGCCGCCTGTATTTAGAGCCCGAGGTGGAGAGATTGCTCACCACGCTCACGGGGGAGCTGGGTTCTACATACCGAGCCGAGCAGGTAGCGCGATGCGATCACTACCTGACCGCCCTGACCGAGGAGCGGCGAAAGCTGGGAGACAGTCTGCCTGCCAGATTGCGGGCAATCTGTACTCTGTGCCTGTGTAGCGCCTTGGTTGCGGCACTTCTTTTGTGGTAGTGAGGACAAATACACAGGCTCTTGGGAGGGAAGGAACATCCGTCCCCGTGTTCTACCGACGGTATCCTATGCCGCCACGTCAAAACCGTATCAGAAAGGATTTTCACATGGACATTTCCCTTATCATCAAGGTTGCAGGCGTAGGCATACTGGTCTCGGTGGCGGCGCAGATCCTTTCTAAGTCGGGACGGGACGAGCAATCCATGCTTGTGACGCTGACGGGGATCGTGGTGGTGCTGCTCATGCTGGTGGACGAGATCGCACTGCTCTTTGACCGTATCTGCGCCGTATTCGGGTTCTGATGGAGTGGGCAAGGATCGGGGGGATCGCCATGGTGGGAGTGGTTGCCCTGCTCATCCTCCGCTCGTACAGGCCGGAGTGGGCGCCTCTCCTTCGCATAGCGGTGACGGTGGTGGCGCTGGGGCTGACGTTGTCCCTTGTTTCCACCATTATCGGCTACGTTGGAGAGCTGGCGGCGGTTACAGGTGGGGTGAATGAGGAGGGCTGGTCGATCCTGCTCAAGGCATTGGGGGTGGCCTTCCTTACGGAAGTATCTGCTTCCGTCTGCCGAGACAGCGGAGAAGCGGGGCTTGCCACCTGGGTGGAGACGGCGGGGAAGCTGGAGGTTCTGCTTCTGTCCTTCCCCTTGATCAAAACCGTCCTGGACACCGTGACCGAAATCCTGCGGATGGCGTGAGGTGGGCTGTGAATTGTAAAAAGCTTATTTTCTGCCTGTTGTTGCTTATATTGCTGTCTTTGGCTTTCCAAATCCCTGCCTTCGCCGAGGAACAGGAGGCTGTGACCATGCCCTCTGACTATACGGCTCTCCCCGAGGTTCTCCCGCCGGAGATCGAAGCGCTTTTGCCCGACGGTCTGTTTTCCGAGGATGCCGAGGAGGTGCTTACCGCCACGACGGAGCTGACGGAATGGCGTTACCTGCTGGACACTCTTGCCTCCGCCCTGGGGCTGGGTCTGGAGAATACGGTGGGGCTTCTCTGTGTGCTGGTGGGGATCATATTGTTGGCCTCCGTTTGCGGACACCTGCGGGAGGGGCTTGGAGGAGCGGGAGGCGACGTTTTGAGCTTTTGTCTCCGACTTACGATCTATACCGCCATCGTTATGCAGACCGTGGGGGCTTTGTCGGTGGTACAGACCTACTTTGACCGTTTGATGGCGCTGACGGGAGGGATGATCCCCGTTATGGGAACACTCTACGCCTTGGGAGGCAATTTGGGTCGAGCCGCCGTCAGTAGTGAACTCATGCTGGTCTTTTTGGGGATCTGCCAGTACGTCAGCGCTACCGTCACTCCGCCCCTTTGCGTGGTCTGCACCTCCTTCTCCCTTATGGATGCGCTGGGGGTGCGGCTCACCCTTGCCCCCCTATGCGAGCAGATCAAGCGTTGGTACGCCTCGCTTTTGGGACTCGTGATGTTCCTCTTGACTCTGGCCATGTCTACCCAGTCCGTGTTGGCGGGGAAGGCTGACACCTTGGGCATGAGGGGGATCAAGTACGCTGTCGGAAACGTGGTGCCCGTGGTGGGAGGCGCCATTGCGGGAACGCTTTCCGCGGTGGGGACGGGAATGGAGCTGATCCGTAGCGTTTGTGGCGTGGCGGGGATCATTCTGGTGGCGCTTTTGCTCCTGCCGACTCTGGTGGAACTTCTGCTCCTCCGTGCCACCCTCCAACTGGCCTCTACCGTGGCTGCCATGCTTTCCTGCGAGGGGGAGGCCAAGCTTTTAGGGAATATGGCCTCTCTCCATGGCTACCTTGCCGCCGCTGCCTCTATTTGCTCCGTTACCTTTGTGATCGCTCTTGCGCTGATGATCCACAGCGGCTCGGCGATCCTGTGAAATCGAGATGTATATGAACTGATTCATGAAGCCGTATATTCTTTCTTTACTGTCTGCCTCCCTGGTCGCCGCCCTGGTTGAACTGATTGCTCCCAAGGGAGAAGGAGGACGCATGGCCTCCCATATCCGCATGGTGGCGGGGCTCTATTTACTGGTGGCTCTCCTGAATCCCCTGCGGGAGGGGATCAGCCTGCTCCGTAGCATGGCCGACGGGGATCTTGTATCCCGTGTGGAATCTCTCATCCCCTCGGATATGGAAACCGATTATAACGGGGTTTTCGGTGATGGCCTGACCGCAATTGGCGCTGAGGAAATATGCTCGTGGATGACGGAGACCATGGAGGCTCGCTTTGGTATCCCTCCTGAGGGCTGTAAAGCCTGGGCATCCTGTGCGTATAGTGATGACGTTCTTACCGTTACCGAGGTGCGCATATCCCTGCAGGGAAGCTACGCCCTCCGAGACCCCTACCCCATTGAGGCCTATTTTACAGAGCAGTTGGATTGCCCCTGCTATGTCACGGTAGAATGAGGGCATTCCGGTAATCTTCGCGATCCTGCCTCTGCATTTTTCCTGTGAAAGGAGTATTTATGACCACAACCTACCAACAGCAGGCTCCCGAGAGGTGCGTGAAGTCCATGAAGAAAAGTGGGAAATTGGCCGTGGCTTTCTTCTTTGTTGCGGTTGGCGTTATGCTCCTGCTTTTGGGGAATCGGGCGGGGAAGGACTCTGCCTCCCAAGGGGGAGATCCCCCGTCGGAAGCCTTTACCTATACCGTGGAAGAGTATCGAGCCGAGCTGGAGGCCCGTATGGAGGCAATCTGCTCCCGAGTGGTGGGGGTAGGGGAGGTGGAGGTTGTGGTCATGCTGGACGGAGGCTTCTCCTACGTCTACGCCACCGATAAGAAGACGAACTCCTCGGGAGAGTCTCTGTCCTACGTGACGGTTGGGAGCGGGGATCGGGAATCTCTGGTCTACCTCACCGAAAAAGCCCCCGCCATCGTGGGTATTGGGGTGGTCTGCACGGGGGGCATGGACCCCACCGTCCGCCGTGAGGTCACATCCCTGCTCTCGGCTGTTTTTGGGATCGGGAGCAATAAAATTTACGTCACGGGGCATCGGTGAGGTCTAATTCAACTCCCCGCCACATACAGTAGGGTGTAATTATTTTAAACGGAGGAAAACCACTATGAATGAAAAGAGCGTCTTTGGGTCGATCAAGGGCTTTTTTGAAAGGATCGGCAAGCGGAACCTGGTGATCGCCGGGGCTGTGACTCTGGTTATTGCTGCGGTGGCGGTCAACTGGATCGTATTTAGCGGGGATGACAAGAAGGATGGCTTTGACTACAACGCATCCGCAGGGATGAACACCAACTACGGTACAACCTTGGGTACAGGCGAGGTGGGAGACACTACGTCCAAGCCCACGGGCAGCGATCCCGATTCTACCGAAGGGTATTTCTCCTCGGTGGAGGTCAGCCGTAAGCGGGCACGTGACGAGGCTCTGGAGGTTCTGAACGCCGTGGTAGAGAACGATCAGGCATCGGATGCCGTGAAGGCCGAGGCCATGGCAGAGATCCAGACCATCGCCAAGGAGATGAGCCAGGAGTCCAACATCGAGTCCATTCTCATGGGGAAGGGCTTTGCCCAGTGCCTGGCGGTGATCAACGGTGATGCGGCCAACATCGTGGTGCGCACCGAGGGGCAGTTGAATGCATCCCAGCTTGCTCAGATCAACGCCGTTGTTTACGAGCAGGCCGGCATCGAGCCCATCAACATCACCATCGTGGCTAAAAACTGATAACAGGGGTGTCTCTCATGGAGGCACCCTTTTTCTTTGTATGGTAACGCTTTTTGTGGGACATACTGCTGGGTAGAAGGCTGTTCTACTGCGGGTAGAGGGAATTTCCACGGCGAAAAAACGTAGGTGGCGTATGCGTTCCCGATGCTTTTGCAGAGGTTTCTTGATTCTATGGAAGAAACGTGGTAGAATGGGGGCAAGCTAGAGGAAACGAGGTATAAGGAAATGATCAAATACGAGCGCATCCCCTTCGGTCAAAGGAAAATGCCCAATTACACGGGAGGGGAGGAGATCTTCAACATGATCTCCCATATTGTGGGAGGCGTGTTCGGTATCGCGGTGCTGGTACTGGGTGTTGTATTTTCTTCCTTGCGGGGAAATCCGTGGTCTGTGGTTGCGTCCGCCATTTACGGCGGATCTATGGTGGCGCTCTACGCCGTATCCAGTGTGTACCACGGTCTCCGTGTGAACATGGGGAAGCGGGTCATGCAGGTCATTGACCATTGTACCATTTTTCTACTGATCGCCGGGACGTATACGCCTGTGGTACTGAGCGCCATTCGACCCTACTCCCCCGCATGGGGGTGGACGCTCTTCGGTATCGTGTGGGGGTGCGCTGCCTTGGGCATCACCTTCACCGCCATTGATATGAAGAAATATAAGAAGCTGGCCATGGCCCTGTATTTGGGCATCGGCTGGTGTGTGGTACTGGCCATTAAGCCCGCCGTGGCCTCTGTTCCTTTGGAGGGACTTCTTTGGATATTGGGGGGAGGCATATCCTACACCATTGGCGCAGGACTCTACGCTTTAGGCTCCAAGCATCGCTATATGCACTCGATCTTTCATGTCTTTGTGGTGGCGGGAAGTGTGCTGCAATTCTTTGGAATTTTCTTTTATGTGCTTTAACGGGGGAAGTGAAAACAGGCACCGTGCAAAGCGCGGTGCCTGTGCGATTATTCGGTAATGGCTTCGGTGGGGGCTTCGGTGTCAGGTAGGGTCTCGTCTACCGTTTCATCGGGCTCGGGGATAAGCTCCACGTAGCCGATGAGCTTCTCCACATAGGGCCACAGGGCGTGGTCACGGTAAAACTGTACCGCTCTCTCTATGTGGCGGGTATTACGGGGTACTTGCAGGTCTGTCATCTGTTGATCCAGATCGCAGGCGAAGTGGGTCACGGAGGTGTATGCGGCATCGAATCCCTCGGTGGTGGAGTTGACGCCTTGCAGGATCTCATACTTCTTTCCGTCCCGCATGGTGAACGTCACCGAAAGGCCGTCGTTATCGTTGTCGCAGTCCACGGTGTAGGACGTGACCTGCCTCCACTCGTAGGATTTAGTTTCTACGAAGAAATACTCTCGGATGCCCTCGGTTGTAACCAGACGGTAGTGGTTGACGGCTACGGCTCCCGTGATGACGGCGGCCACCAAAAGCCCCGCCGTGATCATCCATAGAGTGGACTTGGAGACGGCATCGTCACGGCGCTTTTCTCCCAGCATGGGGGACAGGCCTTCGTTCTGCTTTCTGATCTCATCCTCGTTGGGGGTGAAGTACCAAATGGCGAGGTTGCCGTAGAAGCAGAGCATGGCGACACCGTAGGAGGGGGTGACCGACTTCATGAGGGCGTAGGCGATCTCGCCCCCGTGGCGAGCCTCGATGACAACACCCGTCAGCTTGGCTACGACCAGGACGTAGATGCCCGTTGCCAGCAGGGCAAGAAGAGACCCTACGATGAGGAACAGACAGCCCTTTTTGTTGCTTTTGGGCTTTTTCCCAAAGCGATCATTCAGCATACGGCTCATAGGGTCACCTTACAGAACACGGATGCGGGTGATGAGGGGATAACCGACCTCGGCGATCTTGGCCTTGACCTCGGCCTCGCTCAGCTCCTCGGTGATGAAGGAGAAGCGACCTTCGGTGAAGTGGGGGGCGTTGAGATCAAGGTGAGCAGAGATCTCTGCCTCGGCGGACTTGGGGGCGTCCAGCACCACCAGATGGCGGCAGACGTAGGTCTCGGGATCAGCGATCTGGTCAGGCTCGGCATCCACCCATACGGGGGAGATCACGCCTGCGGGGGTATGAGCCATGACGTCAATGAGGTCGCCCGCAACGGCAGAGGCGGTGGGAAGCTTTCCCGCACCGGGGCCGTAGAACATAACCTGTCCCACCATGTCGGCGTTTACCAGAATACCGTTGTTGACGTCATTGACACCGTGAATGGGATTGTAGCGGGATACCAGACGGGGAGAGACCATGGCCAGAATCCTGCCGTTCATACGTGTGGTGTAGCCGATGAGCTTGATGGCGTAACCCATCTCCTTGGCCAGCTCGCTGTCGGCAGCGGTGACGGAGGTAATGCCCTCGCACAGGATTTCGTTGGGATTCAGGCGCTTTCCAAAGGCCATGGCGGCCAGAATGGCGATCTTGCGGGCGGCGTCCAGACCCTCCACGTCAGCGGCGGGATTGGCCTCTGCGTAGCCCAGTCTCTGGGCGTCCTTCAGTACGTCGGCAAAGGATGCGCCCTCGTTGTCCATGCGGGTGAGGATGTAGTTGGTGGTGCCGTTGAGAATTCCGCTGATGGCGGTGACGTTGTTGGAGGACAGATCCTCACGGAGGGGACGGATGATGGGAATACCGCCGCCAACCGAGGCCTCAAAGAGGTAGGACACGCCATTCTCCTTGGCAATAGTCAAAAGCTCGGTGCCGAAGTTGGCTACCACCTCCTTATTGGAGGTCACAACGCTTTTGCCCGCCTTCAGGCAGGCCAGCGTGAAGTCGTAGGCGGGATGGGAGCCGCCCATCATTTCCGCAACTACGGAAACCTCGGGATCGTTTACGATGATATTGAAGTCATGGACGATCCGATCTGCAAAGGGAGAATCGGGGAAGTCCCGCAGGTCAAGAATGTACTTGATGGAGACGGGCTGGCCAACCTTTCTCTCAATAATGGATTTATTTTGGGTCAGGACCTCTGCGGTGCCGCTACCGACAACACCGAAGCCCAGAAGCGCAACGTGGATCATAGTCAAATCTCCTTCGAAAATATTCCCATACATTATACCACAAATTTGAAAAAAATGCAATGAGGGGACTTGAAAAAAATCGGGAAATGTGATAGAATTTTAAAGCACCGTCCAAAAAGGAGGCTCTCTACCATGTCATCCCCCCTTGGAAATAAACAGAACGTCACCATTTTCGTCCTTTACCTCATGCAGAATGTGGGGTATCCCTTGGATTTTGTGACCCTCAACGATATTGTTATGCAGACTGATTACGTTGCATATTTGGATTTTGCCGAGACCTTTTCCCGTATGAAGGACACCGAGCTGATCGCGCAGGCCGGAGTCAACGACAAGGGCGAGGAGGTCTATACCGTCACGGGTAAGGGACGCACCGTGGTGGAGTCCATGCAGGGGGACATCCTGCCCTCTATCCTTGAGGAGAGCCTGACCTGCGCTCTGCGGTATCTGGACTTTACCCGCCGAGGCGTGAAAGCCACCTGCCGCACTACCCCCAACCCCAAGGGGGGCTATGACTTTACCTGCTCCATCACCGAGGGGGAGACAACCCTCCTGTCTATTACCCTGTGGACGGACAGCAAGGCCCGTGCCGAGCGCATGGAGGCTCAGTTCCGCTCCTATCCCGAGAATACCTACCGTGCTACTCTTGCCCTCATGACGGGGAACGTGAATTACCTGTTCGATTCATAAAGAAGCGGATGCCTGAACGGCATCCGCTTTTTCTACTATCCCATCGCCCCCGCGAAGATCGCCACCGCCACAGCTCGTTGATAGGTCTTGGTTGCCAGCCTTTCCGCCTCGGCGGGGTTGGACAAAAATCCGCACTCCACCAGCACGGCGGGGGTCTTGATATGATCCAACAGGTAGATATTGCTCCCCGCCACCTTGGTCTTGCGACGGTTGTCGGGCATGAGGGTCAGGGAGGCAGCCTGAATGCCGTCGGCAATCTCCTTGGAGGTGGGGTCACCTGCGCCGTACCATACCTGCATCCCGCTGTATTGAGGGGCGGGGAAGGCGTTCATGTGGATGCTGATGAACAGGGAAGCACCGCCCTCCTCAGATGCCTCTTGAGCGACCTTTTCAGCGATCAGCCGCCGTGCGGCTAAGTCGAGAACCTTCTTGCGGCCTTGAAAATCTACGTTTCGGTCGTAGAGCAGGACGTCCTCGGTGCGGGTCATGACCACGGGGATCCCCGCCACCTCAAAGAGATCTCGCAGGGCAAAGGCCACCGAGAGATTCACGTTCTTTTCCACCACCCCCGAGGCCGAGGACGCCCCACCGTCCTCCCCGCCGTGTCCTGCGTCGATGACCACCACCGTGATGGGAGAATTCCTGCCGTCGGCAGGGGCGTCGGCATAGGTCACACCCCGCTCCCGTCCCAAGGGCGAGCCTCCCAGGAGGTAAGCCACGGTGCTGAGTATAAGGGTAACGGCGACAAGGAGCGGAACGAGCAGAGGAACAGCGAAGCGGCGTGCGGTGGGCATAGGAGTACCTCCAAGGCTTTTGGTGGAGTGTATGCCTCGGGGAAAAGGAAAATGATTTAACGAAAGAAGAAATTCAAAAACAAATCGCCGTCACAAAAAATCCGTGACGGCGGTTTTGTTATAGATACATTACTTAACCTCGATGATGGACTCATCCCACATAGCGGGAGCCTCGTAGCCCATGAGGTTTACCATGGTAGCGGCCACGTTGGAAAGCCCAAACTGACCGTTGTCGGCCTTCACGGTGTAAGAATCCTTTGCATCGGTATTGTCGTAGATGATGCAGGGAACGGGATTCAGGGTGTGGCTGGTCTTGGCCTTGTACCTGCCATCCTTGCTTGCCTTGGGCATACCCTTCTTGTCGCACTCGTACATCTCGTCGGCGTTGCCGTGGTCGGCAGTGACGAGAGCCACGCCGCCCAGCTTGTCCACAACGGAGAGAATGCGAGCCAGCTGGAGATCCAGCGCCTCCATAGAACAACGGGTGGCCAGCAGAGAGCCGGTGTGACCCACCATGTCGCCGTTGGGGAAGTTGACGCGGTAGTAGGCGTACTCGCCTGCCTCCAGAGCCTCAATCAATTTATCCGTGATCTCGGCGCACTTCATCCAGGGTCTCTGCTCGAAGGGAACCACGTCGGAGGGAACCTCCACGTAGGTCTCCAGCTCGTCGGAGAACTTGCCGGACTTGTTGCCGTTCCAGAAGTAGGTGACGTGACCGTACTTCTGAGTCTCGGATATGGCGTACTGCTTGACCCCGGTGTTCGCCAGATACTCACCCATGGTGTT
>JAFXJW010000015.1 GCA_017532045.1 Clostridia bacterium | reverse complement strand
TGCGGCGAGCGACGAGAAGATTTTTCGTCAGTCTAAACAAAAAGCCGCACGTATAGTTGATCCTATACGAAGGATTTTTGTGACGAATGACGGAAAAGATTCCGTCGATTCGCTGTGCGAGGGGTTTTTAGAGGTGCCCTTCAATATGACGCGTTCTCCCTCAGTCGCCTACGGCGACAGCTCCCTCCCGGAGGGAGCCTCTGTCAGTAGCCGCTTATTAAAGTGTTGTTCCATTGAGAAAACTGTCCTTGGGAACACAACGCTATCGGACGGGGGATGATTTTTTTAATAGAACCAATCAATATTCTTCTGCACGTAGCCCAGCATGCGGCGGCGGATGTACTTGGCGTTTCCGCTGAGGAAATCCCGAAGCCACTCCACGTCGTTGCTTCCCGATGCGGAGGTGTATGCATGGTAAAGAGCCTTGGACATAGCCTCCTCACCGTTCTCCTCCAAAGCATCCAGCAGAGTCTCAATGGTAGCGGGAGTCGCACAGAGGAACAGAGCCCAGCCCTCGGGGCGATCCAGCTCTGCCAGATCGTAGAGCATCTTGTAGGCGGTCAGGGGGCGGTACACGTCGTTTACACCGAAGCGGCCCGTACCGTTATCGGCCAGAATATTGTCTCTCCACAGCTTCTCCTGGGAGGTGGACAGGGTGGTGAGGAAGTAGCTCATACGGCTGTTGACACGGTCAAAGGTCAACTCCTCGGAGGAAATGTTGCGCCGAGTCTTGGTATCATACAGGAAGAAGTTGGGGTTATTGTCACGGCCCAGATACAGCACGTAGAGCAGTCCCAGACCCATCAGAACAAAGAGAATGGAAATAATCACCATGCACACCTTGAAAAAGGCAGCCGCTCCGGGAACCAAGAACAGCAGCAACGCAATGCCACCCAGAATCAATACGCCGGCCAGCACCAAAAGGACGATGGCGGTATTCTTGGAATTGATCTTCATATAGGGAACCCCTCTCTGCCGCAAGCGCGGCGACAAAACTTTCACAGATTGATTATACCATAAAGATTTTGAAATTGCAAGACCTTTGGGGAATTTAATTCACATTTCGAGGAAAAACTTGGTCTGTTTCTTTCCTTTGCCGCATATACTCCACCAACAAATCCACGGTTACGGAGGTACACAGCATATGGCCGACCATTCCATCTACAAAGACATAGCCGAGCGTACGGGCGGAGACATCTACATGGGGGTGGTAGGCCCTGTCCGCTCGGGTAAATCCACCTTTATCAAGCGATTCATGGAATCCCTGGTTCTCCCCAACATAAAGGAGGGCTACTCGCGAGAGCGGGCTCGGGACGAGATGCCCCAATCTGCGGCGGGGAAAACCGTTATGACCACCGAGCCCAAATTCATTCCCGATGAGGCGGTGACCGTCACTCTGGACGGGGCGGCCACCATGCGAGTCAAAATGATCGACTGCGTGGGCTACGTCGTCCCCGAGGCGCTTGGCACCGTGGAGAACGGTCAGCCTCGCATGGTTCGCACCCCCTGGAGCGAGGAGCCTATGCCCTTCGTGGAGGCCGCCGAAATGGGCACTCATAAGGTCATCACCGAGCATTCCACCATTGGTATGCTGGTCACCACCGACGGCAGCATTGGAGACATTTCCCGTGAGTCCTATGTGGAAGCCGAGGAGCGGGTGGTACGGGAGCTGAAGGAGATGGGTAAGCCCTTCGCCATGATCCTCAACTCCGCCCGCCCCTCCTCCGACGCCGCCATTTCTCTGGCCTACGAGCTGGAGGCCAAATACGGCGTTCCCGTGGCGCTGGTGTCCTGCATGGATCTGGATGCCGAGGACATCCGCCACATTCTGGAGCTGGTGCTTCATGAATTCCCCGTATCCGAGGTGCGGGTGCGTCTCCCCGAATGGACCACGGCGCTGGAGCCCTCCCATCCCATCCACGCAGCCCTCATGACCCAGCTTCGCCGCTCGGCGGATCGGGTCTCCCGTATCGGGGACATTCGGGAGGCCTTTGCCGACTTCACAGACTGTGAGTACGTAGAGACCGCCGAGGTGGAGGAGGTGGATCTGGGGAGCGGTGTGGCCCGCATTGCCCTGAAAATGGCTGACGGACTCTACTACGAGGTTCTGTCCGAGTTGACGGGCTTTGCCATTGACGGAGAGGAGTCCCTCATCCGCCTGCTCCGTGAGCTTTCCGATACCAAGGCCGCCTACGACCGTGTGGCCGAGGCCATCAAGGCCTGCGAGGAGGGTGGGTATGGCATTGTCATGCCCGACGTAGAGGATATGCGACTCGACGAGCCTGAGATCGTGCGACAGTCGGGAGGCTATGGCGTTCGCCTCCGCGCCTCCGCTCCCTCTATCCATATGATCCGCGCCAACATCGAGGCCGAGGTCAATCCCATGGTGGGAAGTGAGCAGCAGTCCGAGGATCTGGTGAAGTACATGCTGAAGGAGTTCGACGAGGATCCCACCCGCATCTGGGAGTCCAACATGTTCGGCAAGACCCTTTACGAGCTGGTGGGAGAGAGCATCCACACCAAGCTGGATCACATGCCCGAAGCATCCCGCCAGAAGCTCTCCGAGACTCTGGAGCGGATCATCAACGAGGGCAGCGGCGGACTGATCTGTATTCTGCTGTAAGATATATAAATCAAAAAACCACCCGTTTGGGTGGTTTTTTGATTACAATTACTTGTACTTTCTCTTGCGTGCTGCTTCAGACTTCTTCTTGCGCTTTACGCTGGGCTTCTCGTAGTACTCACGCTTGCGAAGATCGGTCAGGATGTTCGACCGTGCGCACTGACGCTTGAAGCGACGGAGAGCACTGTCCAGAGACTCGCCCTCTTTTACCTTGACTTCTGCCATGACTTTTTTCCCTCCCCTCGCATACGCCGGAGATAACAGCCGCCGACGGTTTACAGAAAGATTTCTGTTTGCTCTCAGCAAATGCTCTCAGCAAAGGCCGTTCGGCAAACTCTTTGGATATTATACCCGATTTCCTGGATTTTGTCAATAGGTTTTCAAAAATTCTTTTCTGTTTTTTCACACAAAAACCCGAGGCTATTGCCTCGGGCTTTTGGAGCTGATAATCAGATTCGAACTGATGACCTCCTCATTACCAATGAGGTGCTCTACCGACTGAGCTATATCAGCAAGTCGCATTATACCAAGTCTGCCTCGTTTGAGACAGACTTGGATATGGAGCTGATAATCAGATTCGAACTGATGACCTCCTCATTACCAATGAGGTGCTCTACCGACTGAGCTATATCAGCATTTCATGCGACCTGCCTATTATAGCACACATCGAAGATTTTGTCAATAGCATTCGAAGATTTTTTTAGAGAAATTTTGCACAAAGAAACAAAGCAGTCCACTCCTGTTTTTCATACGGAATACTCCCGTCAAACGGGACGGTAAAGGAATCGGCGCGAGCGTCGCCCGGGAGAGGTCAGACTGTCTCCGGTACAGACACCTCGGGAGAGAAGCCGTTCAGTCCCCAGCGGGTCATGATGGAGGCGTAATCCTTGAAGGCGTAATTCAGGTCGAAATTGTAGCGAAAGCCCTCCACCACGCCGCAGTTGGTGTACTGCCACACCCCGAAGCGCCTATCCGTCTGCCCGGGCTTGGAGGCGGTGCCGTCCTTCCAGACGAAGCCCCCGTCCGTCAGGGTAAAGCCTTCACTTTCCTCAGGAACGGAGGTGTAACGAGCGTACCAGACGTCCAAGTTCGCCACAGCCCACTCGGTATCCAGCAGGTTATACAGCCACTCGGTGTTGGTGTACAGGGCGGCGTAGTACCGCTCCTCCTGCAAACGGGCGACGAAGGCCTCACACATCTCGGTCAAAACCTCACTTCCCAGATCCATGAGGGTGGAATCCTCCATGTCCAGATAAATGGGAAACTCGAACTGCTTCCCCTCCAGCCAAGACAAAAGCAGCTCTGCATCAGCCAGTATCTCCTCTGCCGTGGTGGCGTAGGTGTAGAAGTACGCGCCCACCTGAAGGCCTGCCGCCTTGGCATCACGGTAGTCCAGCTCAAAGGCGGGGTCGATCCCCTTGGTGGAGCCTGCCTTAAGGATCACAAAATCCACTCCGGCGGCCTTCAGAGCCTCCCAATCCAGGGGCTTCATGTCTTCAAGGGACACACCGTAATCGTGATTCCACTTGGACGTATCAATACCCTGCATGAGTATCTCGGTGTTGTCGGTGTATGCCCCCGTGACCAGATCTCGGTAAAGGACTGGCTCGTCCTCATAGCTATACCCGCAATCGGTGCAGGTGTGAAGCGTATAGCCATCCCGCAAAACCGTGGGAGCAAAGACACTCTCCACCGTATTGGCGTGATTCAGAGCGGGGATGGGATCGCCGTCCTCCTCATGGTCACAGACGGAGCAAGCATAGCGGGTATACCCCTCCTCGGTACAGGTGGGAGGAACCGCCACGGTGGGGGTGAGATCATGCCCCGTGGGCGGGGTGTGATCACCGTCATACGTATACCCGCAGGCACAGGTGTAGCGAGTAAAGCCCTCCTCGGTACAGGTGGGTGGTGTCACGGTTTTGGTGAGGCTATGACCCGTGGGCGGGGTGTGGTCACCGTCATATGTGTACCCGCAGGCGCAGGTATAGCGGGTGTAGCCCTCCTCGGTACAGGTGGGTGGTGTCACGGCTTTGGTGAGGCTATGCCCCGCGGGCGGTGTGGTGTCGCTATCGTACGTATAGCCGCAGGCGCAGGTATAGCGGGTGTAGCCCTCCTCGGTACAGGTGGGAGAAACAATAGTCTCGGTCAGGGTGTGGGGGGGCATGGGAAGGACGGTATCAATGATCTTGTGACATACGGAGCAGCTCCCCAAGGCTAGTCCCGTCTCCGTACAGGTGGGAGACTCCACCGTCTGCCATGATTCAACGGTATGCTCATGGGATATCTCTCCGTCGCACGCCGTCAGCGCCCCGCAGAGCAACACCAGCAAAGGAAATATGTATCGGAATATGTATTTCATGAATATGATTCCCTTCAAAAAAACAACGACTCCCGACCTTCCTCGCCGGGGCGACAGGGGATCAGGAGTGTTGTTCAGTCATAGGACTGTGGTTGCATTACTCAGCCTTGGGAGCCTCAACGGGGCAAGCGTCTGCGCAAGAGCCGCAGTCGATGCACTTGTCAGCGTCGATCTCGTACTTGCCGTCAGCCTCGTAGATAGCCTCGGTGGGGCAGTTCTCAGCGCAAGCGCCGCAGGAGATGCAATCATCGCTAATCTTGTATGCCATTGTAGTTTCCTCCATACGTATTTGCTCACAACCGCCAAAGGCGGAAGTGGCCTATCGTCTATTATATCATAATTTCGAATTTTTGCAAGGGGTATCGGGTAAAATTCCCCCGAAAAAACTCGAAAAAAATGTTAACAATCTGTAAACACATCGCAGAAAATCCGATCGGACTTATTCAGCGGCATCCGGCTCGGTTGCCTCCTCCACCTTGGCATCTGCGGCGGGGCGGGGGGAGCGAACCTGCACCTCCACGTCCTCTCGCTTGTAGCGCTTATAGGTGGTCTCGTTCTGACTCCGCAGGCTCACCTTGACCTCGCCCTGCAGGGGAAACATCTCGGTGATCACACCGGGGCCGTCGGGGGTATTGACGAAGGTACCCTGGGAGGGGGTCTTTTTGATCTCCTCAGCGTAGGTCTCGTACTCGTAGCGCAGGCAGCACATCAGGCGGCCACAGCAGCCCGAGATCTTGGTGGAGTTGAGAGAGAGATTCTGCTCCTTGGCCATCTTCATGGAGACTTGACCGAAATCCGACAGGAAGGTGGTACAGCACAGGGGGCGACCGCAGGCGCCCAGACCACCGATCATACGGGCCTCGTCACGGATACCGATCTGGCGAAGCTCGATACGGATGTGGAACACACCCGCCAGATCCTTGACCAGCTCACGGAAATCCACACGGCCGGCGGAGGTGAAGTAGAACAGGAGCTTGGCGTTATCAAAGGTATACTGCACCGACACCAGCTTCATATCCAGCTTATGCTCGCGGATCTTTTCAATACCCACACGGAAGGCAGCCTCCTCCCGCTCCCTGTTCTCCTTGTTATGGGCGATATCTGCCTCGGTAGCCACACGGACCACGGGACGCAGAGGAAGCACCACCATGGACAGATCCACCATACGGTTGCCCATGCAGATCTCACCGAATTCCAGACCTCGAGCCGTCTCGACGATGGCGTACTTCCCCGCGGTACAGGTATGCTCACCGGGGTCGAAGAAGTAGGTCTTTCCGCCGGGACGGAAGCGGATACCCACCACCACCACCTTATCTGCGGGCAGAACATCCGGGATGGGCTCACGGGCGGGCTCAAAGATGTCCCGCTCCAGAATACGCTCCAGCTCGGCGGCGTCGGGGGCATCCTCGGAATTGGCCGTGGCCACGGGGGCAGAGACCATGCTGTCCTCGATGAGAAGATTGTCCATATCGGGCAGATCGTTATGGGGGTTGCTATGGTGAATGTTGCGCTGGGGACGGCCTGTGGCGTAGGGCTGGCGGCGGTCACCGCCCTCCGTCATTCTCCCCTCGCCTCCCTCGGCCTTGGGCGCATCGGCTCTTGCATCCTCACGGGAAGGGCGATTGCCCTTGGGGTTGTAGTTCTGTCGGTTGCGGTCATTCTGGTTGGGCCGACTGTTGCGAGCCCCGCCATCCTTCCCCTGCTCCCGATTCACCCCCTCACGGGCGGCGTTCTCCACGGAAGTGGCCGCTCCATTCTGATCACCGCCTGCAGGATTGCGGGGACGGTGATTCCTACCGCCCCTGTGGTGGTGATGATGACGGCCTCCGTTTCCCTTCTTGCCGTCACGGGACTTGTTTCCCTCGCCCTGTCCTACGGGGCGGGGGGTCTTTTCATTTATATTCATCTGTTGTATTTCCTTTCACATGAATGCTTTTTCAGGATCCCAGCTCCACGGCTATGCCCATAAGGGTCAGGCGGATATTGCCGTTGGACTCCAATGCGTCGGCAGCTCTTCCCAGAGCGGCGTACAGACCCAGCAGGGATTTGGTGGTGAAGCGGCAGGAAAGCTCCTCCGCTCCGACTCGGTCGGTGTAGTATTTGAGCCTCACGCCGTCGCCGTGGCGCAAAAGGATCAGATCACGGGTAGCGAGTGTGACAAGAGCCAGCAGCTCCACCACGCCGTCTCGCTTATTGCCGAAACGGGCAAGAACGGCAGGAAGGGTGTCGTAGCGGCGGGCAGCCATGACCTCCATGAACTCATCACAGGTCTCCCGCATCTTCAAAATGGGCTTTACCGAACGGGCATCCGCCAAAGTCAGAGCCTGTCCGATGCACCCGTCTGCCCGCAGGATCACCGCCTCCATATCCTCCTCCGAAAGAGTACAACGGCGGGCACGGAGATATTCCCGTATATCGCCGTCGGGAATGGGGCGGGTGCGAAGCACCGGCGCGCGGCTTCGGATGGTCTCCAAAAGGTGATCAGCGCCGTCGCACAGAAGCAGGAACAAGACGTAGGGCGGAGGCTCCTCTAGGGTCAACAGGAGGGCGTTCTGCGCCTGTACCGTCATGGTCTCGGCGTCCTCAATGATGTAGACCTTGGTATCCAGATCGTTGGGGGGGATCAGCACGTCACTCCGCAGAAAGCGAATGGCTTCCACGCCAATGGAGGCTTTTCCGTCCCGTCCGATGACCTGGATGTCGGGGCACTTTTCCTCCAACACCTTCTCGCAAGCGAGACACTCCCAGCAGGGCAGAGGCGCGTCTGCGGGAATCTCACGGGGAGACGAGACATCGTCCAGTAGATCGAAAAATCCCATCTGATCCTCGTCGCGGAGGGAGGGAGATTGCCCCGGGCAATTCTCACAAGCGATAGCGGCGCAAATATAGCGAGCCAGAGTGTGGCGTCCGCTTCCCTTGCGACCGTCCAGAATGTAGGCGTGGGAAAGGCGACCGCTTCGGATATCCCGATCCAGCCGCATCAAAAGCTCGTCGTTCCCCACAACAGCATGGGCGTGATCTTGCTGTGCTACGGCCATGGCAGTCTCCCTCCTGCAAATACTTCATCAATTGTATAGTATAACAGAAAAGAAGAGATTTGTCAAGGGGAATTTGAGGATGGGCGAGGCAAAAAACAAAAAAAGAGGAGCCTCCCCAAAAGGGAGGCTCCCGTATATTCGGATCAATCCAAAACCTGTTGATAGACCTCGTTTTTGAGCACGCCACGATCCTTGGCGGTAGCCTTGATGGCGTCCTTCTTGCTCATACCCTGCTCCATGTAGTGGGCCACATGGTCGGGGACACTCATATTCGTCCAAAAGGCCTCGGTGGTGTCACTTCCCTCACCTGCTCCCTCCACCACGAGAACGTATTCCCCACGGGGGGCATTCTCCTCGTAGTAGGCTGCGGCCTCGGCCAGCGTGAGGCGGAGAACCTCCTCGTTGAGCTTGGTCAGCTCACGGCACAGGGAGATACGGCGGCCATCCCCGAAGGTCTCCCGCAGGTCTGCCAGAGTAGCCCTCAGCTTATGGGGAGCCTCGTGGAAGATCATGGTACGGGGCTCATTCCTCAGGGATTCCAAATGCTTTTTTCGGTCGGACTTATTCACCGACAGGAAGCCCTCGAAGGTGAAGCGTCCCGTGGGCAGTCCCGACAGGGTCAGGGCGGTGATCCCCGCACAGCACCCGGGGACAGAGGTCACGGTAATGCCCCGCGCGGCGCAAAGGGCCACCAGATCCTCGCCCGGGTCGGAAATGGCGGGCGTACCCGCATCCGTGACCAGAGCGCAGGACTCTCCCCCCTGCAAACGGTCGCAGATATTCTCTCCCCGCTCCCGCTTATTATGCTCGTGGTAGGAGATCAGGGGCTTCTGAATATGCAGGTAGGACAACAGATGTCCCGTATTGCGGGTATCCTCGGCGGCGATGAAATCCACCTCTGAAAGCACCTTGACGGCCCGCTCGGACAGGTCTGCGAGGTTTCCGATGGGGGTGGCGACGAGGTAGAGGGTGGAGGGTGTGATTTGGTTCTTTTCCGACATGGGAGACTCCTTAGGAAGTGAAGAGTCAAAAATGAAGAGTGAAAGTACAGACTCGGCGGGTCTGTCCATTTATTGGAAAACGGAACGGAGGTCACGGTGACGCATATACTGTAAGGAATAACTTTACCCATATTGTACCACAAAGGAGGAAATATGTCAATTAAAATTTACATCGATCAAGGACATAATCCCGTAAATCCCAACGCAGGGGCAGAAGGAAGTGGGCTGAGAGAGCAGGATCTTGTGTACACCATCGGCCAGCGGCTGGCAGATCGCCTACGGGCTGACCCCAATTATGAGGTGCGCCTCTCCCGCCCCACCCGCCAGACCCAGCTTGGCACCTCCAACGCCACCAGTCTGGCCGCCCGTGTAAACGAGGCCAATCGGTGGGGGGCGGATTACTTCATCAGCCTCCACACCAACGCCGCCTCCAATTCCTCCGCAAGCGGCGCCGAGGCCTACGCCTACGCCCGAGGCACCCCTGCCTTCGCCTTTGCCGAGGATATTCTGACAAATCTCACCAACGTAACCGGCCTTCGTGACCGAGGGGTTCAGCCTCGGCCCGGGCTCTACGTTCTCCGCAAGACACAGATGCCCGCCACCCTGGTGGAGCTGGGCTTTATCACCAACCCCGGGGATGCGGCGCTCATGCGGGACGCCCCCGACCTGTTTGCCGAGGGGATCTATCGAGGCATCAAGGAGTATACGGGAGTATAAATTTGGGTTTATCAAAGAGTTACAAGATACGAAGATACAAGATACAAGATACAGAACGGGTGTTGCCGTATGGCTTTCTTCATATCTTGTAACTTGTAACTTGTAACTTGTATCTTGCCGAAAAACTACAATTTAAAAATCCCCCCGTCGCGAAATGCGGCGGGGGGATCAATTTATTCTTGTTCAAAACTCAAAATGTCGATCAGCTCGGCAAGAGCCTCGGGGGAAAGCTCGAACACGCCGTAAACGCCAAAGGTGAGGGATTTTTCATTGTCCCAGTATTCATGGTAGAGGCTCAGGCAGTAGGTATTTTCGGTCAAAACAAAATCCTGCTGCTTGGTGGAGGGGGTGATCACACAAGCCCCCGACAGAAGCTCGGCAAAGCGAGCGTAATCCTCAGACTCCAGGTAGAAGGTCGTTTGCCCCGTCATATTCCATGCTCCCTTACCCGACGGGCTCAACAAAGTGACGCTTCCCTTCATGTAGGAATACGTCTCTCCGAATTTGGGATCCTCATTGCGTTCGGTCAGGGCGGCGAGAACCTCCGTTGGCGTTCCGTCCACACCGTACCCTTCATCCATGATATAGCTTCCGCTCAACTGTCCCATGCCCCACAGGTAAGTGGCGATGCGACGGGTCTCGGGCAGGGCGTCGGTAATGATATACTCGTTATAAAAGCGCTTCCCGTTCACACGGCCGCTGAGGGAAAGCCGCATGGTGCCGTCCCCCTTGGAGTCGGGGTATGCGATGTCGTAATCGTAACCCTTGCTGTAGGAAGCGGAGGCGTTGAAGGCGGGCGCCATGACCTCCGCCTTCTGCTCCTCGGTGAGGGTTTCAAACTCGGCACGGAAGGTGGAGAGCAGAAGATCAAGCTCCTCCCGATCGCTCAGGTAGACGTGATCGTAGACCGTCAGATTCAGTCCCGCCGACTGCACCTCGTTGTTGGTGGGCAGGAGGTACATGATGTCCTTCAGCTCCTCCAAGGCGGCAAAACGGGCTTGGAGCTTCTCCTGAGACGCATCGTCCATGGCGACACGGAGGTAGAGGGTACGACCGCCCTTGAGACGGACGGTAACGTCCCTGCGCTTATAGTAACCCGAATCGTAAGGATATTCGGGAACGCCCTCTCGCTCGTACTCTTGGGAGACAGCGATGCGCTCGGAAATCACCTTGACCAGCTCGGCGTCATCGGCACGGAGGGTGTCGCTGAGGCGATCCTGATAGGTGCCGCCCATAAAGCCGTTAGACTCCATGGACACCCATTTGATCTCATTGGGGGTGATCTTTTCATGGATAAGAACGGTACGGTATGCCTCAAATCCCAAGAAGAAGGCCACGCACACACCGGCCACGATACCCAGTCCGGGCAGGATGCGGAGGAGGTTCTTGGGTCGCTTGGTGGTGACCAGCTCGTAGAGGAAGTAGACCAGCAGAACCAGCACCACCAGCACCAGCAGGATGGCGGCGTCAACTCCCTCGGTGATGATCAAAAGGGGAATGAGGAGAACCGCCAAGGAGGTAAAGAGAATGCGGAACAGAGCCTGGGTCTTGACGCCGGGGGCGGGATTGCCCGCCATTTCCGACTTGCGGCGGTTGTACAGAATCCCCGCCAAGGTGAACAGTCCCACCGTCACAACCAGGGAATACAGAATGTTGGAGAAGGAGTAGAGCATGGTAGTAGCAATTTGGCCGTTCATCCAATAGTACAGGATGTTGACGGGCAGAAGCCACTGGGGCGCCAGGAAGGAGACGTCCCACATCTCGCTCGTATCCAGGAAATAGATGGTATCCATACAGCCCAGGAAGATGGCGCATACCACACGGACGAAGCCCGCAAAAAGGAAGAACAGAAGGAAGCAGGAGCCGCTTGTGCCGGACACGGTCAAGGCCAGCATCATAAAGGCGGAAAGCATGGCGGCGGCCAGCATGGAGATGGCCACGTAGGCGATCATGCCGCCGATGTCCGCAGACACAAGGGGGATCATGCTCCAGAGAATTCCCGACGCCACGCCGCAGGCCAGCTGAATCGTCCAGATGAAGGCCAGAGCGGCGGTAATGAAGCTAACGTACACGCAGGTACGGGTGTAGGGGATGGCGTGGAAGAAGTCGGATTCCTTGCGCTTTTGCAGGAAGGAGAACAAGACGAAGAAGAACAGAGGCGCCAGCAACGCCACGACGCCTGCGGGGACGCAAAGCATCTGGGTATCCATCTCGTACAGCTCCTTAACGACACGGGAGTTTCTCTCCAGCCAGGTCGTTACGGGTACCAGAACAGAGACGGTCAGCGCCAGAATGGCGGTACCGAGACCGATCACGCGAAGGCGCTTGAGAGCCTCGAGGAAGAGGCGGAAATTGAAGAAATGAGTATTCGTGCGGCTTTGTTTCATGATAGTACGCCTCCCTTACATCAAAATATCCTTGAACACGTAACCCAGTGCCTCCATCTCGTAGACGAAGACCTCCTCCAGATTCAGGGGCAGGATGTCCAGAAGCAGGGGGTTCATGCAGCGGAGCTTTTCCTCGGTGACCAGGCGATCGCCGCGAACGATGAAGGTGGCCACGCTGGCCATCTGACTGTAGGAAACGATGTTGATGCCCACAGACTCGAATTTCTCTCTGTCAAAGGGCTCGGAGAAAGCGATCTGCACCTTAAAGAGGGCGGTCTTGAGATTCTGAATATCCGACTCAAAGACGATGCCGCCCTGATGGAGCAGAGCCAACTGGTCGCAGGTGTCCTCCAGCTCACGGAGGGAGTGAGAGGTGATGATGGTGGTGGTGCCGCGGTCGATCACGTCGTTGTAGATGACCTGCTTGACCAGACGGCGCATAACGGGGTCGAGGCCGTCGAAGGTCTCGTCGAAGAACAGGTAGTCGGGCATGGTGGACAGGGCGAGAATGGTGGCGGCCTGACGGCGCATACCCTTGGAGAAGGTATTCAGATTTGCCTCGGGATCCAGACCGAAGGTCTCGGTAAGGTTGTCGAAGCGCTGACGGTTGAACTTGCTGTACAGGGCTTTATAGTAGGACGCCATACGATTCATGTTGGTCTGGGGCAGGAAGTAGAGATCGTCGGGGACGTAAAAGATCTTGTTCTTGGCCTCGGGATTCTCCCAAACGGGAAGTCCGTCGATGGTGATGCTTCCCTCGTCGGGGCGGTAGACACCCGACAGGAGGCGAAGGAAGGTGGACTTGCCTGCGCCGTTAGAGCCAACCAGACCGTAGATACAGCCTCCGGGGATGGTGCAGGACAGATCACGGACGGCGGTATGGGGCTTGGGTTGCCCTGCGGACTGAAAGATTTTGGTCACGTGCTCAGCTTGGATCATGATTGGATTCCTCCTTCGTAGGTAGTAGGATGTGTGGGGGATTTGCCCTTCCCCGTTCTTGCATAGACGGCGCAGACCGTGGCCAGCACGTCCCCCTTGGAAACGTCAGCCAGCGCCAGCTCGGCCACCAGCTCCTCCAGCATGGGCAGCTTTTCGGCGGCGGCGGCTCGGATGCGCTCCCTTGCGTCATGAGCCACGTAGGTGCCACTTCCCGGGGACGGGATGATCACACCGCGGCGGATCAGCTCGGCGTAGGATTTTTGGATGGTATTGGGGTTGATGCCCAGTGTCACGGACAGCTCACGAAGGGAGGGGAGAACGCTTCCCTCAGGGTAGATTCCCATGAGGACGTTCCGCTGGATCCCCTCAATGACCTGCTCGTAGACGGGCTTCCCCGACAGCTTATCGATCAGCAGCATATATCTCCTTTCTCAGCAGAACTGCACGACTACTGTTTTAACTGCACTATTGCAGGTAGTACACTTGTAGTATAGCACAGGGGCGGGGGATTGTCAATAGGAAAACCGAAATTTAATGAGATTAAGAAATTGAAGGGCACCTCTAATAACTCATCGTGCGGCGAGCGACGAGAAGATTTTTCGTCAGTCAAAACAAAAAGCCGCACGTATAGTTGATCCTATACGAAGGATTTTTGTGACGAATGACGGAAAAGATTCCGTCAATTCGCTGTGCGAGGGGTTTTTAGAGGTGCCCTGGAGTTTATCGGGGAGATCGATCTATGTACTTTTCTCTCCCTGTCGAGAGAAAAGTACCAAAAGAGCGCCACGCAAGGGAGGCCCCCGTGGTGCCTCCCTTACGGAACCCACCACCTGCGCGCGCGACCCCTTCGCCCAGGTCAGGGCGAAGGAGTCTGAATGCGCGAAAGGTCGAGGATACCCGATGGCCCGCACGAAACGCGGAGAAGAACGAGGAAACTCATCTCACATCCCCGCGAATAAGTCAAACCCGCGAGCTCGGCGCTCCGCCGAGGTTGCGGACCT
>JAFXJW010000173.1 GCA_017532045.1 Clostridia bacterium | reverse complement strand
GGGTGTATATCGACGAAAAAAGATGTCGATATGTCCCTACGGGACTCGATATGTGCCTTGCGGCACTCGATATATTCCTGCGGAATTCGATATGCGCCCTGCGGGCGCGAGGTCGGGCACAGCCCGATAAACCCAAATTTGCAAGAAAAGGAGTCATATAGTCACACCATGAGCAACAAAAAGCATAAGGGCGATCACGGCCACCGAGCCGAGCAGTACGCCGCCGAAAGAAACCAACCCGTTTTGAAGAACCCCGCATCCGCAGACAAGCCCCGTCGGGTGCATCTGCACAACTGGCTGTACATATGGGCTACCCTCGGCATCATTATCGCCGTCACCGCCCTCATCTTCGGTCTGGAGCTGCTGGGCTGGTGGGACAACGCCATCGGCGCGGTTCTCGTGGTATTGGTGGGCGCGTTCGGATGCCTTTGCCTCTACGATCTTGCCCTCCTGCTCACGGCCTGCATCACCTTCGGGGAGGGCATGGTCAATGCGGGCAAGGATGAAAACGGACAGCAAATGATCTTCCACGCCGCCTCGGTGATCCGGGCCGAAATGCGAGACAGGGAGGACAAGGTCCTGCCCAAGGATGCTCCCGTCTACAAGAACGCCCAACTGGTCTTCATCATGGAGAGCGGGCGTGTCAACCGCCGCAAGGTCAGCCGACTGACCGCCAAGCAGTACGCAAGAATCAAGGACGCCCTGGAGGCGGAAAAGAATTTCAAGGAATAACGCAACCATGCAAAAGGGAGTCTCAAAGGAGGCTCCCTTTCCTTTTTTCAAAAGCCCTGACCATCGCCTTGCGGCAACACAGTCCCCCTTTCTTTGAGACTTTAAGAGGTGTTTCGGAAGGATGCTTCACGGGAAGACGGCACACGCCATCCTTTTCTCATTAGGACAAATTGCGGGAATGTTTGCAAGAGATCGAAAGAGACGCTCATGGCTTTTTTCGGGAAGATCATCCCCCGTTCTCTTCATTTCCCCCCGCATTTTTCGCCGTCGAAGGCCGTCACCCTCCGTCGCAAGCTGTCGTTTCAGTTCTTGTTTTGGTCTTAAATGATCTTGTTTTGTCGCACATTTTCTACTAATCTCCTTGTGTTTATGCTATTTTCGGAACTATTTTCGTGTTTGTTTTCTATTTGTTTACAATTTGTTATTGCAATACACACATTTCGTATGGTATAATGATGACACAAGCCAAAGAGAGCCGACGGACACACACCGCCGTCGAGCCGACACAAGCGCCGTCGCAACCCTGCGAAGAGTACGGCCCTATGACGAGGAGGTGGGAAATTTCCCGCCGCACCGAAAGGAAGGTAGATTATGACGAATCCCAACTGCATCATTACCTGTCAATTCGATATGACCGAATACGGCCGCCTCTTCACCTATGAGGCGCTGAGTAATAACACCTGTACCGTTACGGGCTACGTGGGATCTGAGACCTTTTCCCTGCTGATCCCCTCCACCGATCCCGAGGGTCGCTCCGTGATAGCCATCGGCGACCGTGCCTTTGCAGGTCACACCGCACTGCGCACCGTCACGCTTCCCGATTCCGTAGAGACCATCGGCCGCCGCGCCTTTGCCTTCTGCACAGGCCTTGTGGATATCCGCGCCTCTGCCGAGAGCCGCTTGACCACCGTAGGCGACCGCGCGTTTATGGGCTGCGAGTGTCTGACCGTACTGCGCCTTGGCCGTCTGCGCAGTCTGACCTCCCTTGGCCGTGCGACCTTTGCCTACTGCACCCGTCTACACTCCGTCGTGCTTCCCGAGGGCCTTTCTGAGCTGGCTCCTTCCCTGTTTGAGGGTTGTTCCGCTCTGAAGCATATTCACCTTCCCGAAAGCCTCTCCGCCATTCGCACCGCCGCCTTCTCGGCATGCAAGGCTCTGGAGATTCTGAGCCTGCCCACCTCTCTCCGCATCATTGAAGACTGCGCCTTCGCTTGGTGCGGCCACCTCTCCGACCTGCGCCTCCCCGAGTCCGCCTGCGTCATCTCCGGCTCGGCCTTCATGGAGTGCTACGCTCTCCACGATCTTTTGCAGGTAGGCTGATCAAAGCCTTCCACGATTCCACGAAATAACGAAACCTCCGTTGGGACATACTGTATTCATCACAGCGTCTCCCAACGGAGGTTTTTTTATGATCACCATTCTCATTCGCACCCTCATCGTCTACTTCTCCCTCATTGCCACCATGCGATTCATGGGCAAGCGCCAGCTGGGGGAGCTGGAGATATCCGACCTGGTTACCACCCTGCTTCTCTCGGACATCGCCACCCTTCCCATCACCAACACCGAAATCCCCCTGTCCCATGCTCTCATCCCCATTCTGACTCTCACCTCCCTGGAGGTAGTGTTGTCGGGGCTGCTTCTGAAGGTCCCCTTCCTCAAGAGGGTCTTATCCGTGCGCCCCGCCATACTTGTGAGGCACGGCAGACCCGACCCCACCGCCATGGCGACGGCACGAGTATCGGCGGAGGAGCTTCTGTCCCAGCTACGACAGAAGGACATCGCCGACCCCTCCGAGGTAGAGTACGCCATTCTGGAGCCTAACGGGCAGATCAGCATTGTAAAAAAAGCCGCCCAAAAGGAAGCCACCGCCGCCGATCTGGGACTATCCCCCGACGAGCGGGGCATGATGCACCTGCTGGTCTGTGACGGAAAAATCAATCGACGCAATCTCGCCCTGGCCGGGTGGGACGAGGCGAGGCTTTTTCGGGAGTTGAGCCGCCGCAAGGTGAAGCTCCCCGACGTATTTCTCATGCTGGCCGACGACGGAGGGCGGGTGGCGCTATACCCCCGTGAGGCGGCGTGAAGGGGTGTATTCTGGGCGGGGCGGTGCTGCTCTTGGTGATTGCTCTGGCGGTTTGCAACGCCCTGTTCGTAACCAAAACTCAAGCCGCCCTCCTGAGCGAGCTGGCGGCTCTGCCTCCCGTACCCGATCCCACCACGACCCCCGCTCGGGTGGCGGCGCTTCGGGATCATTTGGAATCCAAAGAAGCGCTTTTGGGCATCTCGGTGAGCTACACCATGATCGACAAGGCTACCGAGGCCCTGCGCCCTCTGGAGGCCTCCGCCGCATCGGGGGACATCATGCAGTATCAGGCGACGTTGGCCGTCCTCCGAGATATGCTGGAGGACATCGGGAGACTGGAACGCTTATCGCTAAAGAACATTCTATAACGCACAATTTCAAATTGCAGTTTATCGGGGAGTTTGAAAATGCAAAATGCAAAATGCAAAAT
>JAFXJW010000172.1 GCA_017532045.1 Clostridia bacterium | reverse complement strand
GGAATCTGAACCCCTGCATGCGCTCGTGTGGATCTGTACCCCTAAAATCCTGCGCATGCTTTGCCACGGCGGGGGATCAGACCCATCCGGGAATCTGAACCCCTGCATGCGCTCGTGTGGATCTGTACCCCTAAAATCCTGCGCATGCTTTGCCACTGCACCGAGGTGCAGTGGCGGGGTTCAGATTCACTGACATATCTTCAAAATCAAAAAGGCACTGCTTTGCAGTGCCTTTTTGATTTTGGTGACCCATCCGGGAATCGAACCCGAGTTTCCAGCGTGAGAGGCTAGCGTCTTAACCGCTTGACCAATGGGCCGTTTCTTGACAGCTTGACCATTATAGCATATGCGTGGAATTTTGTCAACCCTTTTTTTAAAAAAATTAAAAATTGTCGTAAGGCCTCGCCGGCGGTGAGAGTTGACAAACCGAAAAAATTGTGTTATAATAAAATAATTAAGAAAATCACAGTCGGGAAAGGAGAACGGATATGGATTCCAGACAGTATTCCAATGAACGTGCGGCGGAAACCAGATTGCTTCCGGGGATGGCCTTTATAGCTGAGAATCCCGAAGCGTACGGTCTTGTGCCGGATACCTGCCCTGTGGTCACCTCCGATCTTCTGCTGGCCGCAAACGGCCACGGCGCCACGGGAGGAAGCCTCTCTCCTACGTATCCTGTAGAGAAAGGAGGCGTGGACGGCCTTCTGGATAGCCTATACGGTACGCTCATCACCCGTACCGATGAGAATGCCCGTGTGCTTCGCGGGACCTTTGGGGAGAGTGAAGGGATGCAGGAGCATCCTGTGGCGCGCTACTGCGCCGCCTTGGCCGAGGTGACCGCTCTGCAGATTCTGGACGGTACTGCCAAGGAGGTAACCCTCGAGCAAATGCGTCATGCGCTGGGAGAGGAAATTCCCCGTAAGCTATCCCGACTCCGTGAGACCGTATGCGACGACGAAGCGACCCCCCGAGACGATGCCTTGTTTGCCGTTTCCATGGGTGCCTGCCGTATCACGCCCGAGGGAGAGGGACGATACCTTGCGGATATATTCGTTGCGGGAGATTTCAAAATCTATCTGCTGGACGAGGCGGGCTTGCGCCCTCTGTGGCTGGATGTCACTCCGTATCTTTCTCCCGACAGTCGGGAGGGTATTGGTCATAGGCGCATAGTACTTGACCATCCCCAGCCCTTTGCTCTTCTTTTGCTCTCGGATAGCCTTTGTGCGCTGAGCGCCGCCGAGATCAGAGCCCAGAGAGAGAACCCCGGTATGATCTGGCGGTACCGTATGCGTCTGGAGGAGCAGCTCCTCCGCCTCATAACGGCATGCGTGCGGGAGCAGGAGTTCGGTGAGCGGGCGGCTCGATTCTTCACGGGTCGATCCCACGGCCGTGACAGCGCATCGGGTGCTATGCGGATCATGCGGGAGGGGGTTTCCTATGAGGTGTATCGCTCCATGTGCCAGACCCGTTTGTCCTGTCTGGAGGATATGATCTCTCTGTTGCCCGACGGCTATGATCCTACACGAATCCCTGCCCGTATGTCTCGGGAGGAGACCGAGGAGAAGCATTTACGTCGTATTTTAGAGAGGGAGAAGGGAGTTTCGAGTTGTGTGGCCGAGGCAGTTCGCCTTTGCGTTCTGGAAAAGCTGAATCGGGGAGACGTGGGCGAGGCAATCCCTCCGCCCGAGGACGTCCCTGCCTATCGCCGACTTTCCCGGGAGGAGATCTCCTGCGCCTTCCGTCGCCATGATGCGGAAAACGATGCAGACCGTGCCCGCATAGCCGAGAATCGTCGCATTCTGCGGGATAATCTGACGGATCATTGGATCGCTCTGCGCCCCTACCTGCTTCAGGTATCCCATCGCGATCCCACCCCCGCCGCCCAGAGAAGCTACGCCGCCTGCGCCGACATGAGCCGCCGCTTGGGGCGTATGCTGGCAGGAAGAAAGCACCGTTTGTCCATTTTAGAGACGCTTTTGGCGGATAGCCTGGCCATCCTTCGCGCCGAGGAGCGAGACTGGATGGAGGGGAGAGCCGGAGACGGGAGTGTGGAGGCTTGGGTCGCCGGACTGACGGAGAGACTTCCTGGTGCGCTGACCGCCCTTTCGGAGTCCTGGCAGACCGAGACCGAGGCCTATCGAAGTCTCATGACCGCCTACACCCATGAGAGAGAAATGCTTTTCCGTATGGACACCAACCCCGCCGACGGTTTTTTTGCGGTGGATTGGCAGGCCATGCAGAGCGGTGAGCTTTTGGAAAGCCGCCGGAATACTCTCGGCGAAGCCCTGTCCTCCGCTCCTGCCTACCGTGAGCTGTGGGAGTCCCTGTGCCATGTGTCCAAGGGAACGGGCGCTCTTTTTGCCCGTGTTAAGGGGCGTGGCGCTGAGCGCCGCACGGCCAGGGATCTGGCTGACCGCCCCGATATTCGATTGGCCGCTCTTCGCGCCTCCGCCTACGAGGACGAGGACTGGGGTGATAGCGTGGTCGCCATCATGGACCCTGCCATGCGCCGTGAGCATATGAATGTGGTTCGCCGTTGGCTGGAGACCCGTGAGCTGGCCGCAAAAAGAGCCGAGGCCTACGCCGTTTATTCCACCTCGTGGCGGGCTTTTTTGCCCGACGGTGGGAAAGGGAAGTATGAATGATCAAAAAGTCCCCGTCGGATAACGGATTTTTTGCGTTGTTATCCGGCGGGGCTGCTTTTAAAAATAATTTCGAAAATTTTTGAAAAAGGTATTGACAAACCGCCCGCCCTGTGGTATACTGTTACAGCAAATGAAGCGAGACCGCCCGGTTTCCACCCCGCCGCCACAGAGCGAGCTGAGGTCAATAGACGTTTCCACTCAAAGATATGGGTGGGTATCTGTGTGCCGGGGCAATCGCTTCGGCGCGATTTTTATTTTAGGAGGTGTTTACCTATCGCCGCGAATGCTAAAGAAGCTCAGACTCTCCTTAACGAGGAAATCACCGCAAAGGAGATCCGAGTCGTAACTGCCGCCGGAGAGCCTCTTGGAATCATGAGTTCCAAGGAAGCCCTTAAGATCGCCTATGAGAAGGAATTGGATCTGGTTATGATCGCACCCATGGCTACTCCCCCTGTGTGCAAGATCATGGACTACGGCAAGTTCTGCTTTGAGAAGCAGAAGAGAGAGAAGGAAGCCAAGAAGAAGCAGCAGACCGTGGAGCTCAAGGAGATCCAGCTGTCCTGCCGCATCGACACCCACGACTACGAGACCAAGATGAACCAGGCCAAGAGATTTTTGACCTCCGGCAACAAGGTTCGTGTGGTCATGAAGTTCCGCGGACGCGAGATGAGCCATATGGCTATCGGTCGCGACCTGCTTGAGAAGTTCCTTGAGGACGTGAAGGAGGTCGGCTCCTGCGATAAGAAGCCCGTCCTGGACGGTCGCTTCATGAGCATGGTCATCAGCCCTCTCACGAGCAAGAAGTAAGCAATCGTGTGCCGCAGACGCCGTCTGCTGCGGATTTTCCGTATCGATGGGTAACGTCGATATACAAGCACAACCCCCGAGCACCCCACTATTTAGTTCATGAGCCCCGTCGGATGATGCGGCTTACATGATATACGGCTTCATACGATAGCCAACGGATGCGCCGTGCGAACCCCATTGCGCGGCCATTCAGTACAATGAAAGAAGGAAAAGAAAAATGGGAAAGGTTAAGACACACAAGGCATCTGCCAAGAGATTTTCCGTGACCGGTACCGGTAAGGTTAAGATCAACCACTGCCACCACCGCCACAACCTGGGTAAGAAGCCCTCCAAGAGAAAGAGACATCTGCGCTCCAGCGCCATTCTGAGCGAGGCAATGACTGCCAACATCAGAGCACTCATCCAGAAGTAATCAACGAGAATCGTTATAGGAGGAAAGAAAAATGGCAAGAATTAAGGGCGCAATGATGACGCGCAAGAGAAGAAATAAGGTTCTGAAGGCTGCTAAGGGCTACTGGGGCAGCAAGTCCAAGCACTTCAAGATGGCTAAGGAAGCCGTCATGAAGAGCGGTAACTACGCATTCGCCGGCCGTCGCATGAAGAAGCGCGACTTCCGCCGTCTGTGGATCACCCGTATCTCCGCCGGCTGCAAGGCTAACGGTATGAACTACTCCACCTTCATGAACGGTCTGAAGAAGGCTGGCATCACCCTGAACCGTAAGATGCTGTCCGAGATCGCAATTTCCGACAAGGAGGCTTTCGCCGCTCTGTGCGAGCAGGCTAAGGCTGCCCTGTAATTGTGTTTCATAAAAACCCGATGGGCATTCAGCCACTCGGGTTTTTATCATTGAATGGCTTATTTTACATGGGTGAAAACCCCCTGAAAAAAATGTGTTTTGCGGCTTTTTCGGGGGTCTTTTCCCCCGTTGATACTCTAAAATCATACAGAAACGAGGTGCTTCCATGTCCGCAAGCATCCATTTTGACGGGGAGATCATCACCTCCCGACAGAACCGCCGCATCGTCGAGCTGATGAAGCTGGACGATCGCCGCACCCGTGAAAAGACCCGCACCTTCCGCTTTGACGGTGTCAAGCTCCTCTGCGAGGCCATCCGTCGCGGGGTAGATTTGGATTCTGTATTTCTCCGTGCGAGTACCGCCGAGCGAGTGGCCGAGCGCATGAGGGAGCTGTACGGCTATACCCTCTCGGATGCTGGATGCCCCATTTTCGGGGTGGAGGATGGTCTTTTTGAGAAAATTTCTCAAGAAAATGCCCCCGATGGGGTCATAACCGTCGCAAAATATATTGACAAATCCCACAATTCTATTATAATATATATGGAAGACGAAAATGACGCCAAAAAGGCTGCGCCCTTGCTCCTTCTGGAGTCGGTGCGGGACCCTCTCAACGTGGGTGCCATCATCCGCAGCGCCGCCGCTCTGGGGGTTGGCCGTATCGTTATGAGCGCCGATTGCGCCGACGTCTACCACCCCCGTACCCTCCGCGCAGCCATGGGGCCCCTGTTCTCTATGCCCATCACGAGGGTAGAGGATCTGGCGGGAACGGTGACGTCCCTGCGAGCATCGGGTCGCAAGATCTACGCCGCCGCATTGGACGGTACCGCCATCCGTCTGGGCTCTGACGAGCTCTCCCGTGACCGGGAGGGGCATCCCGTGGGGGCTGTGATCGGCAACGAGGGACACGGCCTCACCGAGGCGGTCATCGCCGCCTGTGACCGTAGTGTGTACATCCCCATGGAGGCCGACACCGAATCTCTCAACGCAGGCGTGGCCGCCGCACTGATCGTGTGGGAAATGAGCAAGAGGTAATCACCGCTTGGAAGCTTGATATTCGATTTCCTTGAAAGGAGCCACCATGAAGGATAGACTGTTTGAAATTTGGTTTTCTCTGCGCTGCGGAGTGGGGAACCGTGAGTTTACTCAACTGTTGGAGCGCTTCGGCACTCCCTACGATTTGTACAAGGCCGATGAAAACGAGCTGGAGGGTCTGCCCTGCTCCCGCAGGCTCAAGACCCGTCTGGCGGATAAGTCCCTGAGCGAGGCGACTCGCATCATGGAGTACTGTCGGGCAACGGGAGTCGGCATCCTGTTCTGGCAGGATGAGGACTACCCCGCATCCCTACGCCCCCTGCGTGATCCTCCCGTTCTGCTCTACTACCGAGGCAGGCTGCCCGATCTGTCAAGGCGGCTCTGCATCAGCGTGGTGGGGACGCGCAGTATGAGCGAATACGGCAAGCGCATTGCGTATAAAATAGGCTATGAGCTGGGTGCCGCAGGAGCGGTGGTGGTTTCGGGCATGGCTTTGGGTAACGACGGCGTCGCCGCCACAGGTGCGATGCTGTCGGGCGGTACCACCGTGGCGATTCTGGGCTCTGGTATCGACGTGATCTATCCCCCTGAGCATGGACGCCTGTTCACCGAAATTACGGCAAAAGGAGCGGTCATGTCGGAGTTTGCGCCCGGTACACCGCCCGAACGAAAGAATTTCCCCATCCGTAACCGCATCATCAGCGGCCTGTCCCAGGGTACCGTGGTGGTGGAGGGGGATCCGCGCTCGGGCGCACTCATTACCGCCCGCACCGCTATTTTGCAGGGACGGGACATCTACGCATTCCCCGGCAACGTGGGGGAGACCAACTCGGCGGGCAGCAATAAGCTCATCAGCGACGGCGCCGTCATGATCCTCCGCGCCCGTGATCTTTTGGAGAATTACGCCTTCCTCTACGGCGACGCTTTGGATATGGGTAAGCTGACCCGAGCCGAAGCCCGTTCGGACATTGACGAGGCGGGGCTGGAGCGGTTGGGCGTGTGCGTCCGTACCGAGAAGCCCAAGGCGGATGCTCCGTCGGCGCAGACTACCTCCGCCGATCCTTCCAAAGACCGTCGCAGGAAAGCACCCTCCGACATCCGTCGGGGACAAGGGGTCTCCAAATCCACCGGGGCCAAAGCTCCCGAGGCATCTGTCCCTCCTAAGTCCGTCCCCGCCCGTGGGGATGCCTCTGACCGTGCCCTGAAGTCTTTGACCGACACCCAGCGGCGCATATTCGAGGCTCTTCCCTTGGACCACGCCGTTGCCATCGACTACTTCACCCGCGAGGGCTACTCGGTGGGAGAGATCATGGCTACCATGACGGTGCTGGAGATCAAGGGGCTTACCGTCACCCTTCCCGGGGGACTTTACTCAAGAAAATAATCGACCGTCCGAGCAGAGAGCTTCTCTGTGCCGATACGGTCAACGAAAGGAATATACGTTCATATGGCAAAAACCAATCTGGTCATTGTGGAGTCTCCCTCCAAGGCAAGCACCATCAAGGGCTATCTTGGCTCCAACTACAAGGTCATCGCCTCGGTGGGTCACGTCCGTGATCTGCCCAAAAGCACGCTGGGTGTAGATATTGAAAACAATTTCGCCGCCCACTACATCAACATCCGCGGCAAGGGTGACATCATCAAGGAGATCAAAAAAGAGGCAAAGAATGCCGGCAAGATCTTCCTCGCAACCGACCCTGACCGAGAGGGCGAGGCAATTTCCTGGCACCTGGCCAATGCGCTGGGTATCCCCGTGGAGCAGGTGCAGCGCGTTACCTTCAACGAGATCACCAAGACTGTGGTCAAGGCGGCCATCAAGCAGCCCCGACCCATTGATATGAACCTGGTGAACGCCCAGCAGACCCGCCGCATTCTGGATCGCATCGTGGGCTACAAGCTCTCCCCCTTCCTGTGGAAGACGGTGAGAAGCGGTCTGTCCGCAGGTCGTGTCCAGTCCGTGGCGACCAAGATCCTTGTTGACCGTGAAAACGAGATCCGTGCGTTTGTGCCCGAGGAGTATTGGACCATCGACGCCACCCTGATCCCCGATGAGGGCAAGCCCTTCACCGCTCGTTTCTTCGGTACCCACGCAGGCAAGATGCGCCTGACCTGTGAGGCCGAGGCCATGAAGGTGGTGCATGCCGTTGACGGTCAGCCCTTTACTGTGGATAGCGTCAAGCGCTCCACCCGTAAGAAGAACCCCGCTCCTCCCTTCACCACCTCCACTATGCAGCAAGAGGCATCCCGTAAGCTGGGCTTCCAGTCCCAGCGTGTCATGCGGGTGGCGCCGGAGCTGTACGAGGGTGTGAATCTGGGGGCAGAGTTCGGCGGTGTACAGGGTCTCATCACCTATATGCGTACCGACTCTCTCCGTGTGTCTGCCGACGCGCAGGCCGCCGCCGCTACCCTCATCCGTGAAAAATACGGCGATAGCTACTACCCCGAGACCCCCCGTGTTTATAAGACCCGCGCCACGGCTCAGGACGCCCACGAGGCCATTCGTCCCGCCCGCGTGGAGATTGAGCCCGCCATGGTGCGCCGTTACCTGACCTCGGATCAGTACCGCCTCTACAAGCTTATCTGGGAGCGTTTCATCGCCAGCCAGATGGAGTCCGCTGATCTGGCAACCCTGACCCTGGACCTTGCGTGCAAGGGATATCTCTTCCGTACCGGTGGCTACACCGTTACCTTCCCCGGTTATATGGCCGTGTACGAGGAGTCGGTGGATGAGTCCAACCGCACCCATGCCGACGAGCCCGAGGAGCAGAAGGATCTGCGCATCCCCGCTCTGACTGAGGGGCAGTCCTTGGATTCCGAGTCCATTGATCCCGCCCGTCACTTCACCGAGCCTCCGCCTCGCTACACCGAGGCCTCCCTCATCAAGCTACTGGAGGAGAAGGGAATCGGACGTCCCTCCACCTTCGCTACCATCATCACCACCATCATCTCCCGCGGTTACGTCAAGCGTGAGACCAAGTCCCTCGTCCCCACCGAGCTGGGTGAGGTGACCAACACCATCATGCTGAAGAACTTCTCTACCGTTGTGGACGAGCAGTTCACCGCACGCATGGAGGACGAGCTGGATGAGATCGAGGCAGGCGATATCGAGATGGAGAAGGTCCTCTCCCGCTTCTGGGGCAGCTTTGAGAAGCAGCTCATTGCCGCCGAGGACACCATCGGTAGCATCAACGTCAGCCTTCCCGTGGAGGAGACGGATATTCTTTGCGACAAGTGCGGCGCCCGCATGATCGTCAAGAACGGCCGCTTCGGTAAGTTCGCCGCCTGTCCCAACTATCCTACCTGTAAGAATACCAAGCCCCTGACATCTCCCGCTGAGCCCGAGGCCGAGAAGAAGGCTGCCGAGCCCGAGAAGGCAGAGAAGACGGCAGAGGTCGTTTCGGATATGGTCTGCGACAAGTGCGGCGCTCCCATGGTACTGCGCAACGGCCGCTTTGGTAGCTTCTACGCCTGCTCGGCTTACCCCGCTTGTAAGTTCACCAAGCCCAAGACCCGTGACATCGGCGTGGCCTGCCCCAAGTGTGCCGCCAAGCTGGTCATGAAGACGGGCCGCAATAAGACGGTGTTCTATAGCTGTGAGCGCTACCCCGATTGCGACTTCTCCTCTTGGGATATGCCCACCGCCGAGACCTGCCCCACCTGCGGACGGATGCTCTTCCGCAAGAAGGGTAAGGCCCTGCTGGTCTGCCACGATAAGGCCTGCGGATATTCCCGTGAGGCCGAGCCCATGGTCGAGGCCTCCGTCGAGGAGTAATTATGGAAAAGCATATCAACGTCTACGGCGCGGGTCTGGCCGGGTGTGAAGCCGCCTGGCAGGCCGCAAGACGCGGCGTGGCCGTCACTCTGTACGAGATGCAGCCGAGAAAGTTCACCCCCGCCCACCACAGCGAGAGCTACGCCGAGCTGGTCTGCTCCAACTCCCTGCGCTCCGATCGCATCACCGTGGCCTCGGGACTGCTCAAGGAGGAGCTTTCCCGCATGGGCTCTCTCATCATGGAGGCCGCCCGTGCCACCCAAGTCCCCGCAGGCTCGGCTCTGGCGGTGGATCGGGACAAGTTCTCGGCCTATATCACCGAGAAGATCAAGAATCACCCCCTCATTACCGTGGTGGAGGCCGAGATCACCCAGCTTCCTACCGAGGGCATCACCGTGGTGGCCACAGGGCCTCTGACCTCGGATCCCTTTGCGGATTGGCTGAAGGATCATTTGGTAGGGGAGGGCTTCCACTTCTTTGATGCGGTGGCTCCCATCGTGGATGCCGCCAGCATCAATATGGACGTGGCCTTTTTCGCCTCCCGCTACAACAAGGGAGATGCGGATTACATCAACTGCCCCATGACAAGAGAGCAGTACGACGCCTTCTACAACGCCCTCATCACCGCCGAGGAGGCGGAGCTGAAGGACTTTGACAGGGATCTCAAGGTCTTTGAGGGGTGTATGCCCGTGGAGGTCATGGCCAGGCGAGGCTACGACACCCTGCGCTACGGCCCCCTCAAGCCTGTGGGTCTGGTGGATAGACGTACCGACGCCCGCTCCTACGCCGTAGTCCAGCTTCGCCGTGAGAATAAGGAGGGAACCATGTACAATCTGGTGGGCTTCCAGACCCATCTGACCTTCCCCGCGCAAAAGCGGGTGTTCTCCATGATCCCCGGACTGGAGAACGCCGAGTTCTTGCGCTACGGCGTCATGCATCGTAACACCTACCTCCCCTCCCCCGACCTCTTGGATGCCGATTACCGTCTCCGCAAGGGCTACGCCGAGGGACAGGTCTACTTCGCCGGTCAGATGACGGGGGTGGAGGGCTACATCGAGTCCACCGGCTCGGGCTTTGTGGCGGGACTGAACGCCGCCCGCAGAGCTTTGGGAATGGATGCGCTGATCTTCCCTGAGACCACTATGATCGGCGCTATGGCCCACTATATCAGCCACGGAGGCCTTTCGGACTTTGTTCCCATGAACGCCAATTTCGGTATCATTCCCGGCCTGGATCATCGGGTCAAGGGAGGCAAGCTCGCCCGTTACGAGATCTACGCCGCCCGTGCCCTGGAGGCTATTGACGGGGTTATGGATGCGGTACAGGAAGGGAAGTAAGGAGAGCGATGCAGGGGCTTCACCCCTGCACCCCACCAAAGAACTTTTTGAAAAAAGTTCTTTGGAATCTCAAAAACTTTATAAAATATGTTTTAAAGATTCTTGAAAGGAGTCCAGAGGAAAACTTCTTGAACTGCTTGCAGTTCGGTTTTCCTTTGGCGCTCTCCTCGCATCCATTTTCACCCAACGGAACTCCTGCGGGAGTTCCGAGCTTCCAAAAGTCCTTAATCGCAAAACCCCTTAAAGACCTTTGAAAGCTCCGCCCGGGCGGTTGGGTTTCCAACCAAAATAAAGAAAGGAAGCTCAAAACTATGAAGATCATTATTGACTGCATGGGCGGCGATAACGCCCCCCTGGAAATACTGAAAGGCGTGATCGACGCCAAGGCCGAGCTGGGCGGGGATTACCTGCTGGTTGGCCACAGGGAGATCATGGAGACGGTAGCAAAGGAGAACGGCCTGGACATTTCGGGCTTTGAGATCCTCCACGCCGAGACCGTGGTCACCATGGAGGACGATTCCATGGCGTTCCGTGACAAGAAGAATTCCTCTCTGACTCTGTCCCTGAGGGCCTTGGCCAACGGCGACGGAGACGTGCTGGTGTCCTGCTCCAATACGGGAGCGCTCTTTGCGGGGGCATCCCTCACCGTCCGTCGCATCAAGGGCGTGCATCGCGCCGCCCTGGCCGCCATTCTACCCTTCAATCCCCCCGTTCTTTTGTTGGACTGTGGGGCAAACGTCACCGTCCAGCCCGACTTCCTGCCCCAATTCGCCACCATGGGCTCTGCCTACATGAAGGCCCTGTACGGCCTGGAGAATCCCCGTGTGGGACTTCTGAACAACGGCTCCGAGGAACATAAGGGCACTCCCCTGCAGATCGAGGCCTACCGGCTACTTAAGAATTGCCCCGACATCAATTTTGTGGGGAACGTGGAGGGCAACCAGGTTGCCTTTAACGCCTGTGACGTGTTGGTCACCGACGGCTTCACGGGGAACGTGTTCCTCAAGTCCCTGGAGGGCATGGGAAAGATGTTCTCCTCCCGTATGAAGGGGATCTTCTACAAGTCCATCCTGACCAAGCTGGCCGCTCTTGCCGTTAAGAAGCCCTTCATGGAGTTCAAGAAGAACATGGACGCCAAGGAGCATGGCGGCAGTCCCATTCTGGGTCTGCGCAGGCCCGTGATCAAGGCTCACGGCTCATCCGATGGCCGTGCCTTCAAGAACGCCATCCGCCAGGCCACCCGCTTTGCCGAGTCAGGGGCTACGGCCACCATTGAAGAATATCTGGGTACCGCCGCCGTGGCCGCTCCCGTAGGAAAGGAGTAAGCCATGGATTCCAAGATCTATTCCACGCCTACGGAGAGGCTGGAGGCTTCTATCGGCTATAAATTTACCGATCCGTCCCTGCTCCGTCTGGCCATGACCCACTCATCTCATTCCAACGAGACGGGGGAGAGAAACCACCACCTCCTTTGCAACGAGCGGTTGGAGTTTTTGGGAGATTCCGTGCTGTCCATCGTGGTCAGCCGCTACCTCTACGCTACATACCCCCAGGAGGGGGAGGGCATCCTCACCAATATGCGCAAGGACGTGGTCTGCGCCGAGGCGCTGGCACGCTACGCTCGCTCCCTCGGTATCGGGGAGTGTCTGCTCCTGGGTAAGGGAGAAGCGCAGACGGGTGGCTTTAACAAGGAAAACATACTGGCAGATGCCTTTGAGGCTCTGCTGGCCGCCATCTACCTCGATGCGAGGGATGGCGCTATGGCCATCATCGAGTCCTTCCTCCTTCCTTTAGTGGAGAAGGATCTGTCCGAGCTGATCACCAAGGGCATCGACGGGGACTACAAAACTCCACTTCAGCAGTTGGTTCAGCAGACCGAGGGCGACGTGCTGGAGTATGTGCTCCTCCGCGCAGAAGGCCCCGACCACCAGAAGACCTTTGAGGTGGAGGTGCGGGTCAACTCCAATCCCTGCGGACGGGGCGTCGGTACCTCCAAGCGAAAGGCCGAGCAGGCCGCGGCCAAGGCAGCGCTGAAGGTGTTTGGCATTTGCTGATTAGGAGAGCGGCCAAAGAACCTTTTTGCAAAAAGGTTCTATGGAATCTCCAAAATCCTTTAACAAATTGCTCTTTTGTTAAAAAGTTTTTGGGATTCCCAAACCCTTTTTTCAAAAAGGGTTTGGGTGGGGTGCAGGGGTAAAACCCCTGCTTAAATTCAAACAGACAGGAGAAAATCCGTGTACTTAAAATCCATTGAAATGCAGGGCTTCAAGTCCTTTCCCGACCGCACGAAGCTGGTCTTTGATCCCGGACACAAGGGGGGAGATCAGGTCGTTGCCGACGGCACGTCGGTAGGCGTGACCGTTATCGTAGGCCCGAACGGAAGCGGTAAATCCAACATCGCAGACGCCATGCGCTGGGTGCTGGGTGAGATCTCCTCCAAGACTCTGCGAAGCAGTAAGATGGAGGACGTGATCTTCGGCGGCGCGGATAGCCGCCGTCCCATGGGCTACGCCGAGGTCTCTGTGACCTTTGACAACACCTCCGATTTTGGCAAGCTGGACTGCCCCTACGACGAGGTCACCGTCACCCGCCGCTACTTCCGCGCGGGGGAGAGTGAGTACCTGATCAACCGTAAGGCCGTCCGCTTGAAGGATATTTACGAGCTGTTCCTCAATACGGGTATTGGCCGTGACGGCTACTCCATCATCGGACAGGGCCGTATTGCGGACATGGTGTCCCGTAAGAGCGAGGAGCGCCGCAGTGTGTTCGAGGACGCCTCGGGTATCGCCAAGTACCGTGTCAAGAAGAATGAGGCCGAGCGCAAGCTGAAGGCCACCGAGGACAACCTCGTCCGTGTACGGGATATTTTTGCCGAGGTGGAGGCACAGCTCATTCCTCAGGAAAAGGAAGCCAACAAGGCTCGAAAGGGTATCGTCCTTCTGGAGGAAAAGAAGCGGGCTGACATCCGTCTGTGGCTTTACGATACCGAGCATCTGAGCCGGGATATTGCCGAGGCGACCACCCTGCGCAGTCACGCCGCCTTTGACCTGAACCAGGCCGAGGAGTCGGTACAGGCGCTGGACGTTCAAAGGGAACGGTTGGCCGAAATGGCCCAGGGAAGCCGTGCCGCCTCTGAGGAGCTGCTTGGTCGCATCACCGCCTTGACTGAGAGCCAGCACAGTCTGGACAGCAGCTACCGTGTGGCCGAGACCACCATGCGGCATACCGAAGAAATGATCGCCGCCGCAGGGGACACCCGTGCCGCCCTTTCCCGCCAGTTGGATGCGGATAGGGCAGAGCTGGAGGCCCATCGTGCCGAGTGCAGACGCCTGCAGGAGGCTCTGGAGGCGCTGGAGAACAGATCCGCCGCCAACGACGAGGAGATCGCCGCTTTGAATCAACGTATTGACAAGCTGAGCGAGCTGATCGACACCGCCGCCGAGGATATCCGTGACCGTGAGGAAAAGCTCATGGACCTGCGGGTCAGTTTGTCGGTGCTGGAGACCACCCGTGATTCCGATAGCGACCGTAACAGCGGTATTCTGTCGGAGATCGAGGAGCTGGAGACTACCTCCCGCGCCCTGCAGAAGGAAGTGGATGACCACCAGAGAGTGGTGGATTCCTATAACGAAAGGATCGAGGCCTTCCGTGCCGAGATCGCTGAGGCGGAGTCCCGACTGACTACCCTCAACGAGGAGTACGGCGACCTTCACGAGAGCCACAATACCGCCATCCTCCGCAGAGATTCCGTGACCCAGCGCATCAACACCTACCGCGCCATGGAGGCGCAGATGGAGGGCTATGCCGATGCGGTGAAGTTCGTCATGAAGTCCTACAAGGAGGGAAGGATCACCGGCTATAACGGCGCTCCCTGCGGCCGTATCTACGGCCCACTGTCCCAGCTTATTTCTGTGGAGCAGGACTACGTCACCGCCGTGGAGACCGCACTGGGAACCAACCTCCAGAACATCGTTGTGGAGGACGAGGACACCGCCAAGGCCGCCATGTACGCCCTGAAACGGGCAAATGCGGGTCGTACCACCTTCTACCCCCTGACCTCTATGAGACCCTCGGTGGAATCCGATGAGATGCGTCGCGCCGCAGGCTTTGCGGGCTACGTGGCCGTAGCGGATACCCTGGTCACCTGTGATGAAAAGTATAGCGGCGTTCTGTCCGCTTTGTTGGGCAGAACTCTGGTGTTCGATCACATTGATAACGCCACGGCCATGGCCAAGGCGCTGAAGTACCGTGTCCGTGTGGTGACGCTGGACGGTCAGCAGATCAACGTGGGAGGCTCCTTCACGGGAGGCTCCGCAGGACGTAAGAACGGGGCTCTGTCCCGTGCCGCCGAGATCAAGCGGCTGGAGGAGGATCTCAAGGGATACGAGACCGCCGTTACCGATGCCGAGGCCAAATTGACTACCCTCCGTGAGCAGATCAAGCGGGTGGACGATGACAAGAATACCTTGGAGGATAAGAGAGATCTGACCCGTGCCATCATGGCGGGTGAGGTGGATAAGCTCAGCCGCTCCCGAGCCAACCTGGACGCCAACGAGGCGCTTCTGGCCCGTGTCCGTGATGATTCCGAGGCCATTCTCCGTCAGAATGAGGCCAACGAGACCGCTATGGCCTCCCTCCGCGCCGAGGAGAAGGGACTGGAGCAGGCGCTCTGTGAGCTGCGTGCCCTTCGTACCGAAAAGGCCGCCGAGCGGGGAGACTGCGAGGATCGTGTGGATCAGCTGGAGTCTGCCCAGACCCGTCTGCTCATTGATATCTCCGCCGCTCGCAAGGACGTGGAGACCCGTGAGACTCTGGCCACCCTCTGCGAGGAGCGCATGGCTTCCACCCATAACGACGTGACCGTCAACGAAGAGCGTGTAGCCGCCTACCGCCAAAAGCTGGCAGATGCTACCGAGGCGCAGGCCGAGAACCGCCACCGATTTGCCGAGGGCGAGGCCGCCCTGAACGCCCTGATCGCCCAGCGTGCCAAAACCGACGAGAACAGCGCCGCCTATGAGCAGAAGCTGAATGCCGTCAATACCCGCCTTCGTGAGGAGATGGATCGCAAGGAGAATCTCTTCCGTGAGTTCACCACCGCCGACGGTAAGCTCAACGGCCTGCGGGCCGAGATGGATAAGCTCTCGGGTAAGCTGTGGGAGGACTACGAGCTGTCCCGCGCCGATGCCGTGGCTCTGGGCTATCCTCCCGTGACCGCTGAGAACCGCCGTGAGGTGGTGGCCACCCAGACCGATTGCCGCAACAAGCTCCGCTTCATCGGCCATTTTGACCCCGATGCCGTGGAGAAATACAACGAGACCAAGAACCGTTACGATACCATGAATACCCAGCTTTCCGACCTGGAGAAGTCCCAGCGTGACCTCATGCAGGTCATCGGACGGCTGGAGGGAGAGATGAAGACCGCCTTCGTGGATGCCTTCAACAAGATCAACGAGAACTTTGCCGTGACCTTCTCCGAGCTGTTCGGAGGCGGCTCCGCCGAGATCACCTTGTCTGATCCCGAGAACGTACTGGAATCCGGCATCGAAATCAAGGCCGCACCTCCCGGAAAGATCATCAAGAACCTCATGCAGCTCTCGGGCGGTGAGCAGGCCTTCATTGGCGTTGCGTTGTTCTTCGCCATCCTGAAGGTCAACCCCACTCCCTTCTGCATTCTGGATGAGATCGAGGCCGCTCTGGATGAGGTCAACGTGGAGCGTCTGGCTCAGTACATCAAGCGCTACTCCGACGAGACCCAGTTCATCATGATCACCCACCGCCGCGGTACCATGGCCGCTGCTACCCGCCTGTACGGCGTTACCATGCCCGAGCGAGGTATTTCCAAAGTGCTGGCTCTGGACGTAGCCGATATTGCCAAGAACAAGGAGAACGATTGGAATGGCCTTTTTAACTAAGCTGTTTGGAAAGAAGAAGGACGAGGAGTCCCGTGACGAAGCCGTCCTTGAGGAAGGCCTGACCCCCGAGGAGGAGGCCGCAGCGGAAGCCGCCGAGGCCGCTCTCCTGAATGGCGAACAGCCCGCCGAGGAGATTCTTGACGAGGAAACCGCCGAGGAAATCGCCGATGAGATCGTCGAAGAATCCGCCGACGAGACCGTCGAAGAGACCGTCGAGGAATCCGCCGAAGAGCCCGTTGAAGAAGAGATCGAGGAGACCGCTACCAAGAAGTCCTTCTGGGGCAGACTCAAGACAGGACTTTCCAAGACCCGCGCCGCCCTCTTCTCCCCCGTGGATAACCTCCTGAAGGCCTTCACCCGTGTGGACGAGGATCTTTTGGAGGAGCTGGAGGAGATCCTCATCTCCGCTGACGTGGGCTTTACCGCCACCGAGGAGATCATGGATGAGCTGCGAGAGCGCATCAAGGACGGCCGCCTCAAGGAGAAGGAGCAGGTCATGACCGCTCTCCGTGAGATCATGACCGACATGATCGGTGAGTCTCAGCCCCTCGCGCTGACCACCACCCCCAGCGTTCTGCTGGTCATCGGTGTCAACGGCGCGGGTAAGACCACCTCCATCGGAAAGATCTCCAAGCGTCTCCGCTTGCAGGGTAAGAAGGTGGTGGTTGCCGCCGCCGATACCTTCCGTGCCGCCGCCATCGACCAGTTGGCTGTGTGGTGTGAGCGGGCCCGTGTGGATATGGTCAAGCAGAGCGAGGGAAGCGATCCCGCCGCTGTGGTCTTTGACGCCATCGCCGCCGCCAAGAAGAAGCAGGCCGATGTCTTGATCATCGATACCGCAGGACGGTTGCAGAATAAAAAGAATCTCATGAATGAGCTGGCCAAGATCGACCGTGTGATCGACCGCGAGCTGCCCGGCGCCTCCCGTGAGACCCTTCTGGTGCTGGATGCCACCACCGGTCAGAACGCCGTGTCTCAGGCCAAGGAATTCAGCCAGGCCGCCAGGATCACGGGTATTACCTTGAACAAGCTGGACGGTACGGCCAAGGGCGGTATCATCATTTCCATCAAACGTGAGCTGGGTATTCCCGTCAAGTTTATCGGCGTGGGCGAGCAGATCGACGATATGCAGGAATTCGACGCCGAGGACTTCGTCTCGGCTCTGTTCGGAGAGTAAGCCATGGAACTGATCCTTGCATCCCGAAATAAGAAGAAAATCCGTGAGATGGAGGCCATTCTGGCCACACATTTCCAGGGTGTCCGTGTTCTCTCGCTGGACGACGTGGGCTACGTCGGCGACATTGAGGAGAATGGCACCACCTACGAGGAGAACGCTCTCATCAAGGCGCGCACCGCTGTGAATGCAGGGGGAGGGAACTATCCCGCCATCGCCGACGATTCGGGCTTGTCCGTGGATGCGCTGGACGGCGCTCCGGGCGTGTACTCCGCCCGCTATGCGGGGGAGCATGGGGACGATGCCGCCAACAACGCCCTGCTTCTGAAAAACCTGGCGGACGTCCCTGCCGAGGCCCGTACCGCCCGCTTCGTGTGCTGTATCGCCCTTGTTTATCCCGATGGCCGTGAGCTTACGGTTCGGGGTGAGACCGAGGGGCTCATCATTGACGAGGCCAAGGGGGAGGGCGGCTTCGGCTACGATCCCTACTTCTACTATCCCCCCTTCGAAAAGACCTTTTCCGAGCTGTCCGCTGAAGAAAAGAATGCCATCAGCCACCGTGGCAAGGCCATCGCCAAGCTGGCGGAGAGGTTGTAATGTATGGAGAACGACCAGAGGGACTTTTTGCAAAAAGTCCCTCTGGACTCCCCAAAAACCTTTAATAAAAAAGCATTAAAGGTTTTTGAGATTCCAAAGAACTTTTTCCAAAAAGTTCTTTGGTGGGGCATGGGGCAATGCCCCATGAAAAAGCCCCATGAATAAAAGGAGAACACAATGAACAACGAACGTATCTACCCTGTGGCTCCCGTGCTGAATTCCCAGCAGAGAGCCAAGCTTCGCTCCATGGCCTCCACCATGTCCCCTGTGACCCAGATCGGTAAGGGAGGTGTCAGCGAGAATTTTTTAAACACAGTTTGCGATGCTCTGGAGGCTCGTGAGCTGATCAAGCTTTCGGTGCTGGAGACCTCCGAGTACACTCCCCGCGAGGCCGCAGAGGGACTTGCCGAGGCGCTGAACGCCGCCGTTGTGGGCGTGATCGGCCGCAAGATCATCCTGTACCGCCGCTCCCTCAACGGGAAGCGCCACATCGAGCTGTAATGCGGGTCGGTATCTACGGGGGCACGTTTTCCCCCGTCCATAACGGCCACGTGGCCGCCGCCAAGGCCTTCATGGAGCAGATGTGGCTGGACATCCTCTACGTGATCCCCACGGGGGTTACCCCCCATAAGGATATGCAGGGTGACGCCACCGCCGCCGACCGTTTGGAGATGTGCCGGCTGGCCTTTGAGGGTATTGAGGGCGTGATCGTCAGCGATCTGGAAATGCGGCGGGAGGGGAAGAGCTACACCGTGGATACCCTCCGCCAGCTCTACGATCCCGAGGGACGCCTGTTTTTGCTCATGGGTACGGATATGCTCATGACGCTGGACAAGTGGCGTGAGCCCGACGAGATCTTCCGCCTCTGCTACCCCGTCTACGTCCGCCGTGAAACCGACGGGGATATGGACGGAGCCATTGTGGAAAAGATCTCCTCCTATAAGCAGAAATACGGCAAGGTGGTGCGTCGCATCGTCACCCCCGCCATCGAGCTGTCCTCCACCGACGTCCGCTCCGCCGTGGCCGAGGGATTCCCCATCGAGGGGGCTGTTCCTCCCGCCGTGGCGACCTACATCCGTGACCGAGGCCTGTACCGAAATGCCTAATACGGGAATGAGAACCCGAGAATAGGATAGACTATGAATCAAAGCAAATACCCCTTCGGGGATGCCGAGATCACCGCCTTGCGGGAGCGGGTGATCGAAGAGATGTCCCCGAAGCGCTTCCACCATACCGCCGCCGTGGAGGATATGGTGACTCGCCTGGCCACCCTCTTTTGCCCCGAGGACATCCCCGCCCTCCGTGTGGCCGCCCTGCTTCACGATATCACCAAGGAGTACGACGTGCCCACCCACAAAGCCATTCTGACCCGTTTCGGACAAGCCCCCGAGGCAGGGGAGGAGTACGCCTACAAGACCTTCCACGCCCGCACCGCCGCCCTGCTCATCCCCGAGAAATACCCCGCCTTCAATTGTGAGACCGTAGTCAGCGCCGTCCGCTGGCATACCACGGGACGGGCGGGAATGACCCTGACCGAAAAGCTTTTGTATCTGGCGGATTACATCGACGAATCCCGCCTGTTCCCCGATTGCGTCCGTCTGCGTTCCTTCTTCTGGAACGGAAGCCCCGAGGGAATGACCATGGAGGAACGACACACCCATCTTCGTCGCACTCTCATTATGTCCTACGACATGACCATGCGAGCCCTTTTGTCCGAGGATGCCGTGATCAGCCCCGATACCGCTCTGGCGCGAAACGAGCTGGTGCTTGAAGAGTTGATGTGCTGCCGTTGACGCACCGTGATTGAACATAACCGAGAAAGGAATATACAAATTATGTCTATGACCGAATTGAAGGCCCGCATTGAGGCCGAGCTGGAGACTCCCGATAACACTCCCGCCCCTCTGACCGAGAACACCCCCGCTGAGCTTGCCGAGGCCATTGCCCTGTTCCTTGACCACAAGCGTGGCCGTGACATCAAGATCATCAACATGAGCGGCAAGACCGACATCTGCGAGTACATGGTGCTGGCTACCGGTACCTCCAACACCCACGTGAACACCCTTGGGGGCGAGGTGGAGTATGAGATGGGTCGCCGTGGCATTGATCCCCTTCATACCGAGGGCCGTGACGGCAACACATGGATGGTGCTGGACTATGCCCACGTCATGGTGCACGTATTTACCCGTGACACCCGTGAGTTCTATAATCTGGATAAACTCTACGGCGATCTTTGATCCTGATACGCCTAAAGGTTGGTGGCGGCCTGCCGCTTGACTGCGATGGGGCGCGCTTGCGGGCTGAAAGCATATAATCTTTTCATTTTTTTGGCCGAATTGAAAACTTTTTTTGAAAATCCCCTTTACAATTTTTCTTCTGTGTGTTATAATTTTATTTGGGGATTTGTGCGCCCCGTAAAGGCTTTTGGTGGAACAGCGTGCTTTTGTCTCAGAGAGATCTGTTGATGGGAGGAACCCTAAGGCCGTGTAAACACATGACGAAGTCATGCGGAAATGAAGGAGGAATATCGTCTATGATGGACACAAAAATTCTCGTGGTTGACGACGATCCCAATATCAGCGACCTTTTGAAGATATATTTCGAGAATGAAGGCTATGAGGTCAAGACCGTAGGTGACGGAGCCGAGGGTATCAACTATTTCAAAATGTACGAGCCCGATCTGGTGCTTCTTGACATCATGCTCCCCAAGAAGGATGGCTGGCAGGTCTGCCGTGAGATTCGGGAGATCTCTTCCAAGCCCATTATCATGGTCACCGCCAAGGGTGAGGTCTTTGATAAGGTTCTGGGTCTGGAGCTGGGTGCCGACGATTTCGTGGTCAAGCCCTTCGATATGAAGG
>JAFXJW010000171.1 GCA_017532045.1 Clostridia bacterium | reverse complement strand
GCGACTGAGGGAGAGCGCGTCGCGTTGAAGTTATTCTAAATTCAAAGTCACGCAGGCTCCTTCCGTCACGCTTCGCGTGCCACCTCCCTCTCGGAGGGAGGCTTACATAATCCGCCCGCAAGTGCGCACTTACTCACCACCAAAAATGGTGGTACAATAGAAAAAAGCCGATACGGAATAGGATCCATATCGGCTTTTTCTGTCCTTTAGAACCCGTGCCTATTCGGGCAGGGGTTGTTTTGTAGGATCAGATTCGGGCCACGCCTGTCTCCCGGGCGGCCTTGATCACCGCATCCGCCACCACTCTTGCCACCCGCTTGTCCAGAGCGGAGGGCATAATGTTGGTTTCGGTCAGCTCAACCTCGGGAATGAGGGAGGCCAGGGCGTAGGAGGTGGCTACCTTCATTTCCTCGTTGATGCAGGATGCGCGGCAATCCAGCGCTCCACAGAAGATGCCGGGGAAGGCCAGTACGTTGTTGATCTGGTTGGGATAGTCCGAGCGACCCGTACCCACTACCCGCGCGCCGGCGGACAGGGCGAGATCGGGCATGATCTCGGGGGTGGGATTGGCCATGGGGAAGACGATGGCATCCTTTGCCATGCTTGCCACTATGTCGGGGGTCACGATACCGGGGGCGGATACACCGATGAACACGTCAGCACCCTTCATGACGGTGGCCAGATCTCCCGTCAGCCCATCGGGGTTGGTGATGCGAGCCATATCCTCTTGGGCGGGGTTGTTCTCGGGCTTGCCCCTATAGATAGCGCCGAAGCGATCCACCATGGTCAGGTTCTTTACCCCCATGTTGAGCAGATGGCGACCAATGGAAATGCCCGCCGCCCCTGCACCGTTGATCACAACACGGACGGTGGATATGTCCTTGCCTACCACCTTGAGGGCGTTGAGGAGAGCCGCCGCCACCACGATGGCGGTGCCGTGCTGATCGTCATGGAACACGGGGATGTCACAGATCTCCTTGAGTCGCTTCTCGATCTCAAAGCAGCGGGGGGCGGAGATGTCCTCCAGATTGATGCCGCCGAAGCTACCCGAGAGAAGGTAGACGGTGCGGACGATCTCGTCCACGTCCCCCGAGCGGATGCAGAGAGGGAAGGCGTCCACGTCGGCAAAGGCCTTGAACAGGGCGCACTTGCCCTCCATGACGGGCATGCCCGCCTCAGGACCGATGTCACCCAGACCCAAAACGGCGGTGCCGTCGGTGACCACCGCCACCATGTTGCCACGGCGGGTCAGCTCAAAGGATTTGTTCACGTCCTTTTGGATCTCCAAACAGGGGGTGGCCACCCCGGGGGTGTAGGCCAGAGAGAGATCCTCTCTTGTTTCGATGGGGCATCGGGTCACGACCTCGATCTTGCCCTTCCAGTCGTAATGCTTTTGCAGGGACTTTTCGGATATGCTCATGGGAGTGCCTTTCTTGCTTGTTTGAATATGGAACGGGCGGTTTCGATGCTTTTTAAGCCTTCCTTACTCCACTCTTACCGTCCCGGGATCCAGAGGATCGTAATAAATGGAATACAGATTCCCTACGGCGTTCTTCTGGCAGGTCACGGACAGCTCGGCCGTCGTGGTGACTCCTTCCACCTCGTATTCCACGATGGGGTGGCGGCGGACGTTTTTTCCGGAGTGGCGGCGCACCGTGTCGATGCAGATAGCGGTGGTGCGCTTGGTGCAACGGAGCTTCAGCTCCTTGTTTTTATAGTAAAGGCGCAACAGCATGATGCCCAAAAGGATCAGAAAAGGAGCTATAGCCCATGAGGCGCCGTTTTCTGCATGAAGAGCCGCTATAAACAGGAGAACGAAGCCCCCAATGGCTACGACATTGCACACCTTGGCTTTTTTTGCATACCTGGCTGCCATCTGTCTTTCGGGGGAGTTGGGATCGGGAGGGGGTGTGGGGAAGTCGAAATCGGGGGAGGGATTGCATTTGTTCATGTGACGGGTGTCCTTTTTTTGTTCGATCAGATTATCATGGAACTCACCAGCAGGATCACACCCACGCCCCACGTGATGCTGCCCAAAATGGGCGTGATCTTGCGGGTGAATGCGAATTCTTGGGTAGCCTGCTGAGGGTTGTTCGGGTTGAAGTAGACCCATGCCTCTTCTCCGATGACATAATCGCGGTTACTTAGGTTGCCCTTGGCGCGGTAGGTCTTCCCGTCTACCTCGTATTCAATGATGGAGAGAACCGAGCAGGTGCGTCCGTGCATTTCCACCACCTTGTCCACCACGCGACCGTTGGTGTAACGGGAGTAGGCGGCTCTCTTGTTCCGCATTTCCAGATAGCCGATCAGGAGGGAGGGGCCCAAAATCAGAAAGAGAGCGGAGATGATGGCTTCATAATGTATGATCGAGCAAACGATGGCGGCGATGGCGAGGAGGATGGCCACGATCCACAGACTGTTTACCAGAACGACTGGGACGGGACGAGGACAGTCGGCGAGGCCTATGTAGGCGGAACGGTTTTCGTTGTCAGGCATAGGAGGTTCCTTTCGGCTGGGGAAATTTGGGCTTGTCGAAGAGATAGTTACGGGTGTAGGGCGGGGGATTGCTCCCGCCGAAATCTCAAAAAATCAAAGATAACAAACAATTTCCGCGGTGTTTGTTTATACCGATAAACAGTAATTTCATTTCCCGTTTTACACCATCTTTTCAAAATTAAACACTGCATCAAACTCCTCGGCTGTCAGGTAGCCCAGACGCAGACAGGCCTCCTTGAGGGTCAGATCCTCGGTATAGGCTAACTTGGCCACACGGGCGGCGTTCTCGTAGCCGATGTGGGGGTTCAGGGCGGTGACGGTCATGAGGGAGCGGCGCAGATTCTCGGTCATTTTCTCGCGGTTAGCCTTGACCCCCGTCAGGCAACGGTCGTTGAAGGACTCCATGGCGTCGGTGAGCAGTCGGACGGACTGGAGGAAATTGTGGATCAGCACGGGCATGAACACGTTGAGCTGGAAGTTGCCTTGGGAGGCAGCCATGCCCACGGCTACGTCGTTGGATATCACCTGCACGGCCACCATGGTCAGTGCCTCACACTGGGTGGGGTTGACCTTGCCGGGCATGATGGAGGAGCCGGGCTCGTTCTCGGGAATGGAGATCTCTCCCAGCCCCAGCCGAGGGCCGGATGCCAGCCAACGGATATCGTTGGCCATTTTCATAAGGTTAGCGGCCAGCGCCTTCAGCGCACCGTGGGCGAACACCAGCTCGTCCTTGGCGGTGAGGGCGTGGAACTTGTTGGGGTCGGCGTGGAAATCCTCTCCCGTCAGCCCCGACAGGATGCCCGCCACGGTCACGTCAAAGTCCTTGGGAGCATTGATGCCCGTGCCCACGGCAGTACCGCCGATGGCCAGAGAGCGCAGCCCGTCCACAGCGGCCTCGATCTGGCCTCGGTTGACTGCCAACATCCCTCTCCAGCCCAAGATCTCCTGGGAGAATCGGATGGGGGTGGCGTCCTGCAGATGGGTGCGGCCGCATTTGATGACGTCGCGGTTCTCGGCCTCCAGCCTGTCCAAGGTAGCCACCAGTCTGTCCAGAGCGGGCAGGAGTTTTTGACGGATGGTCAGAACCCCCGCCAGATGCATGGCGGTGGGGAAGGTGTCGTTGGAGGATTGGGACATATTCACGTGGTCGTTGGGGTGGCAGAGTTTCTCGGCGGCGGGAATATCCTCCGCACTCGCCAGCCCCGCCGCAATCACGTTGGCGCGGTTGGCGATGACCTCGTTGGTATTCATGTTGGACTGGGTGCCGCTCCCTGTTTGCCATACGGCCAGAGGGAAGTGTTCGTCCAGCTTGCCCGTGATCACCTCGTCGCAGGCGCGGGAAATAGCTGAACAGCGTTCAGCGGTCATACGGGCAGGACACAGGACGGCGTTGGCCTGGGCGGCGGCCTTCTTCAGGTAGCCGAAGGCACGGATGATCTCCACGGGCATCTTCTCGGTACCAATGGGGAAGTTCTCAAGACTCCGCTGGGTCTGGGCCCCCCAGTAGCGGTGGTTGGGGACGGACACATCCCCCATGGAGTCGTGTTCGGTGCGGTAGTTCATGTGCTTTTCCTTTTAAGTATTGGGATGGGAATTTGCAGGGCCCTGCATGCCGAGCAAGCTCGGCGGCACCCGCTTAAGGGACTTTTGCAAAAGTCCCTTAAGAATCCCCCAAAACCTTAACAAATGGCATTTACACCATAGTGTTTTTAAAGGTTTTTGGAGTTCCAAGAACCTTTTTGTAAAAAGATTCTTGGTGGGGGTATAGGGGGCAATGCCCCCTATAAGCGCTCTCCTATATTACCTTACCTGCCCGTCGCCCTCCACCAGATACTTGTCGGTGGTCAGGGCCAAAAGACCCATGGGGCCGCGGGCGTGGAGCTTTTGGGTGGAGATGCCGATCTCGGCGCCAAAGCCGAACTCCCCTCCGTCGGTGAAGCGGGTGGAGGCGTTGACGTAGACGGCGGCGGCGTCGATCTCGCTCTGGAAGCGGCGGGCAGCGGTCATATCCTCGGTGATAATGGCCTCACTGTGACCCGTGGAGTAGCGGGTGACGTGGGTGATGGCCTCGTCAATGGAGTCCACCACACGGATGGACAGGATGAAATCGTTGTACTCGGTGTCCCAGTCCTCCTCGGTTGCAGGGGTGGCGGTGGGCAGAATGGCGCAGGCAGTCTCGTCGCCACGGAATTCCACTTTGTAGTCCGCCATGGCTTCTGCCATCATAGGCAGGAACTGGTGGGCAACCGATTTATGTACCAGCAGGGTCTCAATGGCGTTGCACACCGAGGGGCGGGAGCATTTGGCGTTGACGGCTACTTTCACGGCCTTGGTAAGATCGGCGGCGGCGTCCACGTACAGATGGCAGTTGCCCGCTCCCGTTTCAATGACGGGTACTCGGGCGTTCTCCACCACCGAGCGGATCAGTCCCTTGCCTCCACGAGGGATCAGTACGTCAACCAAGCCCCGCATATTCATGAGAGCCGTAGCGCCTGCCCGGTCGGTCGAGGTGATGAGACCAATGAGGTCGGGGGAGAAGCCACTCGCATCCAGTGCCTGCTTCATGGACTCCACCAGAGCCACGGAGGTGCGGATGGCCTCCTTGCCTCCCCTCAGCACCACGGCGTTGCCCGTTTTGAGGCACAGGGCGGCGGCGTCCACGGTCACGTTGGGTCTGGCCTCGTAGATCATGGCCACGCAGCCCATGGGGGCACGGACGTGGCGGATCACCAATCCGTTGGGACGGGTGATCTGCTCACCCGAGCCGATGGGGTCGGGGAGGGAAGCAACCTCCCGCAGAGCGGCGCAGATGCCCGCCAGTCTCTTCTCGTCCAGCTTCAACCGATCCAGCATAGTCCGGGGCACGCCGTTCTCGGCGGCGGCGGACAGGTCATCGGCATTGGCGGCCAGGATGTCCTCGCAATCGGCGGTGAGCTGATCCGCCATGGAACAGAGCAGAGCGTTCTTTTTGGCAGTAGAGGTGGAGCCGTAGGCGCGGGAGGCCTCCTTGGCGGCACGGCAGACGTATTCAACGTGTGTTTGAATATTTGAATTTTCCATGTTTGTTTCCTTTTTATATGTAGTGTGGTGGGGGGTTAATCCTTTCGCACCAGCACCTCGGTGATCTCGCAGATATAGAAGCGGTGGTAGTCCTTGGCGGCGTAGTTTTTCAGGAGTGCGGGATCAATGAAGAGGTTTTCCTTCAGGTCGTCTGCGTACATCTTGCGGCAGACCAGTACCAGATTGGCTTCCTTTAAATAGGGGGTTCCTTCGGCGGTCTTCTCCACCGTCAGTCCCGTGGCGGCGAATTTGTCGTAGTCCCGTCCCGACTTGGTGCCGCAGAAGCGGAGAGCCTCACGGTACTCCTCCCCGGGGAAGAAGGACAGGGTCAGGGTGTCGGCGTCCTCCACGAAGCCGTAGGTGTACCGCTGGGGACGGATGAAGCAGATGGCCACGGGCTTGTGCCATAGAATGCCTGCGCAGCCCCAGGATGCGGTCATGGTATTGACCTCCCCCTTGGAATTGGCGGCGGTAATGAGCATCCAGTCCTCTCCGATGCGGGAGAAGAAATTGTCGGGCAGGGTGCCTGGGGCGACGGAAACGTAAGCGGACGTATTGGCCATAAGAAATATCCTCCGTAGGGTTGAAAATAATATTCTATATAATTATAGCACATTTTGTGCGGGGTTGCAACGGGGAAACGGGAAAAAACTGAAAAAAGCGTCCCGAAAAATCAAAAGTTTTTCAAAAAACCTATTGACAAACGAAAATGCATATGCTATAATATGCACCGTCGCCCGAAAAACCGTACCCCAAGGCGGGGTCAAAAAGGGTTTGGAAAAAAATAAAAAAACTTTTCAAAAACCTATTGACAATTGGAAAGCGATGTGGTATAATGTCAAAGTCGCCAGTGAATGTGACGCACTCGGGAGCATAGCTCAGCTGGGAGAGCATCTGCCTTACAAGCAGAGGGTCACAGGTTCGAGCCCTGTTGTTCCCACCATTCCTACGGCCCGGTAGTTCAGTTGGTTAGAACGCTAGCCTGTCACGCTAGAGGTCAGGG
>JAFXJW010000170.1 GCA_017532045.1 Clostridia bacterium | reverse complement strand
GAGTCCCGTAGGGACATATCGACAACTCTTGTTTTCGTCGATATACACCCTTCGGGTGTTCGATATACCGCTCGTGCGGTTCGATATGCCGCTTTCGCGCCTCGATATGCCCCCTACGGGGGCGAGAGGGCCTTCGGCCCTGTAAACTCCTACTTAAACTCCTATGTACTATATCCTTCCTCGCTCCGACAGCTTCTTCCACATGGTAACGGTGGTTCCCTGCCCCACCTTGGAGGTAACCTTGAGGGCATCGGTAAAGCTTTCCATGACAGTAAAGCCCATACCGCTCCGCTCACCGGCGGCGTCGGTGGTGTAGAGGGGGGTACGAGCAACACCCACGTCGGGAATGCCACAGCCCTTGTCCTTGATCTCGATCTTCACGGCTCTCCCCGTGAGTATAGAGACGTTTACGGTGATGCTCCCCGTTCCCTCGTAGTGACGGTAGCCGTGGACGATGGCGTTGGTCACCGCCTCGGAAACGGCGCACTTGATATCTGCGATCTCGGTCACTCCGGGATCAAGCTGGGACACGAAGGCGGCCACTGCCGCCCGCGCCATGGCCTCATTGACCGACAGGGCGGGGAGCTTGACCTGCATCTTATTGATCACTTCCCGTGAGAACTGACTACGTCGGCTCATGCGTTTTTCTCCTTTCGAGGGGTAGTCTCGTGAACGAGACTCTTCTTTTTTCGTTTGCGAGGGCTTGTCCGAGGGGCAACTACCTCACGGGGAGGGCGCTCCGGCGGCTCTTGCCCTTGGGGATATTCGATCCTCACCAGCCGATCCATGCCTGCCAGAGTCAGGATAGCACGGGTCTCGGGAGAGGGATTCCACACCGCCATCTCCCCGCCCAGCTCCTTCATGACTGAGTAGCGACCCATAATGAGCCCCAGCCCCGAGGAATCCATAAAGCTCACCGCCGACAGATCGAGAATGAGCTTTTGGGGGCGCTTTTCAAAGAGTGTGGCGTCAATGCCCGTGCGGATGGCCGAGGACGTGTGGTGGTCGATCTCTCCTCGAACGTGGATGGAGAGAATACTCCCCGCCGTATCGCAGAGAAAGTCGGCTCTCGGACGGGGCATGGGATCAGTTTTGTATGACATAGGCTTGTCCTTTCTTTTTTTGCAGGGGTTTTACCCCTGCACCCCACCTAAACCCTTTTGGCAAACATCCTCGCTTCACTCGGGGCAAATTTGCCTGCGGCAAAGTTTGCGAGGGTTTCTGGACTTCCCAAAACCTTTAAAATAATTATTTGTTAAAGGTTTTTGAGATTCCAAAGAACTTTTTTCAAAAAGTTCTTTGGTGGGGGTATAGGGGGCAACGCCCCCTTTCGTTCCACCCCCAGTATAGCACGTCCCCCGCACAAAGATTGTCACTTTGTGCGGGGGAGAAAATTATTTTCAAAAAAAGAGAAGCCCCCCGAAGGAGGCTTCCCGAAAATTCAATTACTGCTGTGCGGCGATGATCTTATCCTGCACGTTCTTGGGCACCACGTCGTAGCCGGTGACGTCGAAGTCGAACCAGCCGCGACCCTGGGACATAGCGCGGAGAGCGATGGGGTAGTCAGCCAGCTCAGACTTGGGAGCGGCGGCCAGAATGGTGGTGTAACCAACCTTGCCCTCGTAGGGATGCATACCCATGACGCTGCCGCGACGCTTGTTCAGGTCACCCATAACGTCGCCCACCAGCGCATCGGGAACGGTGACGGCCAGATCGCCCACAGGCTCCAGGAGCACGGGAGCGGACAGCTCCAGACACTTCTTGTAGGCCAGGTTGGCGGCGGTCTTGAAGGACATTTCATCCGAGTCAACGGCGTGGTAGCTACCGTCGTACAGCTCAGCCTTCAGCTGAACCAGAGGATAGCCGGCGGCGCCCTTCACCATAGCATCCTCCAGACCCTTCTGGACGTGAGGAATGAAGTTCTTGGGCACGGAGCCACCCACGGTAGCATCCACGAAGGTCAGACCCTCGTCCTCACCGGGAGCGAAGCGGATCTTCACGTGGCCGTACTGACCCGAGCCACCGTTCTGCTTCTTGTGCTTACCTTCCACATCGCAGGGCTTGGTGATCTTCTCACGGTAGGCGATCTTGGGCTCATCCAGCTTAACGGAGGTGCCAAAGCGGGACTTCAGCTTGGCGCAAAGGACGGACAGGTGCATATCACCGATGCCGTAGATGCACATCTGCTTGGTCTCGGGGTTGTTCTCATAACGGAGAGTCATATCCTCCTCCAGCATCTTGGCGATGGCCTGGGAGATCTTGGACTCGTCCTTGGCGGTCTCGGGTGTGATACCCTTGCACATGTAAGGAGTGGCGTACTTCACGGGGGCGTAGACCACGTCGCCCGAGGTACGGAGGGTGTCGTTGGTATTAGTGTCGGAAAGCTTGGCGATCATACCCAGATCACCGCAAGCCAGCTCGTCTACCTCTACCTGCTCCTTGCCCTTCATGATGTAGATGTGGGCCATCTTCTCGGTGGCGCCGGTACGGATATTGCGGAGAACCGCATCCTTCTTGAGCACACCGGTCATGACCTTGAAGAAGGACATCTTGCCTACGAAGGGATCGGCGATGGTCTTGTACACGAAGATGGCGGGATCCCCCTCCACGTCGATAGCCACGGGCTTGCCGCCCATATCCTTCTCCACCTTACGGGCGGTAGGACGGGGGAAGGAGCCTGCGATGGCGTCCAGCATAGCCACGACGCCCCACATATTGGTGGCGGAGCCGCAGTACACGGGAACGATGGTACCCTCGATGATACCGTTATGGAGAGCCTCCACGGCCTCGTCCTTGGTAAAGGACTCACCCTCGAAGTACTTCATCATGAGGTCGTCGGAGGTACCGGCCAGAGCCTCGTTCAGAGCGTCCTTATAGTCATGAGCGGTCTGCTCCCAGTTGATCTTCATGGGAACGCCGGCTCTCTTGCCCTTCTCGTCGTACTTGAAGGCCTGCATGTCGATCAGGTCGATCATGGTGACGTCCTTACCCGTCTCCACGGGGATGAACACGGGACAGACGGACACGCCGAAGGTGGCGTGGATCTGGTGGAACACACGGGCGAACTTGGTCTCGGGATCGTCGCATTTATTGATAAAGAAAGCCTTGGGAATGCCGGCGGCGCAAGCGGCGTCCCACGCCAGCTCGGTACCGACCTCAACACCGGCCTTACCGTCTACGCAGATCACGGCGGCATCGGCCACACGGACGGCCTGCTTGACTTCACCGCTGAAGTCCAGGAAGCCGGGGGTATCCAGCACGTTGATCTTGGTGTCCTTCCAGCTCATGAAAGCGGGGGTAGCGGACAGCGTAAAGCCTCTTGCCTTCTCCTCTGCGTCGTAATCGCAGACGGTGTTGGACTGACCGATGGTACCCAGACGCTCGGTTGCGCCGGAAATGTACAGCATCGCCTCTGCCAGAGAGGTCTTACCCGAGCCGCCGTGGCCCAGGAGCGCCAGATTACGGAGTTGCTTGGTGTTGAAATCAGCCATGGTCATTCACCTTTGTCCCCCTGCCGCACCCCGAGCTCTCCCCGGGACGGAGGGTGACACCTTTCTTTTTTAGGTGTAAAATTTTTCGTTCAAATCATGTAGCGGACACGCAAAAAATCGCAGAAACACGGTACAACATTCGAACAACAAGAATATTATACAATATTTCTGCGATTTTTTCAAGACGTGTATTTGAACTTTTGCATGACAGATTGTAGAAAATAGGTGGTTGCTTTTGTTCAATAATCACAAAAATCAAGGATTCGGAGGCAAAATCCTCTCACCTCAGCACCGCCGACAGGCCGAAGAGCGTCTCGGCGTTGGCGTTGACGACCTCCGCCAGATCCTCCACCGTCACGCCGTGGAGGGGGGCGATCACCTCTGCAATATGGGGGATCAGCCCCGAGTGGTTGAGCCTCCCTCGGAAGGGGACGGGGGCCATGTAGGGGCAATCCGTCTCCAAAAGCAGGCGGGAGAGAGGCACGGCGGCCACCGCCTCCCTGACCCGATGGGCCGTGGGGAAGGTAGACGTTCCACCAAAGGCGATATACCATCCCCGCCGCGAAAGCTCCTTGGCCATCTCCGCCGAGCCGCTATAGCAGTGGAACACGCCCCGCACGTCGGGGTACTTCAGTACCGTCTCAAAGCAATCCCCGTGGGCCTCACGGTCATGGATGATGACGGGGAGCCCCGTCCGACGGGCGATCTCCATCTGCCCCTCAAAAAAGACCTTTTGCAGCTCCTTATTCACGGGCTGCCAGTAGTAGTCCAGTCCCGTCTCGCCAATGGCCACGATCTTATCGGCCTTGCGGCGGACAGGGTCGCTGACCCACGCCTCCAGAGCGGCCAGAGTGGTGTCGGGGTCAAGGGGCGCGCCGTCGGGAAGCCCTTGGGCATCCTCGGGGTGGATCCCCACGGCGGCGGCCATGAAGGGGTACTTCCCTGCCTGCTCCACCGCCACGCGGCTGTTCTCCAGATTCGTGCCTACGTTGATGACACCGCAAACCACCGACTGAAAATCGGGAGAGGACAAAAGGGTGTCAGCGCCGACCAGAGCAGCCTCGCGAGAGGCGTCCTCACGGGTAGAGGGGTCGCCTCCCTCTGTGAGAGCGGCGTACTTGCGGTCAAAGTAGTGGGCGTGGGTGTCAATGAAGGCGGGCATGGGAACTCCTTTCTCACCAAATGAAGGGGATCAAACGGTATTTAACCTTGATTTTGTAGGCCTCGTACCCCGCCAGCTCCGCCGTCAGGAGCTTTTCTTCATCCCGAATGCGGATGACCATGAGCAGAGGGTAGAAGGCGAAGGGGATGAGGGCGTACCACGAGCCCATCACGAGGGAGATAGCCAGAAACATGAGGATGGAGGCCAGATACATGGGGTGGCGGACAATGCCGTACAGCCCCGTAGATACCACGATCTGCCCCTCCTCCACCTGGACGGTACGGGACAGGTAGGCGTTCTCCCGCATGACCTCGGCGTAGAGGCCGTAGCCAATGAGGAAGATCACCGAGGCGGCCACGGTCACGGGCAGGGGCACCTGTGACCAACCGAAGCGGAAATCCAGTCCCGCCAGCACGAAGCCCGCAATAAAGGCCAGCCCCGACAGGGACTGCACGCCCTTTTGGGTAGCCTGCTTTTCGTTGGCGTCCAGCCGCTTGCGGAGAAGGTCACGGGCAGAGATCATCATGACTACCCCCATGATCAGCATGGGGATGAACAGAAGGCACAGGAACAGGATGCCGCCCGGATAGGCCACCGTCCCCGCAGGGAGGAAGATCAAAAGGGCGACCAAAAGAAGACCCATGAGGAATTTTATAAGGGCAGAAAAGAAAAGCTTCACAAGTCTTTCCTCCACAATATTTTTTGAAGGTTTTTGAAGGGGGTCGAGGGGGGAACTTTTTGCAAAAAGTTCCCCCCTCGCGTTCTCTATTACTCCTCAGGCACGATGGCGATGGCCAGCTCCTCCAAGGCCTTTTCGTCGGCGGGAGCGGGGCACCTCGTCATCAGCTCGCTGGCGTTCTGCACCTTGGGGAAGGCGATGACGTCACGGATATCCTCCAGACCGATGGACAGAGCCACCAGACGGTCCAGGCCGAAGGCGAGTCCGCCGTGGGGAGGCACGCCGTACTTGAAGGCCTCCAAAAGGAAGCCGAACTTCTCCTGTGCGTCCTCGGGAGTAAAGCCCAGCACCTCGAACATCTTGGACTGGATCTCACCCGAGTGAATACGAATGGAGCCGCCGCCCAGCTCGGTGCCGTTCAGCACAATGTCGTAGGCCTTGGCGCGGACACGGCCGGGATCGCTGTCAATGTACTGCAGATCCTCCTCCATGGGCATGGTGAAGGGGTGGTGCTTGGCGTAGAAACGGCCGTCCTCCTCGCTGTATTCCAGCAGAGGGAACTCGGTGACCCACAGGAACTTAAAGTCCTTGGGATCGCAAAGCCCCATCTTCTTGGCGCAATGGCAGCGGAGAGCGCCCAAGGCATCGAACACCACGGAGTTCTTGTCGGCCACGATGAGGATCAGATCCCCCGCCTTGGCCTCCATGCGAGCCTTGATGGCCTCATTCTCTTCCTCGGTGAGGAACTTGGCGTAGGAGGAGGAAATATCCCCACTCTCCGCCCACTTGAGCCATGCCAGACCCTTAGCCTTGTAGGTCTTGACGTACTCAACCAGTGCGTCGATCTCCTTACGGGACATGGACGCGCCGCCGGTGACGTTGATGGCGCGGACAGAGCCGCCGTTGGCAATGGCTCCGGCGAAGACCTTGAATTCGGTGTTTGCCAGAATGTCGGACAGATTCTTCAGCTCAAAGCCGAAGCGGATGTCGGGCTTATCCGAGCCGAAGCGATCCATGGCCTCGGCGTAGGGCATACGAATGAAGTCGCCGCCGAGATCAATATTGTAGAATTCCTTGAACATGAACTTGAGGAAGCCCTCGTGCATACGCATGACGTCATCCTCGTTTACGAAGGACATCTCGGTGTCGATCTGGGTAAACTCGGGCTGGCGGTCAGCGCGGAGATCCTCGTCACGGAAGCAACGGGCGATCTGGAAGTAACGGTCAAAGCCAGACACCATCAGAAGCTGCTTGTAAAGCTGGGGAGACTGGGGCAGGGCGTAGAACTTGCCGTGGTGCACACGGGAGGGCACCAGATAGTCTCTTGCTCCCTCGGGGGTGGGGGCGATGAGGCAGGGGGTCTCAATGTCCACAAAGCCGTTCTGGGCGTAGTAGTCACGGGCCAGCTTGGTGATCCTGGAGCGAGCCATGATGTTGTAAGCCATGTCGGGACGGCGGAGGTCAAGGTAACGGTGCTGGAGTCTCAGCTCGGGCTTGACGGGGCTGTTCTCCACGATCTCGAAGGGAGGGGTCTGGGCGGCGGATAGGATCTTCAGCTCGGTGACGGCGATCTCGATCTCACCCGTGGGGATGTTCTTGTTCACAGCGCCCTCGCCGCGGGGACGAACGATACCGTGGGCGCAAAGAACGAACTCGGCACGGACGGAGAAGGCCTTGTTGAAGGCCTCACGGTCGGTGGCATCGTCAAAGGCCAGCTGCACGATGCCGCTTCTGTCACGGAGGTCGATGAAGATAAGGGCGCCCAGGTCTCTCTGCTTCTGAGCCCAACCCATGACGCAGACGGTCTGACCCACGTTGGCTGCGGACAGTTCTGCGCACAGGCAGGTGCGCTTATCGTTGGTGGTTAAAAGTTCTGCCATTTTATTTTCCTTCTTTCGGGAGTACGCTCGGAGGGAACTTCTTGAAAGAAGTTCCCTCCGAACCTCCTTCAAGAACCTTTACAATAAATAAAAGATCCTCGAGATATACTCCATATAATTTTTTAAAGTTCTTTGGCCAAGCCTTTCTTTCAAGAAAGGCTTGGGGGGTGTGGGGTGAAACCCTGCAAAAACTTAATCGAGCGCCTTGCCGTCCTTGGTGAACAGGGGCAGCTTCTCCAGGTACACCAGATCGTCCCGCTTGGCGGCGTCACCCTCGGCCAGGATGGTGGCACGGCCACAGACGATACCGCCTGCCGCCTCTACCAGCTGCTCCAGGGCGTGCATGGACTCTCCCAGAGAGACCACGTCGTCCACGATGAGGATGCGCTTACCCTTCATGAGGGCGGCGTCGTTTCCGTCCAGGTACAGGTGCTGCTCACGGTTGGTGGTGATGGAGCGGACGCTGACGTGGAGAATGTCCCGCATGTAAAGCTTGGTTCCCTTGCGGGCCAGCATATACTTCTGGTTGCCCGCCAGTCTGGCCATCTCGTGGATCAGGGGAATGCCCTTAGCCTCGGCGGTGATCATGTAATCGTAATCGGGGGCCTTTTCCAAAAGTGCCTTGGCGCAGGCAGTGGTCAGCTCGGGATCGCCGAAAATGACGAAGGCGCCGATCATCAGCTCGTCGGTCAAGGGACAAAGGGGGAGGGCTCGGTCACAGCCCGCAATGGTTATGTTATAGTACATCTGTTCCATATTTCATTTCCTTTCTTAATGCTTGGGATTCGATGCATCGCATGTGAATCCGTTTTTGAAAGTTTTTGAAAATTCCAAAGAAACTTTTTCAAAAAGTTTCTTTGGCCGCCGGAGGCCGCTCTCCCCGCTTAATCATGGCCTTCTCAATGACCTGCACCCGCTCGCCAACGGCGGGATGGGAATACCCGATGGTGGCCAGGAAGGGGTGGGGGTTGAGATTGGTCAGGTTATCCCGAGAGAGACGCTTGAGGGCGTCCATGAGGGGCTGACCCAGACCGCAATCCGCGGCGAAGGTATCAGCTCTCCGCTCCATGTGGCGGGAGATCATGTTGAAGGGGATCATGAGCAGGGTCATGAGAGGCCCCAGCGCCGCCATAGACAGCACCAGCACCATGGCCGCCGCATTGACCTCGGCAAAGCCCATATCCATACTGACAGCGGAGGAAGCCACCGTAAGCCCGATCAGGACGGAGATCACGGCATAGATCACGGTCTGAAGCAGCACCATGACCGCCGTATCCTTGTGCTTGTCGTGTCCCAGCTCGTGGGCAAAGACGGCGGTGATCTCGTCTTCGGAGTAATTGTTCACCAGATTATCGAACAAGGCGATCTTCTTGCCCTTGCCGATACCCGTGCAGAACGCATTGGCTCGGGTGGTGCGCTTGGAGGCGTTCATAACGTAGATGCTCCGCACCTGATAGCCGTTGGAAACAAAGAGATGATTGATACGATCCTTTAGACTGCCGTCCTCCAGGGGATCAAAGCGGTAGAACAGCTTTTGCAGAGGCAGGGCAAAGACCGAGCTGACCAGTAGAACGAGGATAAAGCCGGCGAAAATGCCGACGATGAGCCACAGGCTGATCAGATCGTACAAAAGCGCCGCACCCATGCAGAGGGCCAAATTGATGACCAGAGACAGGATGGTATTCTTCACCGTATCTCCCCAGAAGGTCTTTTTGGTGGACTTGTTGAAGCCGTATTTTTCCTCGATGCGGAAGGTGAAAATATAGTCGGGGATGATCTCTGCCAGCGAAAAGAACAGGCAGAAGACCACCACCATAAGGGCGTCATCGGCATAGCCGTTCACGTTCATCCAGCCGTCAAAAGCATTGTAGACCACGGCCAGCAGGTCAAAGGCGAGGATGGCTACCATCAAAGCCGTATTGATCGCCCCGCTGATGAGGCTGAAGCGGCGTTTCTCATGGGTGTAGGACACCCAGCGGTTATACTGCTCCTCATCGTAGATCCCCTGCACGCAAGCGGGGAGGGGCTTTTTCATTTGCTTGGCGGAAAGGTACACCTCAAAGAGCTTCCAAAGGTAGTCCAGAAGGATCAGTCCAATAAACAGATACTTGATCATTGTCTCACCTCATACCCCTCGGGGGTCACGTCCACACGGTACATACCCGCCAGGGCCTCCTCCACCAGCTGGTCGAAGGGGAGCTTCTGCTCCTGCACCAAAACCTTTGCGAGGTCGGGACGGGTGCGGGGGTGGCGGGGGGTAAAGACGGTACAGCAGTCCTCAAAGGGCTCAATAGAGGTCTCAAAGGTACCGATCTTACGGGACAGCGCCACGATATCCTCCTTATCCATGCCGATGCAGGGACGGAAAACGGGGTGAGTCGCCACGGGGTCGGTGACTCCGATGGCCTCGGCGGTCTGGGAGGCCACCTGACCCAAGGATTCTCCTGTTACCAATGCATCACAGTAGAAGCGGGAGGCCACACGGTCGGCAATAGCCATCATGTAGCGGCGAAGCAGGAGAGTAAAGTAGTCCTCGTCGCAATGCTTCACCAGCTCCTCCTGCACCTTGGTCAGGGATACCACGTGGACGATCATGCTGTCGTTGTTGTACTCCGACACGATCTGCGCCAGGCGAAGCACCTTATCTCGCGCCATTTCACTGGTATAGGGGAAGGATTCGAAGTGAATGGCCTCCACGGTCATACCCCGTCTGGCCATCATGTAGCCCGCCACGGGGGAGTCGATACCGCCGGACAGGAGCAAAAGTCCTCGGCCGTTGGAGCCCACGGGCATTCCTCCCGCTCCCTTTACAGGGCCGGGATGGACGTAGGCGGCAAAGTCCCGCACCTCCACCCGTACGATCACGTCGGGGTTATGTACGTCCACCCGCATATGGGGGCAGGCAGACAGCACAGCTCCTCCCGCCTCACGGGAGATCTCAATGGAATCCAGAGGGAAATTCTTATCAGAGCGCTTGGACTCCACCTTAAAAGTCTTCTTCCCTGCCAAGTGGGGAGGGATGTAGGCCTTGACGGTTTCCAGAATGCTCTCCATATTCTTTTCGCACACGGCGGCGCGACAGATGGCTACGATGCCGAAGACCTTTCCTGCGGCGGCCAGCATGCCGTCCATGTCGCAGAGGTCGTTCTTGGGCTCCACGTAAATGGTGCTTTGGGAGCGAGAGATGTCAAACTCGCCGTAGGGCTTGGCCTTGCGGCGAAGCTGGCGCAGGAGCATATCCTCAAAGTAGCGCTTATTGGCGCCCTTGAGAACGATCTCGCCGTATTTCAGAAGCAGGATCTCCTTCATGCCTTACAGCTCCTCCTCGGAGGCGCCGTCGGCGGCTTCCTCCACCGTGATCTCGTTGCCCTCGTCATCCACGAAGGTGATCTCGGCGTCCTCCAGTCCCGCTACCAGACCCTTGGCGGTCTCGTATGCCTCGGTGGGCACGTAAACGTCAGTACCGAACATGGAAAATCCCGTGATGATGCGCATGGCGGCGCCGGTGCCTCGCTCACGAACGAGGTAGGGGATGCTCTCATCCTCCAGCATGCCGCGGACGATGCCCAGCACGGCTACGTCGTACACCGTAATGAGATGGGAGACCTCGTCTCCATCCGAAATCTTATGGGGCTTCTCCAAGCCAAACAGATCAGACATAGCTTTCCTCCTTAACCTCGGCGGCAGTCGACTGACTGTGGACGTACTCGCCGGTTGCTTCGTTGAATTCGGGGGCGGCGGCGGGGGTCATGGCACTGTAATCGGGCAGCTCGGGCATGGGGGTGGTGTAGTAGTGGGGGAAAAGCGCCTCCCATACCTTCATGCAGGCGATGGTGTCCGCAATGGAGGAGTGGGGAATGCCGTCCCAGCCGATGCCCAGGGTGCGCATAGCATCAACGAGGGATGCGTGATTATCCTCGGGGTAATGCTCGTTTTGGAAGCGGACGAACTCCAAAGCACAGCAACGGGTCTTCTTGCGAAGAGCCTCCTGCTCGCTGATGGAATCGTAAATGTACTTGATGTGACTGTAATCCGTAGACACGCCGAATGCGATGAGATTATCGGCGTTGGCAAACATCTCCTTGAGAGTGGGAATGATCTCGTCCAAGAGGGGGGCGTCCTGCACCATGGCGGGGGTAATGCCGTGGATCTTCTCAGTGCGGTTCCACTTCTTCTTGCGAAGGGGCTTGACCAGAGTATCCATGAGGATCTCGCCGTTTGCATTGGTGATGGAGACCGAGATGATCTCGTCGTGATCGTACACGCCCGTCAGCTCCAGGTCGAAAAAAAGAACTCTCTCTCTCTTCATACCGAAGGACTGCTCACGGTAAGCATCCCCCTCGGCGCGACGGACGGCCAGATCCCGCTCAAAGCAGGCGCGGCACATCTTGCGCTTGTAGCGAACGTCCTTACCGCAAACGGTGCATTTCAGGGGACGGCGGACGGCGGTACGCTTATCGTAGAAATAGATCATAGAGCCGTCGGAGCGCAGGTTATAGGCTACGGGCTCGGCCACCACGTCGTAATTCATCTGATCCAGTCGCTCGGCGGTGTAAAAGCCCATGGCGGCGGCCCGCTTGGTGGAGAGCTTTTCCACCTCCACGCCGCTCTCCAGCTCAATGACGTCCACGGGCTCATGCTCGTCCATCATAGGACGGTACCACAGCTCGGGGGCGGCCTCGGTCACACGGGCGGGATCGTAGTAGAATACAAGATTATCCCCCTCGCCGGAACAGGCGGCGGGATTGCCCACGGGGGACAGGTGCATCATGTCCAGCATTTCCTTGGACAGGTAGGAGCGGCGATTGGCCTCCTCGGGCGTCATTTTGGGGATGGATACCCCCGAGGGGAGTTTTACGGTTTCCATTGGTGTTGATTTCCTTTCGTGCATATCAAATCTATATACGGGCAGTATCCGCCCCATAGGGTGCGGCCTCCCACCCTTATACCGCCACCCGGCGGCGGGTAAACAGGTTTGAGATGAAGGAGCGGCATTCCTCGCAAGGGCAAGGCCACACTCCTCCATATTACATAATCATACAGAATATAGTATAGCACAAATCCCTCAAAGAATCAAGGGGGTATCCGCAAAATTACCCGCTTCGAGAGCAACTTTTTTAAAAAATCACCCCCGACCCGGGCAATGCCCGTCGGGGGTGTAGGTTACATGGGAAAATCAGGCCTCGGGAGTTTCAACGGCGGGCGCGGCGGTCTCCGCAGGCTCTGCGATGGCCTTCACGTACTCCAACACCTTGGAGCCCTCAGCCAGATTGGACACGTCGATCTTGTCCTTCAGGGTAGAGCCCTCGGTAACAAAGGCGTAGTCGCCGATAGTGACGGTGTCGGAACCAAACTTGATGGACTGAATGCCGGTGCAATTGTAGTATGCCAGCGTGCCGATATTCTTCATGGTTGCGGGGAACTCAACGGCAGTCAGGGCGGTGCAGCCCCAGAATGCGGCGTCATCAATGACCTCCAGCGTGGCAGGGAGAGTGACCCCTGTAAGAGCGGTACAGCCCCAGAATGCTTTCTCACCGATGGTTTTGATGGAGGAGCCCAGCTGAACGGAGGCCAGCTTATCGCACTCGGCAAAGGCGTAATCATCAATCTCCAGAAGGCCTGCGGGCAGGTTGATGGCAGTCAGCTCGGTGCAACGGGCAAAGGCGTACTTGTCGATCTTGACGACGGTATCGGGAATGGTTACCTCCACGATAGCGGCCAGAGAGTAGAAGGCCTTCTCGCCGATGACGGCGACCTCTCGTCCGTTGAAGGTGGCGGGAATGACCACGTGATCGTCCCTGGTAGCCTTACCGTTATATTTTACCAGAATGGCAGTCTCACCCTCGGCCTCCTCAAAATAGAAGGTGCCCTGCTCGGTCACAAGATAGTCTACCTCAGGCGTATAATCGTCGATAGAGCCCTGACCGGCAACGCAGGATGCCAAGGAGCAGGCCAACAAAAGCGTGGCCAGCGCGATAGCCAAATACTTTTTCATGAATGGATACCTCCGCAGAATACAGTAATCAACGTTCATATTATACCGCATTCCCGTCTGGTTGTCAAGGGATTTCCCCCTTCAGTTTGTAAACATTTTGTCATTGTAGTAATTTTTTGTCACACGCACGGCCGTTTCGGATGCTTCCGCCCCCCTTGGAAGGATTCTCTGCCGCCTCCTTTCAAAAGACTTTTCGACACGGGAGCGGAATTTTTTCCTCGGCACTTGCTTTTCAGAGAAATCTGTGATAAAATAAAAAGAGAAATCCAATTGCGGGCCCCCCCCGCTCCCCCAAGGAGGATGAAGCAATGCTTGCGAAGATCTACAGTGCCGGACTGTTCGGCATCGACGGCTTTCCCGTGACGGTAGAGGTAGACGCCCAAAACCGTCTGGACTACTTTGAGGTAGTGGGTCTGCCCGATGCCACCGTGAAGGAGGCCAAGGAGCGGGTACGCACCGCCTGCGAGAACACGGGCTACCCCTTCCCCGCATGCTCTCTGCTGGTCAACCTCGCCCCCGCCGACCGCCGCAAGGAGGGATCGGGCTTTGACGTGGCCATTCTGACGGGCATTCTGTCCGCTGTGGGGGTCATCCGAGGCGGCGTTCGGCTCAGCGACAAATGCTTCGTAGGCGAGCTGTCCCTGTCGGGCGAGCTTCGCCCCGTCCGAGGGGTCCTGTCCATGTGCGTGGCCGCCCGTGACGCAGGGCTGACCGAATTCTACACCTCCATGGAGAACGCTCCCGAGGCCGCCGCCGTGGAGGGTATATCCGTCTACGGCGTTCCCTCCATGCGAGCGCTGCTGGATCACCTCAACGGCCGTAGCATCCTCTCTCCCCTTCCCCGCTCTGCTCCCTCGGCCACCGAGGCCGACGTCTACGGCGTGGACTTCTCCGACGTCAAGGGGCAATCTCTGGCTAAGCGAGCCATGGAGATCGCTGCGGCGGGCGGACACAACATCCTGCTCATCGGCCCTCCCGGCACGGGTAAGTCCATGCTGGCCAAGCGGCTGCCCACCATTCTCCCTCCCCTGACCTTCGGGGAGGCCATTGAGACCACCAAGGTACATTCGGTATCGGGCACGCTCCCCGAGGGTGTTTCCCTTCTCCGCCGACGCCCCTTCCGCTCCCCTCATCACACCATGTCCCCCGTGAGCCTGGTGGGCGGCGGCGCAAACCCTCTGCCGGGTGAGGTCTCTCTGGCCCACAACGGCGTCCTGTTCCTCGACGAGCTACCCGAGTTCCCCAAGCAGGTCACCGACGGTCTCCGCCAGCCCATTGAGGACGGCAAGGTGACCATCACCCGCGCAAACGGGCGGGTCACCTTCCCCTGCTCCTTCATGATGGTGGCGGCCATGAACCCCTGCCGTTGCGGGTACTTTGGCGACCCCAACCGCAAATGCACCTGCAAGACCGAGGACGTACGCCGGTATATGTCCCGCATCAGCGGCCCTATGCTGGATCGTATCGACATTCAGATCGAGCTTCCCTCGGTGTCCTACGATGAATTGACCGCCAAGGACTCCCCCTCCGTAGAGCGCTCGGCGGATATCCGCAAGCGTGTCTGCGAGGCTCGCGCCTTCGCCAAAAAGCGCATGGCCGCCGAGGATGAGGAAAAGGGCTACGAGCATTCCCCCGCCGAAAAGCCCCTCCATTGCAACGCCCAGCTTGACCCCGCCTCCATCCGCCGCTACTGTATCATGACCGACGATGCGGGAGAGCTGCTCCGCGCCGCCTTTGAAAGCCTGGGTCTATCGGCCCGTGGCCATGACCGCATCCTGCGAGTGGCCCGTACCATTGCCGATCTGGCGGAGAGCCGAATGATTGAGGCCGAGCATATTGCCGAGGCCATCCAGCTTCGCTCCCTTGACCGCAAATACTGGGGGGAGTGACCCCCTCCTCATAAGGACAACTCCCCTGCGCCACGGTGCGCCATCATTCCCCTTGAAAGGAAAAACCCATGACCTCCCTCCTCATCAAGCTCTTCATCAAATCCCCCCGTGACACCTCCTCCCCCGTCGTCCGCCGTGCCTACGGCACTCTGGTCTCGGTGGTGGGCATCATCCTGAATCTCCTGCTGGCCGCGGGAAAATTTACCGTGGGCTTTCTCTTCGGCGCCATTTCGGTGCAGGCCGACGCCGTGAACAATCTCTCGGACGCAGGCAGCCAGATCATCTCCCTCGTCACCTTCAAGCTGGCCGCCAAGCCCGCCGACCGCAACCACCCCTTCGGTCACGCCCGCATCGAGTACGTGGCCTCCATGATCGTCTCCTTCCTCGTCCTTCTGGTGGGCTGGGAGCTGCTTTCGGGGTCGGTGGATAAGATCCTGCACCCCGCCGCAACGGTGTTCAGCTGGGTATCCGTGGCGGTTCTGGCGGTGTCGGTGCTGGTCAAGCTCTGGCTGTGCATCTTCAACCGTAAGATCGCAAAAAAGATCGACTCCTCGGTGATGCGCGCCACCTCCGCCGATTCTCTGTCGGATGCGGGCGCCACCTTGGCGGTACTGATCGCCACCCTGATCTACAGGTTCACGGGCTTCGATCCCGACGCATACATGGGTATTCTGGTGGCTCTGCTCATTCTTTGGGCGGGCGTCAAAATCCTCATCGACACCAAGAACTCCATCCTGGGCGAGAAGCCCTCGAAGGAAACGGTGGCCGTGATCGAGGCCATGGTAGAGGAATTTCGGGATCGGGGAGCCATCGGCATCCACGATCTGGTGGTACACAACTACGGACCGGGACGTGTCATGGCCTCCCTCCACGTAGAGGTGGATGGGGACGCCGACATCTACGCCTCCCACGACATGGCTGACCTCATTGAGCGACGGTTAGGCGTGGAGTGCGGTATCGAGGCCACGGTTCATATGGACCCCATCGCCATCCGTGATCCCCGCGTCAGCGAGCTGAAGGCCTTCGCCGAGGCCATCATGCTGGAGGTGGATGACCGCCTCCGCCTCCACGATTTCCGCATCGTCCCCGGTGAGACCCACACCAACCTCATATTCGACATTGCCGCCCCCTTTGAGCTGGCCATGTCCGGCGCTGACCTCCGCTCCCTCGTAGCCGACACCATTCACCGACGGAACAACCACCTGTTTGCGGTCATTACCGTGGATCGGGTGTGACGAAGGACGTATTGGGGCTTTGCCCTCATGCCCCGAAAATACGAATACCCGCCCTCACAAGCACCGTGAGGACGGGTATTTTCGCTATGGTATGCAGATCACAGCCATTCCAACAGGAAGGCAAGCCCCCACAACACCACCAGGTGGGCGGGGTAAAAGAGATAGAAGCCGTACTTGAAGCCCTTGCGACCCGGGCGGCCGTTGTACAGAGCCAGAATGGGCAGGGCGAGCAGACTGTAGCTTTGGATGTTATGGAACAGCCCTCGGGATATACAGAGACAAAGCAGGCCCACCGCAAAGAACAAAAGCTTCACGGGGCGATTCGACAGAGCCTTGAAGCAGGCAGGTGCTTCCCCCTCCTTGTAGTCGGGCAGTATCGCCCAAACGGGGATGAGGACACCCCAAAATCCGTAGTCCACGTAAAGCACGTGCTCCACAAATCCGTACACCCCCGCCACCGAGGCGGCAAACAGGATCAATACGAGAGCGGCGTTGAGAAATTCCTTCTGTGCCAGAGATTTTTTGAATGCCTGCACCTGATAGACAAGGAGAATGGACAGACAGAAATTCACCAGAATACCGCCGTCGGGCTCTCCCATCATGATCCAGTACACGCTCTCGCAGAGGACGGCCATGCTCAGCACCAAGAGGAACCGCTTCAGCTTGTTGCGGGTATAGCGACACCCCTCCGCAATGAAGTAGGCGAAGAGGGGGTAGGACAGCCGTCCGATGATCCGCAAGATCAACAGGTCGGGGAGCAGGATGACACCAATATGGTCAATGACCATGAAGATACAGCCAATGATCTTCAGGGTGGACGCAGAGAGTCCCCGTCCGTTACGGGCGGGGACAGGGGCTTGCATTGTCAAGGAAGTCATGGGATCACTCTCCCAGAGGGTGGGTACGGATGAACAGAACGCCCAGCGTGTTGCGGCCGCAATGGGAGGAGATGGTGCAGCCCGCACGGGTAATGTGGATCTTGGCCTCGGGAACAATGGCCTTCACCGCCTCCACACAGGCGTCGATGATGGCGGGCTCACAGCCCGCATGGGTCACGAAGATATGTCCGCCCACTACGTCGGAGGCATCCCCCAGACGGTCGGAAACGTACTTGGGCAGCACAGCGCCGAACTTGCCGCGGTACTTCTTACCCACGCCCATTTTACCTTCCTTCACCAGGATGCAGGGCTTGAGGGAGAGCATATTGGCGCCGAAGGCGGCCAGAGCCGAGCAACGGCCTCCCTTGTGAAGAAATTCAAGGCTATCAATGATAAAGGAAGCGTCCACACAGGGGGCCAAGGCGGTACAGGTCTCGGCGATCTCGGCGGCGGATCTACCCTCGGCGGCCATCTCAGCGGCGGTCACCACCAAAAGGCCTCCGCCGGTGGAGAGATTACGGGTATCCACCACGTACACGTTCTCAAAGCCCTCTGCGGCCAGACGGGCGTTGTTGCAGGTGGAGGACATATCCGAGCTGATGGTGAACAGCACCACGGCGTTCCCTGCGGCGGTCTCACGGGCAAAATAGTCCTCAAAATCCACCAGATTGACGGCAGAGGTCTTGGGCAGCTCCCCCGTCTTCTCGTAGTGGGCGTAGATGAAATCGGGGTCAATATCCACACCGTCGGTGTACTGGGCCTCCCCCAGCGTCACACCCAAGGGGATGATGTGAATGCCGTAAGCCTCTATCAACTCAGGGGACAGGTCACAGGTACTATCGGCTGCAATGACGGTTTTCTGAATCATGGTTTTCGTCGCTCCAAGGGAGCATCCTTTCACAGAATCAAATTAATTTATTATAAAGCGCGAATCTAAACTGAAACTAACCTTTTCCACTATTATACAGAAAACTCGGCGCTTTGTCAATGTCTTTTCAAAAATTTACGGGGGGTCTTTGGAGCAAATCTCTTGACAAACACGGGGATTTATATTACAATGGTAGCAAACCTCGCAGAGAAATATCTGTGAGATATAAACCAAGGAGACACGTCCATCATGAAGCCCCTGAACAAGTACATTGACCACACCAACCTAAAGCCCACCGCCACCCGCGCAGACATGGAAAGGCTCTGCGCCGAGGCTCGTGAGTGGGACTTCGCCTCCGTCTGCGTCAACCCCTGCAACATCCCTCTTTGCAAGGAGCTACTGGCAGGCTCGGACGTTCTGACCTGCACCGTCATCGGCTTCCCTCTCGGGCAGAACACCACCGCCGTTAAGATGGCCGAGGTGGAAGACGCCTACGCCCTTGGCTGTGATGAGTTCGACATGGTCATCAACGTGGGCCGACTGAAGGACGGAGACACCGAGTACGTCAAGGGCGAGATCGCCGCCGTGGTGGCCGCCGCCCGTGGGCGCACCGTCAAGGTCATCATCGAGACGGGGCTGCTCACCGACGAGGAGAAAGCTCTCGCCACCCGTCTGTCCTGTGAGGCAGGGGCCCACTTCGTCAAGACCTGCACCGGCGTATCCCCGGGTGTGGCCACCGTGTCCGACGTGGAGATCATGAAGCAAAGCCTCAGCGGCGGCGCCGTCATCAAGGCCTCCGCAGGCATCCGCTCCTACGCCGACGCCATCTCCCTCATTGAGGCGGGCGCCTCCCGTATCGGCACCTCCGCCGGCATCTCCATCATGGAGAGCGCACCCGAAAGATAAATTAGGATTTATAGGGGGCGTTGCCCCCTATACCCCCACCAAAGAACTCTTTGCAAAAAGTTCTTTGGAATCTCAAAAACCTTTAACAAATAAATGCTTTAAAAGGTTTTGGAGTTCCAAGAACCTCGCAAACTTTGCCGCAGGCAAATTTGCCCCGAGCGAAGCCAGGAGGTTTCTACAAAAGGTTCTTGGCGGGCGCAGGGCAAAGCCCTGCCCGACAAACCGCAAAGACCATTGATACAGACCGAAAAAGACACTCTCAAAAGGAGGCAGTTGCGTCATGAAATTCCGTGAAGACCCCCACCACAACAACGAACACAAAACTCGCTATCTGGAAGGATTCAGAAGCCTGATCGCTACCCGTGAGGAGGAGCTGAAGGCCGCCCGCCGAGAGCGTTGCGCCGATATTTTTGAGAATATCGAAGCCCACCGCAAGGCCTACCTTGACATGCTGGGCTGGCCCTTGAACGCCGACCTTCCCCGCCCCACCCCCGCCTTTGAGGTCATCGAAGAGCTGGGCGACGAGGGAGAGTACACCATGCTTCGTGTCCGCATCGAGGTCATGGAGGGACTGTGGCTGACGGGTCTCTACCTCCGCCTCAACACCGCCGAGCGCCGCCCTCTGGTCATCGCCCAGCACGGAGGAGACGGCACCGCCGAGCTGATCACGGGCTTCTACTTTGACGGCAGCTCGGTCAACTACAACAACATGGTAACGGGGCTTATGCCCCTCCGCGTCCACATCTTCATGCCCTCCCTCCTTTTGTGGGACGAGAAATTCTACCACGTCCACTACAACCGTGTGGCCATTGACGCCCGTCTCAAGCGGTTGGGCGGCTCGGTCACGGCGCTGGAGGTCTACGCCATCAGCCGCATCATCGACTACTTTGAAGCAGCCCTGAATCCCACGGCCGTGGGTATGGTGGGTCTTTCCTACGGCGGCCACTACACCCTGTTCGCTGCCGCCGCCGAGCCTCGCATCAAGTCCGCCATCTCCTCCTCCTTCTTCAGTCAGCGACGCTACTACGCCTGGCCCGACTGGACGTGGCAGAACGCCGCCGCCCTCTACGACGACCCCGAGATCGCCTGTCTCTGCTACCCCCGCCGTATGTGCATTGAAATGGGGGATCGGGACGAGCTGTTCGAGGCTCAGCACACCCTCACCGCCGCCGCCGAGGTCAGAGACTACTGTGGTCGGGCGGGTATTGATCCCGACACCTGGTTTGACTGCCTCATGTTCGACGGCACCCACGAGTACGGCACCATGACCGAGCCCATGGAGCGACTGGTGAAGGATCTGGAGACGGAGGGTTAAGAAGCTATATTCCGCAAGAAAAAGGATTACTGAACTTCGTGATGCTCTTATCGGAGAAATCATAAGCCTGTTACCCGTAGCGCGGGGGCTTGCTCCCGCCATCAATAAGAATCAACCCCGACAGATTCTAAAAGTCTGTCGGGGTTCGTCTTATTCTGTTAGACAAATTGGAATTTCAAGATGTTTCTTTAGTTATTTCTTAATTTCTCTACATTCTCCAGATAAATAGATACCTCTCCACATTTAGGGCAGATAGCAACTTTAGGTTGCTCCATTCTCCCACCCCACCATTTGTTTTCGTCATCAGTCAAAACTAAGCCATAGGCTGCACCTTTAACTTTAATACCACAGTTTTCAACCATTGCTATATTGCATCTAACACACTCACGCATAATAACCTCCAAATTCTTATTTATCGTTCTGTTGTATCGCCGGCTTAGCCTTTATATGACAGCGTTGCAAGCAGCGCCGGCATCGGACAAAAACCAATACCTCTATTCCTCTGTGTATAGTTCATCATAGTACCAACGCATAGGGTTTTCATAAATATATCGCAAATGCTCCTCATAATCCTGACGGCTGCGGATGATATGATCATTGGAGCGATATTGCCATATATTTATGCCGTATTCCTTGTTACAAAATCTTTTGAAGGTGGACACAAAACGCGACGGAACGGAATTCTGTACTGTAGGGACCGGCGTCCTCGACGGTCCGCTCGTTTGCGGCGTCCTCGACGATCCGTTTTCCGCACCTTTTACCCATAACATAATATGAATATGGTTTGGCATAATCACATAACTCTCGACCGATAGATCATCGTAAAAGTCATTTAGTTGATGGATGTATTTATTCGCGATTTGTCCGTATTTTGTCAATTCGATTTGCGGACCGTCGAGGACGCCGGTCCCTACAATACGAGAAAGAATACAGCGTCTTTCTTTCGTGCATATTGTGAGAAACACGGCTTGATTTCGATTATAGTCCGCCCCCTTCAACCGAGTAGTCTTACGATTTTTCAGTGCATCCATTTTCATCACCCACTCCATTATAACACAAATCGGCAGAGAAAACATGTTCTCTTCCGATATTTTTGTGCTTGCAATTTCTCCGTTAAGAACAACAGAGAAAATTCGGTGATCCCTTTTATATTCACACCCCCAGCGCTCCTGCGACCCGTCTCAGCACCTCGGCGGGGGAGTCGGTCAGCATTGTTACGGGGCAGGTGTACAGGCAACCTCCCTCGGCGTTGAGAAGCCGCAGGCGGCCATCGGCGACCGTGATAAGATGTCGCTCTCCAATGCGACGGAAGATGGGCTTGTCCCCGATCTCGGCGGTCAGGTGGCAGAGTAGCTCGCACAGACGGTAGGTCTCGGGAGAACGAATGGTCAAAAGCTGGTAGGAGCGGCGGCAATGAGTCAGCAGAAACTCACCGGTGAACATGGGTCTGCCCCGATCCGTGTCCTGAATGGCGATGGGCTGATCCAAATATACCCAATCCGCCACCGAAAAGAGATAGTAGGCCTCCTCGGGATTGGGACGGCTCATGGGCACGGGAATGTCCGCCCGCTTGACCACACGGGTCTCGGTAATCCGCCCGTACCGCTTGATCCCCGATTTACGGGTCAACCCCTCCTCATAGAGAGCGATGACCGAGGGGAGCAGATCGTCGGCGGTAACGGTCTTGGCAGGGACGTAGTAAGTCTTAGCCTCCATACAATAGTCAAACTGGGCGTCGCTCCGTACCGTTCCCACCAGAACGTCCAAACGGGAAAAGTCCACCGCACCCAGTTCCCCGTCGGCGCAGGGCAGAGGTGCGGGAGGGGCATCCAGCAGGGCGGCCAGCTCGGCTGTGCTGTTTGCTTCCTCGGCGGTCGCCGTCAGAATCTCGTCCTTTTCGTTCATGCTTCCCTCCTTCCTGCGATCACCCGCATTTTCATAGACCCATTATAGCACACGGGTCGGTGTTTGTCAACAAGATTCCTTCAATACATCAAAGAGGCTCCCCGAAGGGAGCCTCTTGTCATAGAATAGATCCGATATTACAGACCGCGCTTTACGTAGGTGGTGTGCAGGATCTCGTGAGCCTTATGGCTGTTGGGCTTGCCCAGGAACTCGTCGTAGATCTTCTGAACGGCCAGGTTGTCCTGAGACTTGCGGATGTCAGCAGCTGCGTCATCATTGTAGAGAACGGAGGCGCGGACAGCGCGCAGATCCATGTTCATGCGGACGTTTGCGGGCTGAATGGGCTGACCGCCGCCGTTGACACAACCGCCGGGGCAGGCCATGATCTCGATGAACTGGACGTCCAGCTCGCCGTTCTTGACCATGTTCAAAAGCTTCTTGGCGTTACCGGTGCCGGAGGCAACGGCTACGTTGACAGTCAGATCGCCGACCTTGTAGGAAGCGGTCTTGATGCCCTCAACGCCACGAACCTCAGAGAACTCCAGCTTCTCCAGCTTGCTGCCGGTGATGACCTCAGCGGCGTAGCGAAGAGCGGCCTCCATAACACCGCCGGTAGCACCGAAGATAGCGCCTGCGGAGGAGCCGATGGCGAAGGGATCGTCGAAGGTACCGTCGGGCAGAGCCTTGAAGTTGATACCGGCGCGCTGGATCATGCGGCCCAGCTCACGGGTGGTAACGGCCACGTCCACGTCGGGAACGCCTGCGGCGGACTGGTCGGGACGGCCGCACTCGAACTTCTTAGCGGTACAGGGAATGGCGGAGACCATGAAGATATCCTTGGGATCCCAGCCCATCTTCTCGGCGTAGTAGGTCTTGACGATAGCGCCGAACATCTGCTGAGGAGACTTGCAGGAGGACAGGTTCTCGGTCATCTCGGGGAAGTAATGCTCGCAGTACTTGATCCAACCGGGAGAGCAGGAGGTGATCATGGGCAGGACGCCGCCGTTCTGGATGCGGCCCAGCAGCTCGTTGGCCTCCTCCACGATGGTCAGGTCCGCGGTGAGGTTCATGTCGTACACACCGTCAAAGCCCAGAGCCTTGAGAGCGGTAACCATCTTTCCCTCGCAGTCGGTGCCGGGCTCATAGCCGAAGCACTCGCCGATCTGGGCGCGGACGGAGGGAGCGGTGCAGATCATCACGTGCTTGGCGGGATCTGCCAGAGCCTCGAAGATCTTATCGGTATCGTCTCTCTCGTACAGAGCGCCTACGGGGCAGGCTACGATACACTGACCGCAGTTGATGCAGGAGGTAGTCTCCAGAGCAGAGTCGAAGGGAGAACCGATGAAGGTATCGAAGCCACGGTTGTTCGCGCCGATAACACCGATCTCCTGCACCTTAGCGCAGGTAGCGACGCAACGGCGGCAGAGGATGCACTTGTTGTTGTCACGGATGATGGGAGTCTTATCGTCGATGGCGTACTGGTTCACAGCGCCACCGAAGCGGGAGGAGTCCACACCGTACTCACGGCACAGGGACTGGAGCTCACAGTTGGTGGAGCGGACGCAGGAGAGGCAGTTCTTATCGTGGTTGGACAGGAGCAGCTCCAGATTCATCTTGCGGGATGCGGTGATCTTGGGGCTGGTGGTCTTGATCTCCATACCGTCGGTGCAGGGATACACGCAGGCGGTGACCATACGGAAGGGCTTACCGCCCTCGGAAACCTCAACCAGGCAGAGACGGCAAGCGCCGATCTCGTTGATATCTTTCAGGTAGCAGAGCGTAGGAATGTCGATGTGGGCAGCCTTGGCGGCCTCCAGAACGGTGCAGCCCTTCTCTACGGAGTAGCTGACGCCGTTGATCGTAACGTTAATCATATCCATTTTCCACTTCCCCCTTTCTTACTTCTTGGAAATTGCCTTGAACTTACAGGTGGCTACGCAAGCGCCGCACTTCACGCACTTGGAGGTGTCGATCTTCATGGAAGCCAGCTTGTGACCGGGAGCCACGTAGTCGGTACGGACGATAGCCTCGGCAGGGCACTTCTTAGCGCAGATGCCGCAGCCGATACAGGTGTCCTGGTCGATGTAGTACTGGATCAGATTCTTGCACACGCCGGCGGGGCACTTCTTGTCCACGATGTGGGCTACATACTCCTCACGGAAGTAGCGGAGGGTGGACAGGACGGGGAGGGAGCGGTCTGACCCAGACCGCAAAGGGATGCGGACTTGATGTAGTTGCAAAGCTCCTCCATGCGATCCAGATCCTCCAGCTCACCGTTACCGGCGATGATCTTATCCAGCAGCTCAAGCAGGCGCTTGGTACCGACACGGCAGGGGGTACACTTACCGCAGGACTCGTCCACGGTGAAGTCCAGGAAGAAGCGGGCGATATCCACCATACAGGTGTCCTCGTCCATGACGATCAGACCGCCGGAGCCCATCAT
>JAFXJW010000169.1 GCA_017532045.1 Clostridia bacterium | reverse complement strand
CAGGGAAACTCGTACAGGCCTCCCAGCAGCCCCTCGGCGGGACGCTTGCGGAGGGCGATCTTTTTCGTGGAGTCACCGTCTCCGAAACGAATGACCAGCACGGTGCGCTCCTCCACCCGCCGTTTGGTCTTGGCGAGGCGGACGGGGAGGTCCCGCTCCTTCCCTTCTCGGTGGGCGGTACAGAGGAGGTGGAGGGGGCAATCGCCGCACTTCGGCTCGCCGGGAGTACAGACCAGGGCGCCCAGCTCAATGAGGCTCTGGGTGAAGTCCCCTGCGGCATCGGAGGGAACAAGGGGGGCGAGGGTGGCCTCGGCGGTCTTTTTGGCGGCGGGGGAAAGGATATCGGTGTCGTCCCCCGTCAGGCGGGCCAGCACCCGCAGGACGTTGCCGTCCACGGCGGGGACGGGGATCCCAAAGGCGATGGAGGCCACCGCGCCCGCTGTATAGCGCCCCACACCGGGGAGCTTCAGCAGGGCCTCGAAGTCGGCGGGGATCATACCCCCGTGGTCCTCCATGACGGCACGGGCGGCCTTTTGGAGATTACGGACGCGGCTATAGTAGCCCAGCCCCTCCCAGAGCTTGAGGAGGGTGGGCTCGTCGGCGTTCGCCAAGGCCTCCACGGTGGGCAGGGTGGTCAGGAAGCGGTGGAAGTAGGGCTTGACCGTCTCGGCGCGGGTCTGCTGGAGCATGATCTCGGAGACCAGGACGCGGTAGGGGTCGCGGGACTCACGCCAAGGGAGGTCGCGGCGGTTTTGGCGGTACCAATCTATGAGGAGGGGGACGGCGGTGGGGGAGAGGGACATGGTTGAAACTCCGTTTCAAATTAATAATGAATACTGAAGAATGAATAATGAATAATTGCGGTACATTTCCCTGCGGGAAATGGATTTATTGTATTTATTATAGCATAGTTGGGGGTGGTTGTCAATCAAATTCCCCGATTTACAGATTCCTTTCGACAGATCAGTAAGGCGTGGTTGCTCATACCTGTACAGCTTTCATGAGAGGTCATTTGATCGTACAGTGGCTCCAGCAGAGCAAACTGCTCGTCAGTCATGCCGTTGACCACCGACATCATCATCGTAAAATGGGTTCCCAAATTTCTGATTTTTGTCAAGCCATACTTTGCGGCTTGGGCTTCAATGCGCTCGGGCATAGTGAAAAAGAAAACATTCTCGTGAACGTCATCCATGAATTGCTTCAGCACCAACTCATTCGCCCGCTCGTTCGGGTAGTGCGCCCGCCACTCGTCGTGAACACAGCACCCCGCATACTCACCCACGCTATTTAAGTAGGCGATCGCCACCACACCGCCGTCACAGCACACCCGACCACATTCGGCCATTACCTTGTCCTGCTCAGCGGGGGGCAAATGGTAGATAGGGCCAAGGCAAAGCACTACGTCAAAGCTCCCGTTGGGTATCTCCGAAAGATTCGTAGCATCCCCCACACGGCAGGAAACGTTTTTCAGCCTCGCCGCGTCAATCTTGCTCTGAAAGATCCCGATATGACTTGGCACAATGTCAATGCCCACATACTCACGGCACTTATCGGCATAGTACATTCCGTAGTAGCCCGTGGCACAGCCTATCTCCAGCACACGGTCGGCTTCGGTAATGAATCCTTCCAAGTGTCGCTTGGTGTAATGGAACTCCAATCCCGAAGAACGAGACTTTTCAAAGCGGCGGTTCTCTTTGGTACCGTCGCCGTACTTTTGCAGAATCATTTCTTGATTGGATGACATGATGATTCCTCCTGTAAATAAAAATACGGCACAAACCGAAATACATCGACCTGTACCGTTATATCCCATATTCGTATATCCCGAAAGACTACGCCAAATTTTGGGTACGACAATACAAGCCCGACGAAACGCAGAGTTTCTTCGCGCCAAGCTTGTTTACCTTTTTCGCGTTAAGACGGATGGTCATTGTCGTAGTCCTTTCGTGGAATTTTGTAAATTATAGCACAATTCTTGAGAATTGTCAAGTAGGGAAACTGATTGAATCCGTCCAAATGCAACCGAAAAACCTCGCCGTGGGGGTCACGGCGCACAAGGGGTCATTCTTGGAACGCGGGGAGGGGCTTTTCTACGGGGAGGTATTTTTGGATCATGTCGTTCCATGCCTCCTCGTCGCAGTCCAGAAATTTGGAGCCATGCTTCCATTCCCCGTCGCGGAATTGGCGGAACTTCTGTACGCCATTTGAAATATCCTCGTAGTCCCCCAGCTCGTAGTTGAGGCGCACCACGTAGCCCCGCAGGTCGTAGGGCGGGTCGGTGGGGATGGGCACCAACATCTGAAAACGGGTAAACCGCATCTCCTCGATATCCTGGAGTATGTCGGCGTGTTGGGATTCCTCCAGAACGGCTACGGGGGTATGGATCTCGGGATCAATGTCCATTACGCCCTCGGGGAAATAGTAGATCTCAATGGAGGTGATGCCCTCGGTGCCGTACTCGAATTCGTAGTCGGTGGGGATGTTGACGGAGCAGGAGGACAGAGCCAGGGCGAGGAGCAACAGGACGGCGAGGCACAGAGCGGTCTTTTTCATGACGGTCCTCCTTTACAATATGTTTTGGGGGCTTCACCTATATAAACGCAAAAGATCTCGCAATATTACGGCTTTTCCGAAACTTTTCAAAAAGATCAGTTCACACCTTCCCCACGCACCCAAACAGCTCCATCTTCTCCATGACCGCCCGCTTGATGTACTCCACCTTGCGGTTGCGGATGGTGAGGTAAGCCTCCCCCGCGGCCAGACCGTCGGCCATGGCGGCGTTGCCCGCGAGGCAGAGGTCGGTGAAGATATTGACCTTGGAAATACCGCAGGCGATGGAACGGCGGAAGTCGTCGTCGGACAATCCCGAGCCGCCGTGGAGAACCAGCGGGACGGGGAGAGTGGCGGAAAGGTCGGTGAGGCGGTCGAAGTCCAGCTGGGGCTTGGACTTATAGGCACCGTGAGCAGTACCGATGGACACCGCGAGGGCAT
>JAFXJW010000168.1 GCA_017532045.1 Clostridia bacterium | reverse complement strand
GCGACGAGAAGATTTTTCGTCAGTCTAAACAAAAAGCCGCACGTATAGTTGATCCTATACGAAGGATTTTTGTGACGAATGACGGAAAAGATTCCGTCGATTCGCTGTGCGAGGGGTTTTTAGAGGTGCCCTGCAATTTACAGATTCAGCAGCACCACCGACACCACGCCCACGGCGAACCCCGCCCACTGGGCGACGGTAAATTTCTCACGCCGCACAAGGAGGGAATAGGGCACGATGAGGATGATCTCTCCCGCCGAGAGGACGGGGAACATAACGGATGCGGGGATGAAGGGATTGAGGTAGATAACCAGATAGTTGACAGCTCCGTTGAAGAGTCCGCAGAGGAAGGACAAGGGCAGACCCACCTTAACGGTTTCCTTCAGCCCCGTCTCCTTGGTGAGGAAGGAAGCCACGATCAGCACCGCCGAGGAGAGTCCCAGCGCGGCGATCATGTAGAGGTTCTGGTTGATGTCAGCGCCCAGATAGTGAGGGGTCAGCTTCTGCACCGTGGCGCACATTCCGTTGCCTACGAAGGCAAGAATGAGATAGATGATCCACTTAAGAGTGACTTTTTCATTGGGGGCATCCGGGGATGCCTTTTGGTGGTTGGTCAGCCACAGAGACACCACAAGGAGCACCATACCCACGAGCATGGGAATACCCAGAGGCTCTCGCAGAATGATCAGTCCCGCAAAGGCGGGCACCAGCAGGGAGTAGGAGGTGATCAGGGTGGTCTTAGCCAGAGAGCCGCACTTGATGGCCATCACCACGAACACCGTGGAGGCGGCGTAGGCAAGACCAAAGAAAAGAGCGGGGAGGATCAGCTCGTCCGACCACGTCCAGTCACGGTTGACCGCCATGAAAAAGCACATGGCGAAGAAGGAGATCATACCGCTGAACATGAACACGCCGGAGCTTCGCTTGGCGTTGTAGCGATCCTGAGTGAACTTCTGGAACACAATGAACAGGGCGGTCAAAAACAAAAGGATATACTGTAGCTCCATGGAAAAGCCTCCGTGACTTTACTTGTTGTGAATATCCGAGCGGATGAACTTGATGGCCCGCTCCACGGCGTCCTTGGAGTTGTACCATGGCTCAGCATCGTAGCGGTAGTCGAATTTCTTGCAGAACCAGCTCACGTCCTCGGTGAGGGTGGTCATATAGTCGTTAACCACCTTCCCCACCTCGGTGGAGAACTGGGAAAGCTTCTTCTTGTTCAGCCGCTTTTGGCCGTATTCCAGCAGCTTTTTGTAATGAGGAATGCAAAAGTAGGGCTGGGTGCGGAGCTTGGGGGCGAAATCCTCGTCGGCGTCCCACAGGTAGACCACGCACTCGGCCATATGCTCGAAGTGGTATTGGATGCGCTTGCAAACGTAGCAGGACTGCTCCAGCTCTCCGATGCGCTTGACGGGCTTGCTTCCCGGGGCGCCGAAGAGCCCCCCGTCCTTAATGTCCTCTTGCAGCTCCTTCAGGTGGCTCTCCAGAGTCAAAGCCATACCCAAGCGGTTCTTGCGGACGAACATGAGATCGTAGTGGAGGCGGCAAAAGCCCTGCTCGTTAGTCTTAATACGGACATCGGGCTCCATCATGGAAGCGCCGAGGATGAGATCCAGCTCGTTCTCCTCCAGCTTGCGGTAAATAGCGCACAGAGGACAGCCGCAGGCGGGGTTATCACGGGAGGCCTCAAAGGCCTCGTTTACAGGTATGGTATAGATCTGTTCCACGACAACCTCCGATTTTGCAATTTGCTCTTATTTTTGCGCACAATTATATATAATTGTACCATAGATCCGCTAATATTGCAAGAGGTTAGGAAGAAAATTTCAATATAAAATACGAAATGCAAAGCGCAGAATTAAAGAGCGGATGGATTCAAATTGGGGTTTATAGGGCTGAAAGCCCTCACGCCCCGTAGGGGGCATATCGAGGCGCACAGCGGCATATCGAACCGCGTCAGCGGTATATCGAACACCCGAAGGGTGTATATCGACGAAAAAAGATGTCGATATGTCCCT
>JAFXJW010000167.1 GCA_017532045.1 Clostridia bacterium | reverse complement strand
TGCCGAATAAGTCAGTGTTTTCAAGGGCTTTCGGCGTTTTTTGTTTTCTCGGAGAGTGTGGTCGGTGTCCTGCTCCCAAACGTCGCGCGCTACCAACTGCGCCACACCCCGAAGTGTGAAAAATATTCGATTTTTAGGTCATTTTCCGTAAGTGGTCAAATCTGTGGTCAAAACATTTTGTCGGTGTTTTTTTGAAAAGGGTAACACCCGAAAAAGTCAGTGTTTACAAGGGCTTTTAAGCGTTTGGAAAATCAAGAAGCGAAAGCCGCCTGCATGCTCCCAAACGTCGCGCGCTACCAACTGCGCCACACCCCGTTAAAATATCATTCTGTTTTTGATTCGTCTCTCTCCGCGGTGTGCTTTGTCCGCCCACTCGCGTCGCATAGTCGAATTGCGCGCAAAAGTATTTGCTTCCAATTCTCCTTGCTTGGGCTCCACCGCTCCCCAAAACGATACTCAATCGTTTTGGGATCGCTAACCCAAAGCTAGCGCGCTACCAATTGCGCCACACCTCGTTATGGATTCTATTATGAACCACTACATTATAGCAGATACTTCCCCATTTGTCAAGCGCAAATTGCGAAAAGTTCCACCCGCAGGATGATCCGCGGGTGGTCTTTTCTATGTGGGAGAGCTTCCCTTATTTCATCGTGGAAATGGAGTCCACGCAGTCGGCGCAGACCTTGCGCCCGTTGAACACCACCAGCCTATCGGAGGAGCCGCAGAAAACACAGCCGTTACGGCACTTCTGCAGGATGATGCGCTCACCCTCCACGGTGACGTCCAGCTCGTCCTCGGCCTGAATACCCAGGCTCTTGCACATGCTCTTGGGGATCACGATTCTACCCAGTCGATCAATGGTGCGTATCACGCCGCCAACCTTCATGTCTGTATCCTCCTGTGGGAATCATTTTCATCATTATATTCCCTTTTTCGACGATTGTCAAGGGGTTGTGACATTTTTTACCATTTGGTAACATTTCCCAACCCGCAGAAAAGCAACGCATATGCTCCGAAGCACCGACGGCAGGCAGGGGCTTCACCGCTGTTTTTCGTTCTGCGCAGGAGAGAATATGCGCCTCGGCGATTAATGAGGGCATAAGCGGTCAATCCTTTCCGAGACGCATCCAACGCCGATCCACAGGCGTGGAAATCCACCGTCACAGGAGGCATTCATGCTCAGAGGCGCAGAAAAAAGAATGATCGTCGTCCGTACCCGTGACAGTCGCATGTTCGAGGAGGCCTATTTCGTTGTACGCCCCGAGGCTGACCGAGGCGGTCGGGACGAGCCGGACATGCTATGGGAGGCCAACCGCATACTGGAGAACAGCATGGCGGGCTGTCGGGGAGAGGCCTCCGACACACGCTCTCCCCTGCTGCCTCGCAAGGGGGTTTTGCGGGGGGTCATGTGGTTCTTGGCGGGGCTGCTTTCGGGCGGCGGCACAGTAGGGCTTTTGTGGCTTCTGTTGTGACGGACAGATCTCAGGGCAGTCTCCCTCCACGAATCCTACAAACCCTTCGACAAAGGAAAATTGGGAGTTGACAGACGGCGGCTTTTGGTGTATAATATAGAGGATGTTTGTGTTCGGTCGCCCGCCCCTTCTCCAGGGCGGTGCATAACGCATGTGACACAGATAGGGGGTACACGTATCGGACGGGTCGTGATGGTTCGATACCCTCGCAGGATCTCCACAACCTTGCGTCGCCTCTCTGTGATTCCCTGCCTGAAAATCCACAGGATATCTGCGCCCATTTGGGGGCAGAGGTTTTTTCGTGCGTTGACAGAGTCTGGGATCTATCCCTGCGTTGAAAGCGTAACATTACATAAGGTTTCCCCACCGTGGGAAACAGCTCCCGCCCGTCACAGGACGGATGCGGCTCGTCCTCTGCGCCCGCTTGTACTCTCCCGACGGGCCCATGAGGCATATTTCACATAAGGGAGAACAGAAAGGAATAATGGTAACAAGCAACAATGAGTGAAAACAACCGAAACAAAAAGAGGGGCGGGGGACAGTCCCGCTCCCCCAAGGAAAACAAATCCCTGAAGTTCAAGGGCGGCCGAGGCAGCGGTGAATTCCGCATCGGCTCTCGGGATATTCTGGCCACCCCCGAGATCCTCTCCCCCTTTGACTACGATACAGAGCCCCCCAAGCCCCGCCACGGAGGGAAAAACGAAACGGCTCCCGTGGAAAAGGCTATCGCTCCCACCCACAACCGCAAGGGAAAGAAAAATTCCAACAAGACCGGCGAGTCCGTCAAGAGCAACGGGAATGGCAAAAAAAACAACTCTTCCCATACCTCCGGCAAGGCAGGAGGCTCTACCCCCAAGAAGGAGCATACCCCTCCCAAGAAGGAGACTGCTTCTCCCAAGAAGGAAAACCAGCCCGCCTCCTCTCAAAAGAAGAGCAATACAAGGAATCGCCGTGGCGCTCCCTCCATCGTCTCCGCCGAGAACTCCGTGGTAGTGACCGCCGACACCGTCATGGCCGCTCCCCAAAAGCAGGTGAGCCGCAAGCCCTCCGCTCCCCTGAAAAAGATCCCCGGGGCTAAGCTCCGCATCGTCCCTCTGGGCGGTCTCAACGAGATCGGCAAGAATATGACCGTGGTGGAATACGGGGATGACATCATCATCATCGACTGCGGCATCGGCTTCCCCGACGAGGACGAAATGCCCGGCATCGACCTGGTGATCCCCGACGTGACCTATCTGGAGCAGAACCGCCACCGCATCCGCGGTATGGTGATCACCCACGGCCACGAGGATCACATCGGCGCCATCCCCTACATCCTGCAGAAGCTGGATATGCCCATCTACGCCACCCGTCTGGCGCTGGGCATCATTGAGAACAAGCTTCAGGAGCATACCCTTCCCTGGAAGCCGGATCTCCGCTGCGTTCGTCACGGGGACACCGTCCGTCTGGGTGCGTCCTTCACTGTTGAGTTCATCCGTGTGAACCACTCCATCGCCGACGCCTGCGCTTTAGCCATCAACACCCCCCTCGGCATGATCGTCCACTCCGGCGACTTCAAGCTGGATCTGACTCCCATTGAGGGCGAGATGATGGATATCACCCGTCTGGGTGAGCTGGGTCGGGAGGGAGTGCTCCTCCTCATGTGCGAGTCCACCAACGCCGAGCGTCCCGGATACACCCCCTCGGAGACCAAGGTGGGCAAGTCCCTGGAGGTCATCTTCACCATGCACACGGATCGCCGCATCGTGATCTCCACCTTCTCCTCCAACGTCCACCGTGTCCAGCAGATCATCAACATCTCGGCTCGCCACGGCCGCAAGGTAGCGGTTACGGGTCGCAGCATGATCAACATCGTCTCCGCCGCCGTGGAGCTGGGCTACATGAAGGTGCCCGACGGCGTGCTGATCGACATCAACGACATCAAGCGCTACAAGCCCGAGGAGCTGACTCTCATCACCACGGGCTCTCAGGGCGAGCCTATGTCGGCCCTCTACCGCATGGCCTTCGGAGAGCATTCTCAGGTGTCTCTGGGCTTTGGTGATCTGGTGGTGCTGTCCGCCTCCGCCATCCCCGGCAATGAAAAGCTGGTAGGCCGCATCATCAACGAGCTGTCCAGGATGGGGGTCACCGTCATCAACGACGCCTCGGTGGAGGTACACGTATCGGGTCACGCCTGTCAAGAGGAGCTGAAGCTCATGCAGGGTCTCACCCGACCCAAGTACTTCATGCCGGTTCACGGCGAGTACAAGCACATGGCCGCCAACCGTGATCTGGCGGTAGCCATGGGTATTCCCCACGAGAACGTGTTCATCTCGGATATCGGCAAGGTGCTGGAGATCAGCGAGAAGGGTGCCCTCTGGGGCGGCACCGTTCCCTCCGGCGTAGTGCTGATCGACGGTCTGGGCGTGGGTGACGTGGGCAACATCGTCCTCCGTGATCGCAAGCATTTGTCTCAGGACGGCCTCATCGTGGTGGTAGCCACCGTGGACGCCGCCTCGGGCTTCCGTGTATCGGGTCCCGATATCGTATCCCGCGGCTTCGTATACGTCCGTGAATCCGAGGAGCTTATGGATGAGGTGCGCAAGATCGCCACGGACGCCATTGACATCAGCCTCCGTCGCTCGGGTCGGGATTGGTTTGAGATGAAAGCGGCCATCAAGGACGATATCACCAAATACCTGTACGGAAAGACCAAGCGCAAGCCCATGATCCTACCCATCATCATGGATGTTTAATCCCTCACCTCTCCCTATTTTTCGAAATTTTTCATTCAATACTCAAAAATTTTATCCCGATTCATGGCTCGTTCATAAAAAGAACATGAAGTAGAGTTATAATAATAATATTGTTTGATCGTATGCTCCCCGGGTATGCGCTTAAAACACAGAAATCCCGTATGACTGCCCTTCGGCAGAGAATATCGGATACAAAGAAAGGATCTTCGACAATGAATCAAAAAGTCAAATCCAAGCGCGATTTTCCCTACGTCACCCTCATTCTGATCGTGACCCTCGTGCTTGTCGTAGCCATTCTGGGCTACACCTTCGTTGACTCCGTCGGCATCATCGGCCGCATGGACAACGCCGCCAAGAGCAACAACATCAAGATCAACGAAAAGGAGCTGGACGTCTACCGCTTCCACGTTGCTCAGAACCAGTATTACACCGAGTTCATGTACTACCAGTACGGTCTGATGCAGGATACCTACGGAATCACCAAGATGTTTGCATCCGGCGCAGAGTATGCCAACTACATGATCCCCTCCACCGTAGGCTCCGGCACCTTTGACGCATCCGCCTACGCATATGCCGAGCAGTATCTGGCTTACTGCGAGGGCGCCAAGGAGGCAGGCCTCTACGACGAGTACAAGACCAAGGTAGAGTCTGACATCAACGAGTACATCGACTCCCTCAAGGAGACCGCCAAGGTCAACGGCGTTTCCTTCTCCAACTACCTCAAGAACTGGATCGGCAAGGGTATGACCGAGCAGACCGTTCGCTCCGCTATGGAGTACTACTTCATCGCAGGTGAGTACGCCGAGAAGCTCCACGAGGACTACTCCGATGCTACCACCATGGAGGAGATCGAGAAGTACCGTGACGAGAACAAGTCCACCTTCTACTCCACCGCCTACACCTCCTACAAGCTGGTCAGCAGCGCCCTGAAGGACAAGTACGGTCTGGAGGAGTGCAAGACCGCAAAGGACGTAAAGATCGCCATTGTCAAGTACTACGTGGACACCAAGTTCGACGCTCTGTACAAGACCAATATCACCGACAAGAAGATCGAGACCACCGAGACCGCCGAGCAGACCAAGGCTGACGTCCTGACCACCATTCTGGTGCTCAACGATCTGGCCGAGAAGGACACCAAGGCTGTCTTCTCCGCCACCGACACCGATACCTACAAGAAGGCCGCCTACACCATCTGCTCCAACATCAACACCACTGCCAAGACCGAGCTGAACAAGGTTACCGGTTCCTCCTCTACTTGGTCCGATCCCACCGCCTCCAACGCCACCGATCTGGTCAAGTGGCTCTTCGGTGAGGGCCGCAAGGAGGGCGACACCAAGCTCATCCCCACTACCACCACCTCCAAGGATTCTACCACCGGCAAGGAAACTACCGTCACCACCTACACCTGGTACGTAGTCGGTGAGGTAATGAAGCTAGATACCGAGCGCACCAAGAATGCTTACTACGTATTCGTTACCGACGATGCCTCCACCGTGGAGAACGGCAAGACCGCCGCAGAGAAGGCCGAGGCCTTCGCTACCGAGCTGAAGGCGGCCAAGACTCCCGAGAAGTTTGCCGAGCTGGTTGAGAAATATGCTCCCGGCTACTCCGCTGAGATTTCCGAGCGCATCTCCCACGAGTCCATGAAGAGCAGCAGCCAGGAGTTTGCTGATTGGCTCTATGCCGAGGGTCGCGCTAAGGGTGATATCACTACCGTTGCCGTCAAGGATTCCACCAACAGCACCAAGACTACCGGCTACGTCGTCGCTATGTACGAGGACGAGAATGAGGAGACCTGGAAGCTGACCGCCCGCGATGCCCTCGCCGAGGAAAAGCTGACCGCATGGTTTGAGGCCGCTGTTGAGAAGTACAACGTGGAGATCGACTACGAGCCCGAGACCACCGCCGCTACCACGACTACGGCTACTACTACCACTGCTCACGATCACGATCATGACCACGAGGAGACTACCACTGCTCCCGAGACCACCGTGGCCGAGGAGACGACCGTTGAGCCCGAGACAACCGCAGCCGACGCCGAGTAATTCTCTTCCATAAAAAACACACGCAGGGTGTCGCGCTTCGGCGTGACGCCCTGCTTACTTTGGTCATATACTAACCCTTGAAGCCCATTCCCAAATGTTTCGGAGCCCTCTGAGGGCAGGAAGGAAACCGCTATGCTTCTTAATGAAAAACGTACCACCGTGGCTTACCGCTGCCCCGATTGCGGAGGCGGCATTATGAGCGCTGTGGGTCTGTTCAACCTTTCGGCTGACATGGTCAAGCTCAGGTGTACCTGCGGGAAAAGCGAGCTGAAGATTATCTACAACCGTGATGGCACGGTACGCTTGACCGTTCCCTGCCTCATCTGCTCCCAGCCCCACACCTTCACGGTGAACGCTTCTCTGTTCTTCTCCGACGAGCTTTTCGTCCTCCCCTGCCCCTACTCGGACATCAACATCGCCTTTACAGGCGAGATGAACGCCGTCAAGGCCGAGTTGGCTCGCACCGAGCTGGAGCTTCTGGATCTTCTGGAGCAGAACGGCATCACGGATTTCTCGGCTCTCCACGGCGACGAGCAGGATCTCCCCGATCCTCAGATCCTGGACATCATTCTCTTCGTCATTGACGATCTGGATGCCGAGGGAAAGATCTACTGCCATTGCCATCCCGATCCGAAGGAAGGTCCCTCCGAGGAGGTGACCTCTCACAGCACAGACGAGGATCACCCCCATGAGAGTCGCTACGAGGCCGAGATCACCGAGGACGGTATCAAGGTCACTTGCCGTGTGTGCGGCGCTTCCACCGTCATCTCCACCGATTCCATGCTATCGGCTCATGCCTTCCTGAACGCAGACAGCATGCACCTGCAATAACAGAAGCCCGCCCCTCAGGGCGGGTTTCTTTTTATAAATTGCAGGGCACCTCTAAAAACCCCTCGCACAGCGAATCGACGGAATCTTTTCCGTCATTCGTCACAAAAATCCTTCGTATAGGATCAACTATACGTGCGGCTTTTTGTTTAGACTGACGAAAAATCTTCTCGTCGC
>JAFXJW010000166.1 GCA_017532045.1 Clostridia bacterium | reverse complement strand
GGCCGTCTGTGTGGCCGTGCTGATCCTGCGCCGTGAGCGCATCCCCGCCGCACTCGTCTCCATATGGGAGGATGCCCTTACTCCGAGCAGTATGGGAGCGGGGGTGCTGGGATTTCTCACGGCACGGGGCATCCGTTACGGTGTCATGCGGGGACTGGTGTCCAACGAAGCGGGCTGTGGGACGGCCCCCATGGCCCATGCTGCCGCCCATACCGATCTCCCCGCCCGTCAAGGACTTTTCGGGCTGGTGGAGGTCTTCGTGGATACGATTCTTCTCTGTACCGTTACCGCCCTGTGCATTCTGGTCAGCGACAGCGGCCCTGTGGCCTTTGGCGAGGATGTGACCCACACCGCCCAAGCCGCCTTCTCCTCCGTGCTGGGGGAATGGGCGGGGGGCTTCTTTGCAGTATCCATCCTGCTTTTCGCCGTGGCGACGGTGGTGTCCTGGGCTCACTACGGCATGACCTGCGTGCAGTACCTCTTTGCGGCTCGGCGTTGGAGTAGGATCGCCGAGGGGGTTTACGTGGTGGTCATCGCCGCCTCCTTGGCGGTAGGAGCGTTGACCGCTCCCACCCTTGCGTGGACGGTGGCCGATGCCGCTATTGCGGTTATGACTCTGCTCAATCTCGGGGTGCTGGTCCTTCTGCGGGAGGAGGTCAAGGAGGAGACAAAAGCTCTTCGGTTGAATGTCCCAAGGCGAGGGAAGTGCATATCCTGTAAGGAAATCATTCCGAAAGGAGACTGACATGACCTCCACGACACAGGATACGTACCTTCCCCGTCAATGCTTTGCCGCCTCCAATTCCTGCAAGGGCTTTAAAAATTACTACGGCGAGGTGTTCGCCGATACCCGTGTGGATCGACTCTACGTGATCAAGGGCGGCCCCGGAACGGGAAAGAGCCATTTTATGCGGACGGTGGCTCGCCATGCCCGTCAGCGGGACTATACCGTCGTCGAATACCTTTGCTCCTCTGACCCCGCCTCTCTGGACGGCTTGATCTTGAGCCGACAGGGATACCCGACGGTGGGAGTGATCGACGGAACTCCACCTCATGGCTATGAGCCTACCCTCCCGGGGGCATGGGAGGATATTCTGAACCTGGGGGCGTTCTGGGATTTTCGTGCGCTGGCGGGACAGAGGGAGACCGTTGCGGCCTTGGTCAAGCAGAAATCAGTCGCCTACGCCAACGCCTACGCCGCCCTGTCCGCCGCAGGATGCATGGATGCCATAGCCGATGCGTTGACGATTCCCTGTGTTGCCCGTGATCGCATATCTGCGCTGGCGAATCGTTTGCTGCGGGATCAGCCCCGGGGAAAAGCCTACTCCTCCATTCCCGCCCTACGCCGTGGGGTGAGTATGGCAGGGAAGCACACCCTACATAGCTACGAGGCCGCCGCCCGTCATCTGCTGATCGCGGATGAGGGATACGGCATGGGCTACCGCTTGACGGAGGCCATGCTGGAGGTCTCACTTGCCGGTGGCCATGAGGTGCTGGTGTCCTATCACCCCGTATATCCCCACAAGGTCGACGGCTTGTTTTACCCCGCCACAGGGCTTTGTGTTCTGGTAGGGGATGCTGAGCCTCCGGAGAACATTCCCGTCCGCTCCCTGTCCTTGCGCCGCTACGCTGATGCCAAGGCTCTCCGTGCCATTCGTGGGGAGCTGCGCCGTACCCTATCCCTACGGGAGCAGCTGACCGATACGGCTCTGCGGCATTTGTCGGTAGCCTCGACCCACCATTTTGAGCTGGAAAAGATTTACGCCATGTCCATGGACTTCGCCGCCAAGGAGGCGTTTACCGAGAGGTTTTGCGAAGGTTTGTTTGAGTAAGGGAATTGAGAGGTGACGGATAAATTGCAGGGCACCTCTAAAAACCCCTCGCACAGCGAATCGACGGAATCTTTTCCGTCATTCGTCACAAAAATCCTTCGTATAGGATCAACTATACGTGCGGCTTTTTGTTTAGACTGACGAAAAATCTTCTCGTCGC
>JAFXJW010000165.1 GCA_017532045.1 Clostridia bacterium | reverse complement strand
TGACCGGCGCCGACACCGATGGCCTGACCGTCCACAGCGTAGCATACGGAGTTGGACTGAGTGTACTTGAGAGTGATAAGAGCAACGATGAGGTCACGCTTTGCGCTCTCGGGGAGTTCTTTGTTCTCTGTAACAATGTTCTCAAGAAGGTGCTCACCGATCTTGAACTCATTGCGACCCTGCTCGAATGTGATACCGTAAACGTCCTTTGTTTCAACAGGATTAGGCCTATATTCGGGATCGATCTTTACGATGTTGTAGCCGCCCTTTCTCTTAGATTTGAGAATTTCAAGAGCCTCGGGCTCGTAGCCGGGAGCGATAATTCCGTCGGAAACCTCGCGTGCGATTAGCTTAGCTGTTGTAACGTCGCAAACATCGGAGAGTGCAACCCAGTCACCGAAGGAGCAAAGTCTGTCGGTGCCGCGGGCACGGACGTAAGCGCAAGCCAAGGGAGACTCGTCAACACCCTCAATGTCCTCTACGAAGCAGGCCTTCTTGAGAGCGGAGTCCAGAGGCAGACCCACGGCGGCGGAGGTGGGGGAGACGTGCTTGAAGGAAGTAGCGGCGGGCAGACCCAGAGCGGCCTTCAGCTCCTTGACCAGCTGCCATGCGTTGAAGGCGTCCAGGAAGTTGATGTAACCGGGACGGCCGTTCAGCACGGTAATGGGCAGGTCACTTCCGTCCTTCATATAGATCTTGGAGGGCTTCTGGTTGGGGTTACAGCCGTATTTCAGCTCGAATTCTTTCATGTCGGTCATCTCCTTTGATTATGCGTTCTTGTTGATGATTCTGGTCTCGCTCTCGCCGGAGGCCAGATCAATGTAACGGACGAAGAGAGACACCTTGTTGTCCTCGTTCAGATTCGTCCAGATCAGATCAGTCAACTCGTCAATGCTTACGTTGGGCAGCTCCAGAGTCTTGGGCTCGCCCTCAAAGGAGGGCAGAGGGTTGCCGTCGCAGCTGTAGGTGTGGATGAACTTGGCGCGGCCGCAAATAGGATTGGTGTAGGCGTAGGTGAAGCGCTCGCAGGAGGAGTCGTCGCCCTCGGCGCTCTTGAGGATGGACATGGCGAAGTTCATGTCCCCGTCCTCACGGTGGATGATGCCCGAGATGCGGGGGGTGAAGTTGGGACTGTCATCCTCAAACTCACGGGTGCGGAGCGCCTGCTCAAAGGTCATCTGCTTGTCCATGAGATCGTAGATGGTATCGGTCTGATCGCCGTTGGTGACGATGGTCTTGTTGCCCAGCACACGAACGGGGTAGTAAATGATGAGGTGGGGGTCCACCATCTTGGACTCATCGAAGGCCTTGGTACGCATGGCATCTCCCTCAGCCACGAACACACGGTTGCGACTGTTGACGCTACGACCCATGATGAAGTAGGCGGTGACGGCCTTTCTGCCGTCGGCAGACTTGCCGATGATGATGCCACGGCCGTGGTAGGCCAGGGAGTTCAGTTCCTTTGCAATGGTGTTGACCTTCATGTTTATGCTCCTTGTTTTTTAATACGTGATAAAATGTGTTGTAGGGGCGATTCACGAATCGCCCGACACTCTGTTTCGGACATGAGCGATTCATGAATCGCCCCTACGGAATCCGTTTATTGTCTGATAAACACACGGTTATCTTCCACCGTGATCTTATCCTCGCAGAACAGGCGTACCGCCTCGGGGAGGATCTTCCACTCGGCCTCCTCCATGATGCGACGCTGCAGGATCTCGGGGGTGTCTCCCTCCTTGACCTCCACCGCCTTTTGCAGGATAATAGGGCCCGCATCACACTCGGGGGTGACGATATGAACGGTGGCGCCCGACACCTTCACGCCCTTGGCAAGAGCGGCCTCGTGGACGTAGAGTCCGTAAAAGCCCTTGCCGCAGAAGGAAGGAATAAGGGCAGGGTGAACGTTGATGATGCGGTTGGGGAAGGCCTCGTAGACCTGCTCGTCGATGATGGTGAGGAATCCCGCCAGCACCACGAGGTCGATGCCCGCCTCGATCATTTCGTCCGCCAGAGCCTTTGAATAGGCGGCGATGCTGTCGTAGTCCTTACGAGCCAGCACACGGCCCTCGATGCCCGCATTGGCGGCACGCTCCAGGGCGAACACACCGGGCTTGGAGGCGATCACCAAGGTGATCTTCCCTGCCCCCAGCTCGCCGCGCCCTTGGGCGTCAATCAGCGCTTGGAGGTTGGTGCCCCCCCCCGAAACCAGAACGGCGATCTTTTTTTGCTTATCCGTCATAGTGGATCACCCGACGACATCAAACGATGGCGATCTGCTCGCCACCCAGCTCGGCGGCGTCCACGATCTCACCGATGAGGTATGCGTCCTCGCCGCTCTCGCGGAGGATCTCCAGAGCGGTATCCACGTCCTCGGGAGAGACCACGACGCTCATGCCAACGCCCATGTTGTAGGTGTTGAACATGTCACGCTCGGGGATATTGCCGGTCTTGGCGATGAGATCGAAGATGGGCAGAACCTTGACGTCAGCGCGGCGAATGCGGGCGCCCAGACCCTCGGGAATGCTTCTCGGAATGTTCTCGTAGAAGCCGCCGCCCGTGATGTGAGAGATACCCTTAACAGCTACCTTCTCCAGAAGGGCCAGCACCGACTTGACGTAGATCTTGGTAGGGGTCAACAGGGTCTCGCCGATGGACTTACCGCCCAGCTCGTCACAGGGGACGTACAGGGAGGGAGGATTCTGATCAATGTTGAAGACCTTGCGACAGAGGGAGAAGCCGTTGGAGTGAACGCCGGTGGAGGCCAGAGCGATCACCACGTCGCCAGCCTTCATGGTGGTGTTATCGATGATCTTCTTTTTGTCCACGATACCCACCGAAAATCCTGCCAGGTCGTACTCCTCCACGGGCATCATACCGGGATGCTCGGCGGTCTCGCCGCCGATGAGTGCGGCGCCCGACTGGACGCAGCCCTCAGCCACGCCGCCCACGATGGCGGCGATCTTCTCAGGGATGTTCTTACCGCAAGCAATGTAGTCCAGGAAGAACAGAGGCTTTGCGCCGACGCAAATGATGTCGTTGACGCACATAGCCACGGCGTCGATACCGATGGTGTCGTGCTTGTCCATGAGGATGGCCATCTTGACCTTGGTGCCGCAACCGTCGGTGCCCGAAACCAACACGGGATCAGGCATACCGGCCACGTTCAAGCCGAAGCAGCCGCCAAAGCCGCCGACGTCGTCCACACAGCCCTCATTCTTGGTGCGGGCGATGTGCCCCTTCATAAGCTCGACCGCCTTGTAACCGGCGGTAATGTCTACGCCTGCGGCGGCGTAGCTTTCAGACTTGGAAATCGAATGCATGATGTTCTTCCTTTCGGTTGATATTTGGTTTTATTTGCGGGGCTTTGCCCCACACCCCACTTGAAAACTTCTTGAAAGAAGTTTTCAAGACTTTCAAGAACTTTCAAATAGGGGATTGGAATGGAATTTTTGTTTTTAAAGGTTTTGAGGATTCCAAAGGAACTTTTGCAAAAGTTCCTTTGGTGGGGCCTGGGGCAAAGCCCCATGTGCCACTTTTACTCCTTCCCCGTCCAGCAGTAGGTGCAGAGCTTGCAGGGCTCAAGGCCGATGGCCTTGATCACGCCCTCCAGGGACTGGAACTCCAAGGAGGAGAAATTGAACTTAGCCGCGATGGCCTTGCGGAGATTCTTACCTCGCTCGGTACTGCCGTCGGAATACTCGCTCAGGTGCTTGAAGCCCTCAGGCCCCTCCAGCTCCATGATGACACGGCGGGTGATGAGATCCAGATCCGAGGTATTGCGGGAGAAGTTCAGGAACTTGCAGCCGTACATGATGGGGGGACAAGCCGAGCGCATATGCACCGACTTAGCGCCGTGGGAGTAGAGGAAGTCTACCGTCTCCTGAAGCTGCGTGCCACGCACGATGGAGTCGTCCACAAACAGAAGGTTCTTGTCCTTGATGAGCTGGTGAATGGCGATCTGCTTCATCTTGGCGGTCTTTCTGCGATCCGACTGGTTGCCGGGCATGAAGCTTCTCGACCACGTGGGGGTGTATTTGACGTAGGGTCTGGCAAAGGGGGCGTGACTGCGGTTGGCGTAGCCGATGGCATGGGGCGTACCCGAATCCGGCACGCCGCTGACGTAGTCCAGATCCACGGCGTTGCCCGCCTCCTCGTCATGCTCGGCCATGATCTCACCGTTACGGTAGCGCATCTCCTCCACGTTCACTCCCTCGTAGGTAGAGGTGGGGTAGCCGTAGTAGGACCAGAGGAAGGCGCACATCCTCATTTCCTTCCCCGGCTTTGCGAGCTGCTCGATTCCCTCGGGGGATATCCGTACGATCTCGGCAGGCCCCAGCTCCCGCTCGTCCTCAAAGTCCAGCTTCACGTAAGCGAAGGACTCAAAGGAAACGGCGTATCCGTCCTCCCGCTTGCCGATCAGGACGGGAATACGTCCCAGACGGTCACGGGCTACGATGATGGAGCCATCGTCACAGAGGAGCAGGATGTTGGCCGTACCCTCGATGACCTTTTGAGCAAAGCGGATACCCTCCGCAAAGCTGCTCTTCTGGTCAATGAGCGCCGCCACCAGCTCGGTGGGGTTGATCTTTCCCGAGGTCATGGCGTTGAAGTGACCGCCGCTGAAGGAAAGGTACTGATGGATCAGCGCCTCGGCGTTGTTGATGGCGCCGATGATGCAAATGGCGTAGGTGCCCAGATTGGAGCGGATGAGCAGAGGCTGAGGCTCGCCGTCGCTGATACAGCCGATAGCGGCCGTGCCCTTCATGCTCTCCAAAACGTGGGCAAAGCGGGTACGGAAGGGAGCGCTTTCAATGCTGTGGATTTCCCTCTGAAGTCCGATCTCGGGATCGAAGGCGGCCATACCCGCGCGGCTGGTGCCCAGGTGGGAATGGTAGTCCGTGCCGAAGAACACGTCCAGAAGGCAGTCCTGTTTTGAGGTTATTCCGAAAAATCCACCCATAGTGTTTTTCTCCTGTTCGGTATATGCGTTGGTGATACGTGGGTTGGGGAGAGCGCTTGGGGCGTTGCCCCAAACCCCACTTGAAAACTTCTTGAAAGAAGTTTTCAAGACTTTCAAGAACTTTCAAAAAATATTTCTTGCAATACATGCTAAAGGGTTTCAGAGATTCCTAGGAGCCCTCAAGCAATGCTCGAAAAAACGGATCAGCCGTTCAGCTCAGCCTGCAGGGCTGCATCCTTAGCCAGCACGGCGGCGGCGTCCTTGGCCTTCTTCTCGTCCAGCTTGGCGGAAAGGTCTGCGTCCTCAATGCCCAGCATCTGGATGGCCAGGAGGGCGGCGTTGGCGGCTCCGTTGATGGCCACAGTGGCTACGGGCACACCCGTAGGCATCTGCACGGTGGAGAGCAGGGCGTCCATGCCGTCCAGACTTGCGGACTTGCAGGGGATGCCGATAACGGGAAGGCTGGTACGGGCGGCGATGGCGCCTGCCAAGTGGGCGGCCATACCGGCAGCGCAGATCAGGACACCGAAGCCGTCCTCTCTCGCTTTGGCGGCAAACACACCCGCCTCGTCAGGGGTACGGTGAGCCGAGTAAATATGCACTTCAAAGGGCACGCCGAAGGCGGTCAGGGTGTCCATAGCTTTACGGACGATGGGGAGATCGCTGTCGCTTCCCATGATGATTCCAACTTTTTTCATGCTGGTTTTTCCTCCAAAAAAGATTAGGGCACACTTATGCTCCAGACGAGATAAGTGTGCCCAGACGGTCGGCAATATACAAAGCGCAGGCAGAGCCAAACGCCCTCTTGCAGATTTCTGTTCCACTGTGGTAGGCTCCACAATTATCCGTCAGTCGCAGAAATCAAATTCCTCAATTATTATATCACAAACCGACAGTTTTGTCAAGGGAGCAGAGAGAATCGAAGGGGACAATTTGATGTAGAAAATCAACGATTTTTCTGAGGTGTTCTTGTAGGGTTGCACAAAACAACGACGGAACCGTTCAAGAAGCCTCGGAAGGCGCGGAGCAAATGCGCGCCGTGATGAATACGTGGTCATGATCAATGCCGCATCCGCCCTCTCCGTCAGGGGCCCCGTCCAGCGTCACAATGACCTCACCGGTCAGACAAAGATAACCCTGAGCGTCCACGGAAAGATAGTAATCCGAATAATCCTTTTCACCATACCGCTCCATCTGCTCGGCCATGGAAGCCTCGGCGGCGGCAACGGCCTCGGGCGTGACCGCCTTGCAATACCGAGAATAATCCCCTGCATTGAAGCCGTCGACATACGTCACGGTTTCGTCTGCGGCGAGGGTCACCTTATAATGTTCATAAGAGTAATAACTGCCAATGACAAAATCGTAATCCACGTATATATTCCCGTTGGAGCCGTAGTCGACGATAATATCGAAGTACTCCCACCCTGGAAGATCATACTTATCCAGAAGCGCGGCGTCGGCGACCGTGCGGATCCGCCGTTCATCCTCGGAAAGGCCGGCATACGGATCTTCATCCTGCCGCGCAAAGGCGTTACACCCTCCAAGGAGAAGGGCAACCGTAAGCAGGCAGGCAACGGCAAGGATCAGCGAAAAAAAGCGCATGTACTTTGTCATGATCGTGACCTCGGCTTTTGCATAGGCAAAAGCATCCTTTCTTTGGAATGGCGGGGATATCAAACATTCGACAGGCTTATCCCCACTCTCATTATACGGAATATTTGTTTCCGTATTATTACCGAAAAATGTTTTTTTGTGAAGAAACCCTCGGCCTTGTATCTATGCTTGTCAAAAGGAGAGCCTCCCTGCGGAAGCTCTCCCGTTTCTCTCTTCTCTTATGCCAAGGTTGCCGCCATAACGGCCTTGATGGTGTGCATGCGGTTCTCCGCCTCGTCGAACACGATGGAGGCAGGAGACTCAAAGACCTCGTCAGCGACCTCCATGCAGTCAATGCCGAACTTATCGTGGATCTGACTACCAATGGTGGTGTTCAGATCGTGGAAGGCGGGCAGACAATGCATGAACACGCACTGCTCCCCGGCACTTTGCATCAGCTCGGCGGTAACGCGGTAGGGGGTCAGCTCGGCAATGCGCTCCTCCCAGACCGAATCGGGCTCGCCCATGGACACCCACACGTCGGTGTAGATCACCGAAGCCCCCTTGGTGGCCGTCACGGGATCCTCCATGAACTCCAGCACGGCTCCCGTTTCGGCGGCGATAGACTGACACTGAGCCACCAGCTCGGGGTTGGGGAAATACTTGGCGGGGGCGCAGGCCACGAAGTGCATACCCATCTTGGCGCAGCCCACCATGAGAGAGTTGCCCATGTTGTAGCGGGCGTCCCCCATGTAGACCAGCTTGATCCCCTCAAGGGAGCCGAAATGCTCACGGATGGTGAGGAAGTCGGCCAGGATCTGGGTGGGATGGAACTCATTGGTGAGACCGTTCCACACGGGCACACCGGCGTACTTGGCCAGCTCCTCCACGATCTCCTGTCCGAAGCCGCGGTACTCGATGCCGTCGTACATACGACCCAGAACGCGAGCGGTATCGGCGATGCTTTCCTTCTTACCGATCTGGGAGCCCGAGGGATCCAGATAGGTGGGGTGCATACCGAGATCGGCGGCGGCCACCTCAAAGGCGCAACGGGTACGGGTGGAGGTCTTTTCAAAGATCAAGGCGATGCTCTTCCCCTCGCAGAGGCGGTGGGGGACGCCCGCCTTCTTCTTTGCCTTCAGATCGGCAGAGAGGTCGAGGAGGTAGGTAATCTCGGCGGGGGTGAG
>JAFXJW010000014.1 GCA_017532045.1 Clostridia bacterium | reverse complement strand
GGCGCAGCCCGATAAACCCCAATTTATCACCAGAACCAATTCTCGATCACTTCCAGGATCTTGAAGCGCACCTTGTACTTGGTCTTTTCGGTCTCGGTGATGATGCCGTACTGATCCTTAGTCAACCCCACCTGAATGAAGGCGTCCTCGTTTTCAGACTTGGCGGTGGCGGCAGACAGGCAGAGGGGCGGGAAGAGACAGCACCACCAGTTCTGCCCCTCGGCGTCCCCGATACAGACACGGAGCGACACGTAGGTGCCCGCAGGAAAGGCGCAGGACTCGTAGGTGCGGGTGGGGTAGTCCTCCTCCCCCAGAAGCACCGTCACAGGGTAATCGTACCCCTCGGCGGTAACGGTCTCAGCGGCGACGGCCTCCAGGTCGGACAGATGTAGAGTCAGAGACTGAATCGCCTCCTCTTGGGTGGTACACCCCTCCAAATAGGGTGCGGCGGCCTCCAGCACGGTATCCCGCACCTCCATCTTGAGTGCTTGATCCTCCTCCCTGTCCGAGTTGGCCAGGACGTGGAGACGCACCACGGTATCGTAGACCTCCTGCTCTCCGTGGACGGGCAGAAAGCTCATGGCCATCATGACGATGAGTAGGATCACGATGGCTACGTACAAGCGCTTGGACATAGAAAAACCTCCTTATGTTGGGCATGATGGAATTATCATGACCCGACCCAGGGAGGTTTATTCATAAATGATCCATTTAAAACAGGATTTTACAGGGCGGCCAGAATAGCGCGGCAGACTTGCTCAATCACGGCCTCCATGCCGTCCTCGCAGACGACGGTGCATCCGGCGGCCTTCACGTGCCCTCCGCCCCCAAAGGAGGCGCATATGGCGGCCACGTCCACGTGACAGGAGGAACGCATGGATACACGGTAGACCCCCTCTGCAGAGGGCTGACGGATAGCCACGGCCACCTGCACGCCCTGCACCCCACGGGCAACGTCCACAAGGGTATCAAAATGCTCGTCAGCAAAGCCCATTTCGGCCTTGACCGAATAGGGCATATCCACGATGGCCAGTCTTCCGTCGGCGAGGACGCGGAGGCGCTCGAAGCCTACCTTCTCGGCGCGGAGCAGAGACATGGACTTGACCCCGAACAGGCGGTGATTGATGTCGGCGGCATCGGGAGTGGACTCCAGTAGCTCGGCAATGGCGCGGTGGGTGGCGGGGGTGGCGTTGCTGAAGCGAAAGCACCCCGTATCGGCGCTGATGGAGGCGTAGAGCAGACGATCCACACCCTCGGGAACGGAGGGAATCGCCCCCGTCCGTACCAGCTCACGGGACAGGCGGTAGACCATCTCACCCGCCGAGGAGGCAGAGCCATCGATATAGCCGTCGGCATACATCTCTCCCTTGGCGTGGTGGTCGATCATGAGGTCAATGCGCCCCTGATACAGAGGGTATAGCGTCCCCGCCTGAGCAGGGGAGGCAGTATCCACCGAAAGAATGCGATCAGGGGTAAAGCCCTCGGGCAGATTCTCTACCCGTATGCTTCCCTGCAGGCCCTCGGTGAGAAAACGAAGCCGCTCGGGGATCTCATCCTCGCAGACACAGTAGGCGGTACAACCTCTGGCCTCCAGGAGGCGCTTCAGAGCAAATCCTGCGCCCACGGCATCCCCGTCGGGGTGGCGGTGGAGGAGGATCAGGACGGACTCTCCCTCGGGAAGACGGGCGGCGGCCTCGGGCATAGTCAATCTTTGATGCATCACAGGATCAGTCATCATCTTCATCCAAAAGCTCGTCCAGAGCAGAGGTCTCGGCAGTCTCCTCCTCGGGATGCTCGGCGTAGGTAAAGCCGCTGATGATCTTCTCGATCTTGGCGCCGTAGGCAATGGAGGTGTCCTCCACAAAGGTCAGCTCCGGAGTAATGCGCAGGTTCAGACTCTTAGCAAGCTGGCCGCGAATGTAGGCGGCCGAGGATTCCAGACCCTTCTTAACGGTCCTTTTGTCTCCCTGCATGTGGGAGTAGTAGATCTTAGCGAACTTGAGGTCGGGGGTAACGTCCACCCCCGTGATGCTCACGAAGGCCTCGCTGACACGAGGGTCCCTTACGGTACGGATGATCTGCGCCGCCTCCTTGAACATTTCCTCATTGATGCGGCTCTGACGGTATTTGGCCATGGTTTTCTCCTTTGGGGGAAGGGAGACCTTCTTGAAAGAAGGTCTCCCTTCCCCCAAGCCCCTATCCCTTCCAAGAACTTTTTAATAGGGGTATTATAAAATGGCTGATAATCAAAAACTTTCAAAAGGGGAATACATTTTTTATTATTACCTTTTTGAAGGTTTTTGAAGGGAGTCCAGAGGGGGACTTTTTGCAAAAAGTCCCCCTTTGGCGTTCTTTTCGTTATCTCTTACTGAGCAGCGTCCACGATGGCGGCGAACTTGGCAGCCACGAGGGATGCGCCACCGATCAGACCGCCGTCCACGTTGGGCTTGGACAGAAGCTCTGCGGCGTTCTTTTCGTTCATGGAGCCACCGTACTGAACAACGGTAGCCTCGGCGATCTCGGCGCCGAACATCTCGGCCACGGCGGCACGGACGTAGCCGTTGCCCTCGTCAGCCTGATCGGCGGTAGCGGTCACGCCGGTACCGATGGCCCAAACGGGCTCGTAGGCGATGATGACGTTCTTCATCTGCTCGGCGGTGACATTGGTCAAAGCCATCTTGGTCTGGAACTTCAGCAGGGTCTCGGTGTAGCCCAGCTCTCTCTGCTCCAGGGTCTCACCCACGCAAACGATGGCCTTCAGGCCTGCGTTCAGAGCGGCAAGGGTACGGAGGTTGACGGTCTGATCGGTCTCGGCGAAGTACTGTCTTCTCTCGGAGTGACCGATGACAACGTACTCAACACCGGCCTCAACCAGCATCTCGGCAGAGATCTCACCGGTGTACGCGCCGGAGGCCTTGAAGTGGACGTTCTCGGCGCCGATCTTGATGTTCGAGCCTGCGGTTGCCTCAATGGCGGCGGGGATGTCGATAGCGGGAACGCAGAGAACCACGTCACAGTTGTCCTTGCCTGCTACCAGGGGCTTCATCTCACCAATCAGAGCCTTGGCGCTGTTGGGAGTCATGTTCATCTTCCAGTTTCCTGCAATTACATATCTTCTCATGATATTTATGTCCTTTGTGTATTTTTCTTTTCCCGGAGGGAACTTCTTGCAAGAAGTTCCCTCCGGACCTCCCTCAAGAAACCTCAAAAACTCAGTCAATAGCAACCAATAGAGGGATCTCATGGAGATTTTCATGTTTAAAGTTTTGGGAAATTCTTAAGAACCTTTTCTCAAAAAGGTTCTTAAGCGGGGTTTGGGGCAAAGCCCCAAAAATCACCCTGCTTACTCCTTATCCATCAGGCAAGCGATGCCGGGCAGCTCCAGGCCCTCCAGGAACTCCAGAGAAGCGCCGCCACCGGTGGAAATGTGGGTGATGCGATCGGCGTAGCCCAGCTGCTCGCAAGCGGCGGCAGAGTCACCACCACCAACAATGGAGATGCAGTCGGAGTCAGCCAGAGCCTCGGCCACGGAGATGGTACCCTTGGCCAGAGTGGGGTTCTCGAACACACCCATGGGGCCGTTCCAAACAACGGTCTTGGCGGTCTTGACAGCCTCAGCGAAGAGTGCGCGGGTCTCGGTACCGATATCCATACCCTCCTTGTCGGCAGGGATGGCAGAAACGGGAACGATCTCCACGTCAATGGGAGCGTCGATGGGGTTGGGGAAGCTCTCGGCAACGGCCACGTCAACGGGGAGCATGAGCTTCACGCCGTTGGCCTCGGCCTTAGCCATCATCTCCTTGCAGTAGTCGATCTTGGACTCGTCCAGGAGAGACTTACCGACCTCGTAGCCCAGAGCGGCCTGGAAGGTGTACGCCATACCGCCGCCAATGATCAGGGTGTCCACCTTGGTCAGGAGGTTGTTGATGATGTTGAGCTTATCGGAGACCTTTGCGCCGCCCAGACTGGCCACGAAGGGACGGGCGGGATCGGACAGGGCCTTACCCATAACGGTGATCTCCTTCTGGATCAGGTAGCCGCAAACGGCGGGCAGACCGGCGTGCTGCACCACGCCGGCGGTGGAGGCGTGGGCACGGTGAGCGGTACCGAATGCGTCGTTTACGAAGATCTCGGCGAAGGAAGCCAGAGCCTTGGAGAACTCGGGATCGTTCTTGGACTCGCCTGCGGTGAAGCGGGTGTTCTGGAGCAGAACGATGTCGCCGGGCTTCATAGCGGCGACCTTAGCCTTGGCGTCCTCGCCAACGGTGTCGTTTGCGAAGACAACGCCGCCGCCCAGCAGCTCATTGAGCTTGTCGGCAACGACCTGCAGGGAGAACTTCTTCACGTCGCCCTTAGCCTTCTCCAGAGCGGCGGCGGTAGCGGCCTCCTGCTCTGCCTCGGGCAGCTTCTCGATCTTGGCGATCTCCTTCTTGTCCAGCTTCAGCTTGGCGTCGAACACGTTGTGGGGCTTGCCCATGTGGGAGCAAAGGATCACCATAGCGCCCTGATCTCTCAGGTACTTGATGGTAGGCAGAGCTTCAACGATACGCTTGTCGCTGGTGATCACGCCGTCCTTCAGGGGCACGTTGAAGTCGCAACGGACGAGAACCTTCTTGCCGGCAACGACAACGTCTTCAATGGTCTTCTTGTTGTAAGTCATAGATGTATCCACCTTTCTTTGCGGTACTTCCGTTACCTGTCGCAAACGGAAGCCCAAAATTCTTCACCTTATACTATACCACATTTATCCGCATTTATCAAGGGGTTTTTGAATTTTTTCGCAAAATCCCCGACATTTGGGAGCATTTGTCCGCCGCGGGGGAGGCCTAATCATCAAAAAAGCTCTCCCCTTGGGGAGAGCTGTCACCGTAAGGCGACTGAGAGGGGGTGAGTGAAGTCGCCCTCTCCGCCACGCAACCCACGGCACCTTCCCCGAGGGGGGAAGGCTCGGGGAAAATCATTCCCCACCGCCGAAGGTCTCCTCAAAGGCCTCCACGGCGGCCTCGTCGTACTCGTCCCCTCCTCCGAAATCAAAGAAATCGTCATTGAGGATGACCAGCGTGCCCGCCTGGTCGATATCCAGGGTCACGTACAGCTCCTCGGGGATGTCGTACTCCATTTCTTCACCGTCGTCGGTGCGAAAGGTCACCAGAAAAGCGGCGTCGGTCTCGGGCCGCTTGTGGCCGCCCGCATTGCCGATAACCACCTGCATGTCCACGACCCGCGCGGGGTAGGCCACGGGCTCGGGAGGTGTCCAGTCTTCCTCCTCGTCGGAGGCCTCCTTTTGGCGGGTCTCTTTGCGCGCCTCGTGAATTGCAGCGCCGATAAGGGCGGCGACGACCAGGATGCCGATCACCAGCAGGATGGAAACAAGGGCGTCCGAGGCAAGGATGGATTCAATCAAAGACATATTCTTCTCCCTTCAAAACAGTCATCTCACCAGATTCACCACCACGCCGAAGAGCCACAGCGCCACGGCCATAATGCCTGCGGGGGAGGCAAAGGCGGACAGGAGCATGGCGGGCCACTTACGCAGGGGGATGCGGTTGAGACCGGGGGTGGAGATCTCCTCGGGGGAGTCCAAAAGATCGGTACGGGCGCGGTGGCGGAGGATGCGGGAGACCTCCCCGCAGAAAAAGGCCGACGACAGAAGCAAAAGAGCGACCAGGATCACCACCAGAAGACCGATGCTTCCCGTGCTTCTACAGTAGCCCGAGAGTCCCGCTTGGACGAAGACGCCGAAAAGGTTGTAGCAGAGATGCACCACCATGGCGGCCACCGAGGAGCGGGTAACGTACATCACAAGGGAGAGCAGCATGCCCGCAAACAGGTAAACGGGGAAGGCGGTGAGATCAAAATGCAGGAAGGCAAAGAACAGGGAGCTGACGGCGGCGGCATAAAGAATACCGTGCTTTTCATGCTCACTGCAGATGATCCCACGGAACACAAGCTCCTCGCAGAAGGCTGGCAGAATACCGTAGGCCAGTACCAGATGGACGGTGGCACCCACCGAGCCGTCGTTGGCCGAGGCGAAGGTATCGTACAGGGTAAAGGAGGGCTGAGCCGACATCATGCCTCCCAGCATGGCCAGAAGGGTACAGCCCGTGATCATCATCAAGGACGCCGACAGCAGAAGGAACAGGTGGGAGAGCCTGATCCTTGTCAGTCGCAAATGCTTAACAGGATCCGCGTTCCGCATACGGACGTAGAGATAAGCGGGGATGGGGAAGATCATGAGCTGGAGCAGAATGATAGAGAGATACTGACTCTCACGGGACAGGAAAGCGGCATCCACAAGCCGTGACAAAAGCAAAAGGGCGTAGATGATCAGCACCAGCACCGTGACGGAATTGGACACGGCGTATTTTCCCTTCAGGAAATCCCGTTGCCCCGGGGAGAGGCGGGAGTGCTTCTCCTTTCCTGCGGGGGTGGTCTCAGGGGTTTGGCTGGTCTCCATGGGTGGAAATGATCCTCCTTTCGTCAAGAATGATTTGGACAGGTATATCGTGGGGTCTGCGGGGCAGAACCCTGGCAACACAGGCCGAAAAGGCCAGGCCCACCGTGGTGACGGGGATTTCCACCTCCAAAAGTCCCCTCAGAAAGCGATCGTAGTAGCCGCCCCCGTAGCCCAAACGGTAGCCCTCGTGATCAAAGGCCAAAGCGGGGACGAGGATCAGGGCGTGGGAAAGATCGGGGTCGGTCAGAGCGGGGCAGGTCTCATCGGGCTCGGGAATGCCGAAGCGGGCCGGGACGAGGCGGTGGAGATCCCCCTCGGGCAGGGGGCGGAAGATCATTTTCCACTCGGAGGCATCCGTGACCGTAACGGGGAGGGCGACCGTCTTCCCCTCGGCAGTGGCTCGCTCCAGGATGGGGCGGGTGTTCAGCTCGCCCCGCACGGACATATAACCGCAGACGACGGATGCCTCCCGCCACGCGGGCAGAGAGAACAAGGACTCGTATATGGCGCCCTCGGCGGCGGTGCGCTCGGCTTGGGTCAGCTTCCCCCGCAAGTCCGCATAGTGGCGGCGTAATGTGATTTTCTCAAGTTGTTGATTCATGTTTCGTTTTTCCTATGAAAATCAAGGGCAGAGCCCTTGCGCTCTCCCTCGCCAAATGGGGCTGGGGCCCCCATGGGGGTCTCCTCTCCATAATGGGAATCGGATCTCTCCGACCATTTTTGCTTTTTAAGGATTTTTGGAGATTCCAAAGAACCTTTTTGCAAAAAGGTTCTTTGGCAGGTCAAGGGCAGCGCCCTTGCGTTCTCTTACATGCTTTGTATCGCCGAGCGGATCTCCCCTGCTTTTTCGGGAGATACCAGCGCCGAGATGATCTCAAAGCCGAACTCCTGAGCCACGCCCATGCCGGCGGCGGTGATGATGTTCCCGTCTCGGATAACCTTACCGCCCGTGGTAGCTCCCTCCAGGAGCATCTCGAAACCGGGGTAGCAGGTGGCTCGCTTGCCAATGAGATAGCCTCGCTTGCCCAGCACGAGAGGGGCGGCGCAGATGGCGCAGAGGTATGCGCCCGTACGGGCGGCCAGCTCCAGGGTCTTTTCCACGGTGGAAGATGCGTCCAGATTGGAGGCGCCGGGCATACCGCCGGGGAGGATCACAGCCTCGAGGGAGAAATCATCCCCCAACCGCGCCGCAAAGTCGCTCTCGGTCATATCGGCCAGAACGGTGATGCCGTGAGTGCCCGTAACGGCAGCGGTGTCCTCCCACGTGCCGGGGGCGTTGATGGCCACGGTGACGACCTCCAATCCCGCACGGCGGAGCAGATCCAGAGGGGCAAGGGCCTCCACCTCCTCAAAGCCGGGGGCAAGGAACAAAATAATCATGAGGATGTCCTCCCATTCTGTAGGTTTCAACGTAATTATTATAGCACGACAGGCGCTTCCCTGTCAAGGTTTTTAAAAGAATTGACAAGTCTTCCCCCACCGCCGTGAAAATTTGCGGATTTCTTTTCCTCCGACCAATTAAGGGTTGTTTTTTTCGGTATAATGTGTTATAATGAGGTATCCATCATGCAGGGCGGATCCCTGCCGTCCCAACTTAAAAACAATACCATCCCATATAAAGGAGAAACCGCCATGAACAACAATCATCTGCAAGGCAAGACCGCCATCATCACCGGAGCCGGTTACGCCACCCTCTCCGACGGCCGTTGCGGCTCCATCGGCTACGGCATCGCCACCGCCTTCGCCAAGGAGGGCGCCAACCTCGTCATCACGGGCCGTCAGATCCCCAAGCTGGAAAAGGCCAAGGCCGAGCTGGAGAAGCTCTACGGCGTAAAGGTTCTGGCCATTCCCGCCGACATGGCCGCAGGAGCAGACAACGCCGCCACCGCCAAGGCCGTGGTGGACGCCGCCATGGCCGAGTTCGGCCGCATCGACGTGCTGGTGAACAACGCCCAGGCCTCGGCCTCCGGTGTGACCATTCAGGACCACACCACCGAGCAGTTCGATCTGGCCATGTACTCGGGTCTGTACGCCACCTTCTACTACATGCAGGCCTGCTATCCCTACCTGAAGGAGACCAAGGGCAGCATCATCAACTTCGCCTCCGGCGCGGGTCTGTTCGGCAACTACGGCCAGTGCGCCTACGCCGCCGCCAAGGAGGGCATCCGAGGACTGTCCCGCGTGGCCGCCACCGAGTGGGCAAGGGACGGCATCAACACCAACGTGGTCTGCCCTCTGGCCTGGACGGCTCAGCTGGAGAAGTTTGAGCAGACCTACCCCGAGGCCTTCAAGGCCAACGTGAAGATGCCCCCCGCCGGCCACTACGGCGACCCCGAGGCCGAGATCGGCCGCGCCTGCGTCCTGCTCACTCACCCCGATTTCAAGTATATGAACGGCGAGACCCTCACCCTGGAGGGCGGCATGGGCCTGCGGCCTTGATGGAGAACGACCAAAGGGGCTTTGCCCTTGACCCGCAGGGGGCGTTGCCTCCGGCGGCCAAAGAACCTTTTTGAAAAAAGGTTCTTTGGAATCTCCAAAAACCTTTAAAGCAGAATAAGGGTCAAAGAGATCCGACACCCGAAACCGAGGGGGAACCCTCATGGGGCCCCAGCCCCATTGGTGTGGGAGAGCGGTGGGGCTCTGCCCTGCTCCCGCCAAAAACCGTTAAAACATTTCTGTTTCAAGCCAAAATCCCGCCGAGGGCATTTCCTTCGGCGGGATTTTTATGGTCATTTCATTAGAGCATATGGGCCCGAAGCTCCTCCGCGGACAGGGGGGAGAGGTCGGCGGGGGCGACGTCAAGGACAGTGAGGCAACCTCTGCGGCCTCTCTGCTTCATGCGGTACACGGCGCGGGCAAAGGCCAGAATGGCCGAGGCAGTGAACTCGGGGTTGGAGTCCAGCCGCAGGCTATAGCTGACCGTGTGGGTATGCTCCCCCTCCAGCCCCGTCACGCCGTTACGGATGACACGGCCGCCATGGGGAAGCCCCATGTGATGTTCCTGCATCTCCTCGGCGGTGATGAAGGTGACGGTGGTGTTGTAATCGGCAAAATAGTTGGGCATGGTGACGATAGCCTCCTCAATGGCGGCCTTGTCTGCTCCCTCGGCGGCCACCACGTAGCACTCACGGGTGTGCTTGTCACGGGTGGTAAGGGTAGGATTCTCCCCACGACCCACGGCATCCAGCGCCTCGGGAACGGGGACGGTGTACTGTCTTGCATCCAGCACCCCGGGGATGCGGCGGATGGCATCCGAGTGTCCCTGGCTCACGCCACGACCCCAGAAGGTGTAGTCCTGCCCCTCGGGGAGGATGGCCTGGGCATACACGCGGGCGATGGAGAACATACCGGGATCCCAGCCCGCCGAGATCAGACAGAGGGTTCTTCCCTCTCTGGCGGCGGCGTCCACGCGTCCGAAGTGGGTGGGGATGTTGGCGTGGGTGTCGAAGCTGTCCACCACGCAGAAATCCTTGGCCAGGGCGGGGGTCAACTCGGGCAGGTCGGTGGCGCTTCCTCCGCAGAGGATCAGCACGTCGATCTGCTCCTTGTAGTTCAGAATGTCAGCGGCGGGGTACACGGGAATCCCCGTGCGGGTCTTGACGGCGGAGGGATCTCGGCGGGAAAACACCCCGATCAGCTCGCAGTCGGGGTTCTGCCTCATGGCGGCCTCTACCCCCCTGCCCAAATTGCCGTAGCCGTAAATTGCGATTTTCATAGATGCACCTTTCTGGCCAGGGCTCTGCCCTGGACCCGCTCAAACCCTTTTTGCAAAACATCCTCGCTTTGCTCGTGGCAAATTCGCCTACGGCAAAGTTTGCGAGGGTTTGAGAATCCTAAAAACCTTTAAAAAAATGTTTAAAGAAATCCGTAAACCGTTGTCGAGGGGAAAATTCCCATGGGGCCCCAGCCCCATTCGTGTGGGAGATGCGGTGAGGGTCAAGGGCAGAGCCCTTGCGCGCTTCATGCTTGAGCCTTGACGAGATCGGCCATGTTATACAGACCGGCGGGGCGACCCTTGCAGAGGAACTCGGCGGCGGCCAGAGCGCCTTCGGCAAAGAGGGCGCGGTCATGAGCCTCGTGCTTCAGGGTAATGGTCTGATTGGGCGTGCCGATGATGACCTCATGCTCACCCACGATGTTGCCCATGCGGATGGAGTGGATGCCGATCTCCCGAGGGGTGCGTTTGCCGTAGCCGCTCCGTCCCGTGACGATCTCGGCCTCCGGGCGCACTTCACGCAGAGCGTTAGCGATGGCCAAGGCGGTGCCGCTGGGGGCGTCCAGCTTGCGGTTGTGGTGCTTCTCAATGATCTCGATCTCGGCCTCGGGCATGGCGGCGGCCACCTGACGGGCGGTGTCAATGAGCAGGGCTACGCCCAGCGAGAAGTTGACGGCAAAGAACACGGGGATGAATGCGGCGGCGGCCTCGATGGCAGCCTTCTCCTCCTCGGTGTGACCCGTCGTGGCCAGTACCACGGGGATACGGTTGGCTACGGCGTAGGCCAGCAGGACGGGGGTAGCCGAGTGGTGGGAGAAATCCACGATGCAGTCGGCAGTGGTGAAGATGGAGTCGGTTGCAACGTCAAAGCTGACGGCGCAGGGCATTCCTTCGGCGCCGCAGGCGTTCATATCCACACCCACGGTTGCAGCAGGGTCAGCACCCCGACAACCCGCCAGCGCCAGCTTGGCCACCTCAGTGCCCATATGGCCGCAAAGACCGGAAATCAGTAATTTCATAATCGTATATCCTTCGATTTTGGCATTCAAGATATCCGCTCCCCTATCCGAATGGGGCAGGGGCCCCATGGGGGTCTCCCCTCGGCTTCGGGCTTCGGATCTCTCGAACCCTTATTTTGCTTTAAAGGTTTTTAGGATTCTCAAACCCTCGCAAACTTTGCCGCAGGCAAATTTGCCCCGAGCCAAGCGAGGAGGTTTTGCAAAAAGGGTTTGAGCGGGTCCAGGGCAGAGCCCTGGTGAGCGGGATAGAGCAGAGCCCTTGCGTCCTCCTTATACGTTAATCCCCGCCCCCCGCATCAGGCGAAGGAGGTTCTGCTTGTTGGCGTCCTCCATGGGGGTCAGGGGGAGGCGGAGATAGTCGTCGCACAATCCCATAGCGGCGCAGGCGGCCTTCACGGGAATGGGATTCACCTCGCAGAACAGGGCGTTCACCAGCTCCAGGTAGTCCAGCTGCATCTTGCGCGCGCCGACCACGTCACCCTCAAAGAACTTCTTGCACATGAGGGAGGTCTCGGCAGGGAGGATATTGGACAGCACCGAGATGACACCCTTGCCGCCCAGAGACAGAACGGGGACGATCTGATCGTCGTTACCCGAATAGATGTCCATCCTGTCGCCCACCAGAGCGGCGATCTCGGCGATCTGGGAGATGTTGCCCGACGCCTCCTTGATGGCCACGATGTTGGGATGCTCGGCCAGGGCGGCTACGGTCTTGGGGAGCATGTTGCAGCCCGTGCGGCCGGGCACGTTGTAGAGGATGCAGGGCTTGTCAATGGCGTCAGCCACGGCGACCGAGCAGGCGTACATGCCTTTCTGGGTGGCCTTGTTGTAGTAGGGAGTCACCAGCAGCATGGCGTCCGCGCCCACCGAGGCGGCGTAGCGGGACAGCTCCACCGAGTAAGCGGTGTCGTTAGAGCCTGTACCTGCGATCACAGGCACACGGCCGTTCACTCGCTCCACGCAGAACTTGATGGCGGCACGGTGCTCCTCGTCGGAGAGGGTAGAGCCCTCGCCCGTGGTGCCCACGGTCACGATGGCGTCAATGCCCTGTGCGATCTGCCAGTCGATCATAGCGCCATAGCGCTGAAAATCAATACCCTCAGGGGTGAGGGGCGTGATGATGGCGGTGGCGGCGCCGGTAAATACGGTACGGTTGGTCATGATTAAGTCCTTTCTTTTGGGGCTCCGCCCCAAACCCCACCAAAGATCCTTTTTGCAAAACCTCCTCGCTTGCGCTCGGGGCAAATTTGCCTACGGCAAATATCGCAAGGTTCTTGGATCTCCAAAAACCTTTAGCAAAACTGTGTAGGGTCAATATAAAATTCTATCAATACGATTTTGAACCCATAGAAAAAGCCCCCTCGGAGGGAGCGGGCAAATCTACGGATATCCTCCGAGCCCCCTTGAGAGGGCGTCGGGTGTGGATAGCTCTCCGCATTTCTGCGACAGCCCGACGGATATTCTCCGTAAGGCCAGTCAAATGCCCTGCCAAGGCATCCGCTTCGGCACCCACGCCTTTCCCCCACGGCCTCGGCGGCCTCTCGGGTGGGGTACTGTTCGTGCAGTGCGCCTCTATCGTTTGATGGGGACAGTATACCATAAATAAAAGGTTTTGTCAAGAGGGAAACAGGGCTTTTATAAATAAATTGCGGTTTATCGGGGAGAGTGACATGCGTACTTTTCTCTCCCTGTCGAGAGAAAAGTACCAAAAGAGCGCCACGCAAGGGAGGCTCCGCGGCGCCTCCCTTACGGAACCCACCGCCTGCGTGCGCGACTCCTTCGCCCACAGAGGGGCGAAGGAGTCTGAATGCGCGGAAGATCGAGGATGC
>JAFXJW010000013.1 GCA_017532045.1 Clostridia bacterium | reverse complement strand
GCAATGACGAGATCAGAGCCTACCTCGTCGGCGATCCTCATGCCGATGTCGAAGGCCTCCTTGTACTCGGGGTTAGGCTTCTGCACGGTGGGGAAGTTGCCGTCTATGACCATCTGCTCATCCACGGTGTAGAGATACTTCAGACCCGTGCGGCGGAGGATCTCGGGGACGAGGCGGTAGCCCGTGCCGTGGAGGGGGGAGTAGACGATCTTCAGCTCGTCGGCAACGGCTCTCACAGCCTCGGGGTTGACGGCCTGAGCCTGCACGCAGGCCAGGTACTTCTCGTCCATGTCAGCCCCCAGCATGGTGATTTTTCCGTCGGCCAGAGCCTCGTCAAAGTCGGCCAGCTGCACGTCCTCAAAGATGTCCAGCCGCTGCATGGTGGCGCTGACCACGTCGGCATGCTCGGGGGGGAGCTGAGCACCGTCCTCCCAGTAGGCCTTGTAGCCGTTGTACTGCTTGGGGTTGTGGGAGGCGGTGATGTTGATGCCAGCCACGCAGCCAAGCTCACGGAGAGCGAAGGACAGCTCGGGAGTGGGGCGAAGCTCGTCAAAGAGGTAGGCGGGGATGTTGGCGGCGGCCAGCACGCGGGCGGCGGTCTTGGCGAACAGCTCGGAGTTGTTGCGGCTGTCGTAGGCGATGGCCACGCCGTCCTTGGCGCGTCCCTCCTCCAGAATCAGCTGAGCGAGTCCCTGGGTGGCGTAGGCCACGGTGTGGACGTTCATGGCGTTCATGCCCACCTTCATAGTGCCGCGGAGACCGGCAGTACCGAAGGAGAGGTAATCGGTAAAGCGAAGCTGGATCTCGGCGTCGTCGTCCTTGATGGACAAAAGCTCAGCCTTCTCTGCCTCTGTAAGCTTGTCGGAGTTCAGCCAGCGGTTGTAGTTATCGAGGTAGTTGGACATGATCGTAATTCCTTTCTATATTTTGAAAATTGAATACCTTTTTGGGGGTGGCTGGGTCAAGCCCATACCCCTACGAATATATCATACCACTTTCCCAATCAAAAGTCAAGAAAAATCTCTTGGTTTTTGTCAGGGAGGGCGGGGAAGATCTACGGGAAATTGGTCGAATCCCTTGACTTTTTCGGGGCTTTTGCGTATAATGATAAGGAACGGCGGAGTGAGCTTTCCTCGGGTATCCGAGAGGGGAAGGATCGTCGTCCAAGGATTGAGAAAGGAGGCACCCTCATGCACTATAACCCCACAACAGGGCAGATCGAAATATCCGTCCGTGAGCTTTGCGCTCTGGCATTCAAGGGTGGAAGTCTGGATAACCGTGTGCCTCCCCAAAACCTGTACCGCCGTGCCGAGGAAGGACGAGAGACCCATGAAAAGCTCCGAGCTCTCCGTGAGGCAGGGAAGGGAATGGGCCTGACCTCCGAAGCCCCCCGCAAGCCCCGTGGCTCTGAGGAGCGAGTCCTCCCCCCGGAGCCTCTGCCCACCCCCGCCTACCACGCCGAGGTAGTCCTGCACAATACCTGCCGCATGGAGGGCGTGACATTTTCGGTCAGCGGCCGTGCCGACGGGGTGTGGTACGATCCCGCAGGCGGGTGTATCGTGGAAGAGATCAAGTCGGTCACGGGCATGGCCGACTACTACGTCCGCTCCCCCCGTGAGGCCGATTTGGCCCAGCTTACCTGCTACGGCTACTTCCTCTGCGCCGCCAAGGGACTCTCTCAAGTGACTCTCCGCCTCACCTACGTTACCCCCGGCCGTGAGGAGGAGGCCTACTTTGCAGATAGCATCCTCTCCGCCAGCCAGTTGGAGGGGGGCTACGCCGCCATCCTCCGCATGATCCTCCTCCGCGCCAAGGACATGATGGAGCGGGAGACCACCCTGCGGAGAACCGCCAAGAACGCCGTGTTCCCCTACCTGGAGGTGCGGGAAGCCCAGCAGGACATGATCAGGGAGTGCTGGCGGGATATGCGCGCCGGAAAGACCCTGTTTGCCGAAGCCCCCACGGGCATCGGCAAGACTATAGCCACCCTGTACCCCGCCGTCCGTGTTTTCGGGGAGGGAAGATGCGATAAGATCTTCTACCTCACCGCCAAGAACGCCACCAGGCGGGAGGCCTTTTCTGCCGTGCAAAAGCTCAATGAGGCCGCCACCCCTGTCCGTGCCTGCGTGATCACGGCCAGGGAGAGCGCCTGTATCTGTGAGGCCGCCAAGGCGGGGGAGAGCCGCCTCTCCACCTACTGCAATCCCGTTTCCTGCCCCTACGCCAAGGGGTACTTTGATCGGGTGGAGTCGGTGATCTTTGACCTTTTGGGAGGCGGAAAAACCGTTTTTTCGGGGCTGGACATCCGTGCCGCCGCCAAGAAGTGGCAGGTCTGCCCCTACGAGCTGGCGCTGGATCTGTCCGAGCTTTGCGAGATCGTCATATGCGACTATAACTACGTTTTCTCCCCCTCGGTCTACCTCCGACGGTACTTCTCCGAGGGTGTTCCCCATACCGAGGGACACCGCTATCTGTTCCTTGTGGATGAGGCCCACAACCTCCCCGACCGTGCGAGGGATATGTACAGCGGAGTGCTGTCCCTCACCGACGTGATGGCGGTTCAGAATACTCTGCATGAGTGGGAGACTCGCATCGGGCGGGATCTTCTGTTCCCCACCGAGGACGCAGGCTACGCCGAGGACGACAAGACCGCCCCTCGGCTCAAGGCCTCCTCCTTGGATGACCTGATCGGGGTTCTGTCCCGCATGAGTCACGCCTGCGCCGAGACCACGGTGGTGGACACCGACGGAGTGAAACGGGGCGTGAGCCTGGATCGCAACCAGCCCGTGGCCCTCTGCGATGCCACCCGTAGCCTGTCCACCCTCTGTGACCGCTGGCTGCGTCGGAATATGACCCATCCCCTGTATGCCACGGTGGATGCTCTGGCCTCCGCCCTGCGGAGCTTCCGCACCGCCGCCGACTACTATGACCGCCGTTTCGCCACCTTCGTGGAGGTGGAGGGGGACGACGTGCGGGTGAAGCTCACCTGCCTTGACCCTGCGGGGATACTGCGTCCCATTCTGCAAAAGGCCGAGGCACGGGTGCTGTTCTCCGCCACTCTGACCCCAAACGATTACTTCGCCGATATTCTGGGGGGTGACCGTGACAGTGTGCTGGTGAGTTTTGAGTCCCCCTTCCCACGGGATCGCCTGTGCGTGGCGGTCTGCGACGGTGTCAGCACACGCTATGAGGATCGGGACGGCTCTTGCCGCAAGATCATGAACTACATAGCCGCCACGGTGTCGGCCAAGCGAGGGAATTACATGGTGTATTTTCCCTCCTACGCCTATCTGGATAAGGTCTACGCCCTATTCCAAAAGAAGTACCCCTCGGTCAAGACCGTGGTGCAAAGGCCCGGCATGACCTACGCCGAGAGGGAAGCATTTATTGCCTCCTTTGTCCCCGATTCCAAGGAGCTTCTGGTGGGCTTTTGCGTGCTGGGCGGCTCCTTCTCCGAGGGCGTTGACCTGCCGGGTCGCTGCCTCATCGGCGCCGTGATCGTGGGCGTGGGCATCCCCGCCCTGTCCAGCGAGCGCAACATCATGCGGGAGTACTACGACGAGACCCGTGTCACTACCGACCCCGAGGGGGGCGGTGAGGGGGAGGGCTACGCCTACGCCTATACCTACCCCGGTATGAACCACGTCCTCCAGGCCGTGGGACGGGTCATCCGCCGTCCTGAGGACTATGGCGTGGCGGTGCTGATCGACGATCGCTATGCCGCTGAGCCCTACCTCCATCTCTACCCCGAGCATTGGGAAATGATCTCTGCGGTGGAGGATCCCGTTACCCTGAACGAATACCTGTCCTCTTTTTGGGTAAGTACGGCAGAGGAATGACGAAAACGCAACCGTGAATTGCATGAAAACACGCAAAAACTTGCAAAGATAACCTGCAAAAGCAGACAAAAATGAAAAAACGAAAGATTTTTTGCAAAATTTGCAAAAACCTCTTGCTTTTTTTGCCAAAGTATGCTATAATGGTGCCCGTGAGAAAACCGACGTCACCTGCGTCGGTTTTCCTATGATTCTTTTGCTTTTGGAGATCACCCATGAGATACGATCAGATGAGCCGCGCGGATCTTGCGGCTGAATATTCTGCCATGAAGGCCGCTTACGAGGCCTTCTCCGCCAAGGGCTTGAAGCTGGATCTGTCCCGCGGTAAGCCCGGCGCCGAGCAGCTGGACATCACCACCGCGATGCTGGACTGCCTGAATGCCGATGACTGCAAGACGGGGGGCGGCTTCGACTGCCGCAACTACGGTCTTCTGGAGGGCACGCCCGAGGCCAAGAAGCTTTTCTCCGACCTTCTGGGAATCCCCGAGAAGAACCTTTTTATCGGAGGTAACTCCTCCCTCAAGCTCATGTATGACGCCGTGGTCCGTTGCATGCTCTACGGTACCTGCGACGGAGAGGCTTGGATCAAGCAGGGGGGCATCAAGTTTATCTGCCCCGTCCCCGGATACGATCGTCACTTTGCTATCTGTGAGTCTCTGGGTATTGAGATGATCCCCGTGGACATGACCCCCTATGGCCCCGACATGGACGCCGTGGAGGCGCTGGTGGCTGATCCTGCCGTCAAGGGTATCTGGTGCTGTCCCAAGTACTCCAATCCCGACGGCTATACCTATTCCGACGAGACCGTCCGCCGCATGGCCGCCATGAGGACCGCCGCCCCCGATTTCCGTATCTTCTGGGATAACGCTTACGTGGTACACGATCTCTATGAGGACAAGGGGGACACTCTGCTGGACATCTTCGCAGAGTGCGAAAAGGTGGGCACGGTTGACCGCGTGTACTACTTCGCCTCCACCTCCAAGATCTCCTTCCCCGGCTCGGGCGTGGCCATTTTCGCCATGTCTGACCGCAACATGAAGCAGGTCATGCCCATCGTGGGCATCCAGACCATCGGCTACGATAAGCTCAACATGATGCGCCACGTCAAGTACTTCGGCACCGCCGAGGGCATTCTGGCTCACATGAAGAAGCAGGCCGCCATCCTGCGCCCCAAGTTTGAGGTGGTGCTGGACACCCTGAACCGTGATCTGGCCGATGCGGGCTTTGCCCATTGGACGAGTCCCTTGGGCGGCTACTTCGTCAGCCTCTATACCATGCCAGGCACGGCCAAGCGAGCTTACGCCCTGGCCAAGGAGGCAGGTGTGACCCTTACCACCGTGGGCGCTACCTACCCCTACGGCAAAGACCCCGCAGACAGCAACATCCGCATCGCCCCCACCTTCCCGTCCCTTGCTGACCTGACCCTCGCCAGGGAGGGACTGACGGTGTGCCTGCGACTGGCGGCGCTGGAGAAGCTGATGGCGGAATAAGATACAAGATACAAGATATAAGATACAAGATACGGATAACGGATACAGCATCTTGTATCTCATATCCCATATCTTTGTATCCGATAAACCCTTAGCCCAGCAGCCAGGGCAGGTAGGTGGGAACCATCTTGTGCCACCAGGGCCAGTCATG
>JAFXJW010000164.1 GCA_017532045.1 Clostridia bacterium | reverse complement strand
CAGGGTGCGAGCCACCACGGGAATGCCGCCCAGCTCCATGAACTGCTTGCGGGGCTCACCCATGAGCTTTTCCATGCGGGTGGAGCTACCTGCGGCGCAGATCACCGCCGACGTGAAGTTCTTGGGGTCGGGAGTGCCCGCCACGGCACGCAGAATGCCTGCGATCTTTTTGGTGATGGGAGTCTTTTGGTGTCGCTCACGTTTGGTCTCCTTTCGTTGGTTGTCATAGTAGAGCTTATAGAGCAGGGGTTTCACCCCTGCACCCCACCAGAAACCCTTTTGAGAAAGGGTTTCTGGACTTCCTAAAACCTTTAAAGCATTTATTTATTAAAGGTTTTTGGGGAGTCCAGAGGGGCTTTTTGCAAAAAGCCCCTTTGGCCGTTCTCCATAAATTTCGATTTACTTACCCTCGTCCAGGGCGTTGATGTCGTCCACTCGCGCCTGATGGCGGCCGCCCTCAAACGCGGTGTTCACGAACTGATCCACGATATCGCAGGCCAGGCCGTAGCCGATGACACGCTCGCCGAAGCAGAGAACGTTGGCGTTGTTATGCATACGGGTCATGCGGGCGGAGAAGGTGTTCTCGCAGCAGGCCGCGCGGATGCCCTTGTGCTTGTTGGCGGCCATGGACATACCGATGCCCGTGCCGCAAACGAGGATGCCCAAGGGAGCAACGCCGTTCTGAATGGCCTCGCAGAGAGCGTGGGCGTAGACCGTGTAGTTGCAGGACTCGGTGGAGCCTGTACCCACGTCTATGACCTCAAAGCCCCGAGCCTCCAGATGAGCCTTGACCTTCAGCTTGAGCTGGTAGCCCGCATGGTCGGAACCCATAACGATCTTCTTGATTTCCATAGTATGATCTCCTGTCGTGTCAGTTATTTTCTTGATTCAATTTTTCCATCCGCATCCGCTCGGCCTGGGAGGGGCGGAGGTACACGGGGGCCAGCTCGGCATCGGTGGTGCGAACCCCCTCCCGATACAGACGAAGCCCCGCCATGGCGGTGTTGTACCCGCTCTGGTGAATGAGCCGCTCGGGGAGCAGAACCAGCCGCTCGCCCAGCGTGTCATGGAGGGCCTCGTATACCAGCCTCGCCCCGTCGCCCACGAGATACACGGGTCTGTCGGGGTATTTCTCGGTCAATTCCTCGCCAAGCTCGGTGATGGCCAGCGCCCGATCCTCGCAAAGCCGAGAAAGGGAAGTGCCGTCACAATCGAACAGCGCATTGTAGACCTGCTGACGGCGGGCGTTCATGGCGGGGCAGAGGATCCCCTTCAGCATGATACCGTTGAGAGCAAGAGCCTCCAGAGTCGAGACCCCGATACAGGGCTTCCCCTTGCCGAAGGCTATCCCCTTGACGGTGGATGCGCCGATGCGTACCCCCGTAAATGAGCCCGGACCTGCGGTGCAAACGAAGAGATCCACGTCATCCACGGTGTATCCTGCAATCTTCAGGACTGACTCCACCATAGGGAGCAGGGTCTCGGAGTGGGTGTGCCCCGTGTTGAGGGTGTACTCTGCGATCAGCGTCTCGTCCCGACAAAGGGCCACAGAACCGACCTGGGCGGTGGAATCCAAAGCCAATATCAGCATAGCGGCGCCTCCTTCAGAGAAATGGTAATGGTACGCTTGTCCACCTCGGGGGGGCATTTCTCAATGCGCACCTCGATGTAGACCTCGGGCAGAGCGAAGGGGATCTTCTCGCACCACTCGGCCACGCAGTAGCCTGCGTCGGGGTAGTCCTCGAAGCCGATGGAGTAGAGGTCGTCCTCCGACTCAATGCGGTACATGTCAAAGTGGAAAAGGGGCTTCTTTCCCGTCACACGGTACTCGTTGACCAGAGAGAAGGTGGGGGAGCGAACCCCTCTGCCCGGAGCCATGACGGATGCCATCCCCCGCACGAAGGCGGTCTTGCCCACGCCCAGATCGCCGTACATGGCGATGAAGGTGGGACAGGCTCCGTCACCCTCCAGAAGCCGCGCCAGCGCCGCACCGACTCCCTCGGTCTCCTCGGGGGAGAGGGTGGTCAGGGTCACGGGCAGGGCGTGTAAGGTTAATTCTTGCATATCTGTACTCACGATTTTCCTTTGCTCTTGTCCTTGACCTGCTCACGGGTGCCGTCGGGACGGATGATGACGGTGTTGTCCAGAATGCCCGTCATGGAGGCACGGAACTCCCGAATGTACTCGGTACGCAGAGCGGCTCGCTCCTCCTGCTCGGCCTCGGTCAAGGTCTCGCCTGCCTTGACACGGCGGGCAAACTCGTTGATACGGTCCAGTTTTGCTTTTTCCATTGTAAATCCTTATACCAAAATCGCTTGCGCTTTTGGTGATGAGTTTTTTGTGTAAAAGTTCTTGGGGTCAAGCCCTTCTTTCAAGAAGGGCTTGTGGGGTTCCAAGGGGCAAGGCCCCTTGGGGCGGCGGAGCCCCGGTCAGGCTCTCAGCTTCAGACCCAGCTTGAATTCCAGATCCTTGAGGGTCTTCTTGGTGGCCTTGTCGGCCTCCTCCACGGTCAAGGTCTTGTCGGCGGCGCGGAGGGTCACACGGAAGGCCACGGACTTGTTGCCCTCGCCGATGGAGGCACCACGGTAGATGTCGAAGAGAGCCACGTTCTCCACCAGCTTGCCGCTGGCCTTGCGCATCACGGCCATGATGGTGCCTACCTCCATGTCCTCGGGACATATGAAGGAGAAGTCACGGGTGGTAGCAGGGAACTTGGGCAGAGGCTTGTAGTCGATGACGGTGTTGGCGTTGGCCCACAGAGCCTCAAAGTCAATAGTAGCGCAGTATACGGGCTGGTTGAAGCCGTACTCGGCGGCTACCAGAGGATGGATCTGGCCAAAGATACCCAGCTCAACACCCTCCTCGGTCAGCACACGGGCGGTGCGGCCGGGATGGTAAGCGGGATCCTCGGTGTAAGCGGTGAAAGTGGCGTTCTGAATGCGGGCCAGAGCGAGAATATTCTCGATCACGCCTTTCATGGCGTAGAAGTCCACGTCGCCGTACATACCCAGAGTCAGTACCTTCTTTTCGGTGGGAAGCTCCTCGCCGCTTTCGGAGGGGATGTATACGGTAGCATTCTCGAAGAGACGGACGTTTTCGTTGGAGAAGTTGTTGTTCCGCTCCAGAACCTCCAGCATGGAGGGCAGGGCGGTGGTACGCATCACGGAGGTGTCCTCGCCCAGAGGGTTGGAGATTACCACCGACTTGCGGAGTGGGCTGTCGGCGGGCATGCGGATGCGGTCGTAGAACTTGGGAGAGATGAAGGAGAAGGTCTGGATCTGATCCATACCCATGCCGTACAGAGCGCGATCCAAGGCCACCTCAAAGGCCTGCTTGGGATTGCGACCACCCTGGGTGGTCTCGGCGTTCATGTAGGTCGCCTTGATCTCGTTGTAGCCGTAGATACGGATGATCTCCTCGGCAATGTCGTTCATGCTGAGCAGATCGCCACGGAAGGAGGGGGGAATGATCACGTCGCCCTCAACACGGCACTCCAGCTGCTCCAGCACACTGATCATGTACTCACGGGACAGTTCCACGCCCAGGAACCTGTTCATGCGCTCCACCTCAAGGGGAATGCGCACCTCGGGCTTGTGGGTGGGGTAGCAGTCAATGATGCCGTCCACCACGTCGCCCGCGCCCAGCATCTCCACCAGCTCGCAGGCTCTCTGGAGAGCGGGCAGGGCGTTGTTGGGATCAAGCTCCTTCTCGAAGCGAGCGGAGGACTCGGTACGCATCTTGTTCTTCTTGGCGGTCACACGGACGGAGGAGCCAAGGAAGCAGGCAGACTCGAAGACCACGGTAGCGGTGCTGTCCTTGATCTCGCTGTTGGCGCCGCCCATGACACCGGCCAGAGCGCAGGCCTTCTTCTCGTCGGCGATGACCAGCATGGAGGAGTCCAATACGTGATCCATGTCGTCCAAGGACTTGAAGCACTCCCCGTCAGTGGCGCGGCGGACACGGATGGAAGCCCCCTCCAGCATGGAGTAGTCGAAAGCGTGCATGGGCTGGCCGTACTCCAGCATGACGTAGTTGGTGATGTCCACGATGTTGTTGATGGGACGGACACCGGCGGCACGGAGGCGGCGGCGCATCCACAGGGGGGAGGGAGCGATCCTTACGTTCTTCACCACACGTGCGGCGTAGCGGTAGCAAAGATCGGGGGCCTCGATGCCCACGGTCAGGTAGTTTTCAATCTTGTCGCCGTCATTTGCGCCCTTGACCTCGGGGGTATGGAGGTTCAGAGGACGGCCGAAGGAGACGGCGGTCTCACGGGCCAGACCAATGACCGAGAGACAGTCGGGGCGGTTGGAGGTGATCTCAAACTCCACCACGGTGTCGGAGAGATCCAGCGCCTCACGGATGTCCATACCGATCTTGTCGGCGTACTCCTCGCCCAGGATCAGGATGCCGTCCGCCTCCTTGCCGGGGCAGTCATGCTCGGTGAGATTCATCTCCCCGAAGGAGCAGAGCATACCGTTGGAGAGAACACCACGGAGCTTGCCTGCCTTGATGGTGACGCCCCCGGGGAGGTGAGCCACGGGCAGAGCGGCGGGGACGATAGCTCCCTCAAACACGTTCTGGGCACCGGTCACGATCTGCTGGATGCCCTCGGCGGCAGAGCCGCAGTCCATCTGACAGATGAAGAGATGATCCGAGTCGGGGTGACGCTCCATCTTGACGATACGGGCCACCACCACGTTGACGATGTCCTCGCCCAGTACCTCGAAGCCCTCTACCTTGGAGCCGGTATAGGTCAGCTTTTCACAGTAGTCACGGATGTCAACGTCCTTTACGTCAACGTAATCCGCCAGCCATTTCATAGAAAGATTCATTGTATATTACCTTCTTTTTTGCGTTGTGTTTTTAAGGTTTTTGGAGATTCCAAAGAACCTTTTGCAAAAGGTTCTTTGGCGGGTCAAGGGCAGCGCCCTTGTGGGGCAAAGCCCCAATTAAAACTGAGACAGGAAGCGGACGTCGTTCTCGTAGAGATGACGGATGTCGTCGATGTGGTACTTCAGCATGGCGATACGCTCAACGCCGAGACCGAAGGCAAAGCCGCTGTACACGGTGGGATCAATGCCGCCCATCTCCAAAACGTGGGGATGAACCATGCCTGCGCCCAGGATCTCGATCCAACCCTCGTTCTTGCAGAGACGGCAACCCTTGCCGCCGCAGGCGAAGCAGGAAATATCCACCTCGGCAGAGGGCTCGGTGAAGGGGAAGTGGTGGGGGCGGAAGCGGATGCGGGTGTCAGAGCCGAACTCCTGCTTGGCGAAGGTGTCCAGGGTACCACGGAGATCGCCCATGGTGATGCCCTTGTCGATCACCAGACCCTCCAGCTGATGGAAAAGGGGGGAGTGGGTGGCGTCCATGGCGTCGGAGCGGTACACACGGCCGGGGGAGATGATGCGGATGGGGGGCTTCTGATTCTCCATCACACGGGCCTGCACAGAGGAGGTCTGGGTGCGGAGCAGCATCTTCTCGGTGATGTAGAAGGTGTCCTGAGTATCTCTGGCAGGGTGGTCCTCAGGGATGTTCAGAGCCTGGAAGTTGTAGTAATCGTACTCAACCTCAGGACCTTCCTCAATGGAGAAGCCCAGACCGATGAAGATGTCCTCCAGGTCTCTCTGCACCAGGTTCAGGGGGTGAACGTGACCCATCTTGGAGGCGGTGCCGGGCATGGTGACGTCCAGCTTCTCCTCCTTGAGTCGGCGCTCAAGAGCCTCGGCGGCCAGAGAATCCTTACGGGTCTTCATGGCCTCCTCGATGTCGGCGCGGACGTCGTTGGCGATCTGACCGACCACAGGGCGCTCCTCGGGAGTCAGCTGACCCATGCCGCGCAGTACGGCGGTCAGCTCACCCTTCTTACCCAAGTACTTGACACGAAGGGCCTCCAGGTCCGCACCGTCGGCGGCGATGGCGGCCAAAGCCTCGCTTCTGATTTGTTCGAGATTTTCTTTCATGCTCATGATGATTTGTATTTCCTTTCGTGTTAGAAACTATAAAATTCATCGCCCACGGGGAGAAAAAGAAACTCCCGCCCCATGAACGGATACACCTATCCGTGTAAACTGGGACGGGAGCTCTCCCGCGGTACCACCCGGCTTCCGCTCCAAAAGGGAACGACACCTTATAGCGGACGGATAACGGTGTCCCGCCGGGCAGAGCTACGCATATTCCTGAGAGGAATACTTGACCCTGTCAGCTCCGAGGCGAAATGCCGCCGTCTCATCTCCTCACCGCTTTCAGCCACCCTTGCGGGGACGGTGAATCTCTGTCGGAGACGCTTGTGACGGAGGCGAACCTCTTCGTCGCTTCAGTATTTTTATTGGTTATGAAGGTTCTTGAAGGTCGAGGAAACTTCTTGCAAGAAGTTTCCTCGTGGGGTTTGGGGCAGGGCCCCAAGCGCTCCCTTAACCGGCAACGACCTTTACAAAGCTCTTCTTGCCCTTGCGGAGCATTTTGCCCTCGCCCAGATCGGCGGGAGCGAAGGTGGTTCTGGGATCGGTGATCTTCTCACCGTCCAGAGTCACGCCGCCCTGCTGAATGGCCTGACGAGCCTCAGACTTGGACTTGGCAAAGCCGGCTTTCACCAGCATGGTGGGCACGTCGCAGCGGCCGTCCATGTAGAAGTCCTCGGGAGTGAGGGTGAGAATAGGCGCGTTGGCACCGTTACCGCCGCCGAACAGGGACTTGGCCGAGGCACGAGCCTTGTCGGCCTCCTCGTCACCGTGAACCAGCTTGGTCAGCTCATAGGCCAGAATGTCCTTAGCCTCGTTGAGCTGAGAGCCCTCCCAGCCGTCCATCTTGTCGATCTCCTCTACGGGGAGGAAGGTCAGCATACGGATGCACTTGAGAACGTCGGCATCCTCCACGTTTCTCCAGTACTGGTAGAAATCGTAGGGAGTGGTCTTCTTGGGATCCAGCCAGACTGTGCCCGAAGCGGTCTTACCCATCTTCTTGCCCTCGGAGTTGAGGAGCAGGGTGATGGTCATGGCGTGGGCATCCTCGCCCAGCTTGCGGCGGATCAGCTCGGTACCGCCCAGCATGTTGGACCACTGGTCGTTGCCGCCGAACTGCATATTGCAGCCGTACTTCTTGTAGAGATAGTAGAAGTCGTAGGACTGCATGATCATGTAGTTGAACTCCAGGAAGGACAGACCCTTCTCCATTCTCTGCTTGTAGCACTCGGCGCGGAGCATGTTGTTGACCGAGAAGCAAGCGCCCACCTCACGGAGCACCTCTACGTAGTTGAGGTCCAGCAGCCAGTCGGCGTTGTTGACCATAATGGCCTTGCCCTCGCCGAAGTCGATGAATCGCTCCATCTGCTTTCTGAAGCAGTCGCAGTTGTGCTGGATGGTCTCTCGGGTCATCATGGAGCGCATATCGGTACGACCCGAGGGGTCGCCGATCATGGCGGTACCGCCGCCGATGAGGACAACGGGCTTGTTGCCCGCCATCTGGAGTCGCTTCATGAGGCATAGCGCCATGAAGTGACCCACGTGGAGAGAATCAGCGGTGGGGTCAAAGCCGATGTAGAAGGTGGCCTTGCCGTTGTTGATCATCTCCTTTATTTCGTCTTCATTCGTTACCTGGGCGATCAGGCCACGGGCAACGAGCTCGTCGTAAATGGTCATGGTAGAACTTCCTTTGCTTGCAAAAATTATTCATTATATTATAGCACAAATTGTTTTGGCTTGTCAAGGGCTTTTGCGAGTTTTACCGCAAATTCGGAGAAAATAATCTCCCCAAAAACAAAAAGATCCCCGCTCTCGGCGAGGATCTGTCGTATAACGGGGCTTGGTCGGGGAGAAAAAAGAGGGTTATTCCTTGCTTAGCCCGTGGCCGTGCTGGCAGGGCTCTACGAAAAAGTCGGTGAGGTCTACGAACCACCGACCGTCTTCCAGTTTCTCAAAGCCGATGGAGCGGATCATGCTCTCGGGCTCAAAGGCGGTATCCTCAAAGTAGGCCTTGTGAACGCCGCACAGGTCGATGAAATTCATGGCGGCCCGTCCCATGACGAAGAGGGACTCAATGCGGTCACGGTCGGAGAATTCTCGGTCTCGGATCATGGCCAGGTCGTGGATGTGACCGCCCTCGGCGTCCATGGAGAACTGGCAAACGGCGGTGATCTCGCCGTCCACCGACGCGCGGTAGGCCATGGCGTCTACTCGGTAGGGGATCCCCGCACGGGCGCAGAGCGCCTCCTGCTCGGGCTTAGTCTGAATGGGCAGTATTTCAAGCATGGCTTTTCTCCTTGAGTTTTCGGATTTCCTTGTCGGAGAGCTTTCTCCACTTGCCTTCCTCCAGCTCACCCAGGAGCAGAGGCCCCTCGGCTACACGGGTCAGCTTGCGGACGTGGAGACCCTCCCGCTCGCAGAGGCGGCGCACCTGTCGGTTGCGGCCGTCGTGGATGGTGACCTCCAGAGCCGTCTCCACCTGATTGTAGGCGGCCTTGCGCACACAGGCGGGGGAGGTCATCTTGCCGTCGATCTCAATGGGCAGGGTCATGTTGTTCATCTGCTCGGCGGTCACGTGACCGTCCACGTAGGCCAGATAGACCTTGTCTACGTCGTGGGAGGGATGGGAGAGCCTGTTGGCCAGATCGCCGTCGTTGGTGAGGATGAGAAGACCGTCGGAGTCCATGTCCAACCGCCCCACGGGGTAGAGACGCACCCCTGCGTCAGCCACCAGCTCGGCTACCGTATGGCGACCCTTGTCATCCGAGAGGGTGGTGAGATAGCCACGTGGCTTGTTGAGCATGACCGTCAGCTTGGCGGCGGTGGCGGGCAGTACGATATTCTTGCCCTTCCAGGTCACGGTATCCACTCCGGGGGTTACCTTCTGCCCCAGCTCGGCGGTGACGCCGTTGATCTTGACCTCGCCCCGCTCCACAGCCCCATCAGCGGCTCGTCGGGACATGACACCGCAATCGGTGAAGTATTTTGAAATTCTGACAGATTCCATAAAAAGTCCTTTGTTATCAACGTTTTAGAAAGGGATCATTTTCCAAAGAGGGAAACGATCCTCTCCCATAGGGTGAGCTTGTAGGTAAGGGCGTCCACGCCGTAGGCGGCGGTGAGGGGAACTGAACTCAGCCCCACCCTTGTGCCGTCCCGTGCTTGTTCGTAGAAGCGCAGATATCCCACGACCTGCCCCGCCGCAATGGGGGCGAACTCAAAGCGGGGAAGCTCCACCACGCAGAGAATATCTCCGTGATCCACCCGCAGAGTGGCGGAAAGCGCCTCGGTGTTCTCCACCATGACGTATTCCTGCGTTCCCGAGATCAGCCACAGAGGGGCTGAAAAAAAGCCTGCGTCGCATAGGGGAACGGTTTCGTACATCCCGAAGCCGTAGTCCAGCATGGCGGTGTGATCCCGCCAGTCGTCGGGAGCGCTCAGGGTCACGGCGATGAGGGTCACGCCCTCCCGCTCGGCGGCGGAGACCAGGCAACGCCCCGTTTTCTTGGTGTAGCCCGTCTTGCCTCCGATACAGCCCTCGTAGGAGGTCAGCAGCTTGTTGTGATTGAGGAGAAGCCGTACGCCCTCCTCTCCATGCAGGGGAATGGTCTTGCGCTCGGTGGCGCTGATCTCCCGAAACACGGGGTTTTGCAGAGCCGCACGGGTGATGAGAGCCAGCTCGTGGGCCGTGGTGTAATGCTGATCGGCGTCCAATCCGTGGGGATTGACGAAATGGGTGTCCGTCAGCCCCAAGGAGGCCGCCCGCTCGTTCATTTTCTCGGCAAAGGCCTCTACGCTCCCCGAGACCGCAATGGCAATGGCCGAGGCGGCATCGTTGGCGGATTCCAGCATGAGGGCGTAGAGAAGCTGCTCTAAGGTCAGCGTTTCCCCCTCGCAGAGATAGATGGATGATCCCTCTACCCCTACGGATTCGGGGGTGATCTTCACCACCGTATCCACGGGTAATGACTCGATCGCCACCAAAGCCGTCATGATCTTGGTGGTGGAGGCCATGGGGAGACGGGCATTTTCGTTCTGCCCGAAAATGACGTCCCCCGAATCTGCCTCCATCAGCACCGCCCCTCTGGCGGATACCCCCGTGAGAGCCACGGGTAGGGAAGAATCCCCCGCTGGGACAACAACAGAGCCGCTTTGCTCGGGAGTCATTCGACTCGCAGGGGGCGGGGCGGGTAGACCGCCATCCGTCTCGGCGGCAGAGGCCGTAATGGACAAAAAGGCTCCTGCAACCGTTAAAAACAGAAGCACCGCTGCCAATGTGGCATACGCTGCCCGCAAGAGCCGTATAGGAAATAGATGGTGAGCCTTGTTCATCTCCCGTTCCTCCGTGTACAAGCGTTTTTACCACACTATACGGGGGAACGGGAGGGTTTATGACACCTGTCCGACGGGAGTGGACAGATTACTCCTCGCAGGACTCGTCCTTGTTCTTGCCCAGCAGAGCCTTGACGCGGGCGATGATCTCGGGAGAGCGCTCAATGAGGTCAGCGATCTGCTCAATGGGATCGGAGGGGTTCTTCACGCCTACGTTCAGCATCTCCACCTCGCCGGCGGCATTGATGACGAGGAAGCCGATGGGCTGGAGGGTCAGGCCGGTGCCGCCGCCTGCGCCGAAGTTCACGGGCTTGGCGTTGGGATCGGTCTTGCCGGCGTAGTCCAGACCGCCGGTGGCGTAGGCCATGGCAACCTTGGAGACGGGGATGATCACAGTACCCGAGGGATGGTTGATGGGGGTACCGATGATGGTGTTGGTGTCCAGAAGGGACTTGATGTTCTGGAGGGAGGTCTGGATGACGTCCTGGAGCTTGGTTTCGTTGGTAGACATAGGGATGATTCCTTTCTTTATTTGCTAATTAAATTTTTTCAGGATTTAAGGCGCTCAGGCGGAGGGAGGGGGCGCATCGGGGCAGGGAGGAGCGTCGGATCTCGGCGGCTTGGCCGAGGGCTTGGGGTTTTTGGGATCGGGCTTGATTTTGATATATCCCACAAGGAATTTCCAACCCGCCTTGATGATGGCGCCCAGCACGCCGCCCAGCGTGACGCGGACGTTGATATCGAACTCAAAGGCGATGTTTTCTATGAGGAAGTCAGGCTCGATGCGGATGTCGGAGCGGCTGTACTTGTCCACTCGGCAGAATTTGCGGAGAAACTCCATGGTGTACTGCACCGATTGGTTGGCCAGACCGTAGATCACGGCGGCGGTCATGGCGTCCTTTGCGCCGACACGGATGTGGAGCTTGACCACACGAATATGGAGCTTGCCGAAGAAGCGGGAGAAGAAGAACTTGGTCACGTTCAGCGCCAGAGAAATCAGCTCGGTGACGGGAGGCCGGGAGGCCTTCTTCTGCTCCTTGAGGGCCTTTCTTTCCTCCTTGGTGAGCTTTTCCAGCTCGGCTTTCTTCTCGGCCTTTTTCTTTTCCTTCTCTTCTTTCTTTTTCCTCTTTTTCTCGGCGGCCTTGGCTGCCTTTTCGGCGGCCTTGGCGTCTCGCTTGCGAATCTTCCCCAGGGTGTAATTCTTGGGATTGTAGGTTTTTTCCTTCTTGGGAAGGATTTTGATGGGAATGCCCAACACCCGAAGAGCCAAGGTCATGTCGTCCTTCATGGCCACACGCACGTTGATGTGTACCGTGAACAGGATCACGAAGAACAGGACGATACAGCAGAGCGCGATGAGAGCGGGCATTTAGTCTTCCTCCTTTCCTTCCTCGGAGGTCTCGGCGGCTTCGGCGGTGTCAATGGTCAATTGGGATTTGTCCTCCTCAATGATGATCCCCTCGGCCTGAGCGGAGGCAACGCCGAGAGCCTCGGTCTCGGGGAGGTCGGCCAGGGAGGAGAGACCGAATACACGCAGAAATTTGTCGGTGGTTCCGTAGAGCATGGGGCGTCCGGGGGCATCCAGGCGGCCAATGGCTTCAATGAGATTCTTGTCCAGAAGGGAGGTCACGGCGTAGGAGCTGTCCACGCCGCGTACGGTGTCCACAAAGGAGCGGGTCACGGGTTGGTTGTAGGCCACCACCGCCAGCACCTCCAGAGAGGAGGCCGAGAGGTTGCCGCCCCGCTTGATGCCCAGAGCCTCACGGATGTAGGGAGCAAAGACCTCCTTGGTGGTGAGCTGGCAGGTATCGGGGTAGAGCAGGATCTGAATGCCTCGTCCGTCATACTCCCGAGCCATGCTCTCCACCAGTCCGCGGATGTCCCTTGGGGAAAGGCCGATGACCTCGGAAAGCTTTTCATATTTGACAGGATAGCCGGCGGCAAAGAGAATGGCCTCAATGGCTCGCTTGATGTCCTCAACGGTGTCAAGAGCCTCGATTACCTCGGGCGTGTTCTTTTCATTCGGCATGGTCGTTTACCTCCGGGGGGATAGATTGGGACTCGGAATCAAAGTCCGAGCTGAATTCCGAGGAAGCCTCCTCGGCGGCGGGGTCATCCCCCATGATGAATTCTGTGTCAATGCCGTAGACCGAGCCCAGGGCGTTGTCGCTTTCCACCAGCATGATACGGCGGAGCTTGACCAGCTCCAGAATACCCAAGAATACGGCGATCATATCGGGCAGGGATACGGCGTCCTCAATGAGGGAGATCATGGAGACACGCTCCTTGGTCTCAAAGTGGCGCAGGATGCCCACGATCTTGGCCTCCACGGGAACGATGGGCTTGGCAATCATGGGGGTAAAGGTCACCTTGTCGGGGGCGGGATGCTCCTCACGGTAGGAAATGATGCGGCGCACCGCCAGACAGAGGGAGGTAACGGACTGATCCGCCACGAAGGTCCGATCCACCGAAATCTCGTCGGTGTCCTTGACCATGCGGCCGCTGAATTTCGGGTACGCCTTGCCCAAAAGGGCGGCGGCGGCCTTAGCCTGCTGGTATTTCAAGAGGGCCTCAGCCAGAGCCGCACGGGGATCCTCCTCCTCGGGCTCGGCCTTGGGCAGGAGCATTTTGCTTTTGATGAGCATCAGCTCGCTTGCCATAACGATGAACTCCGAGGCCAGATCCATATCCAGCCGCTCGGCCTCGGTGATGTAGGCCATGTACTGGTCGCATATGAGGGAGATGGGGATGTCGGAGATCTCCACCTTGTTTTTCTGGATCAGAGAGAGCAGCAGATCCAGAGGGCCTTCAAAGGCTTCAAGTCGGTAGGTTAACGCTTCCACTTCTGCGCTCCTTTCACATGAATTTGCAGGATGATGTTATGCGGCATACACAAGACTGCTCAAATGTCTGAGCAGGTAGTTGAAGAGCCCCAGCTCTCGTGTGCCACTGCCCATGCCCGTGATCTTGAACAGGCCGTTTATGATCCAATTTTCAAAGGCTCCCAAGGGATTGAGTCCCAGATAGGACAGGCCGAAGAACAGGATGATGCAACCGATCATGATGTACTGCTCGTACCGCATGACCCCGAAGTACCACTTCTGGGGAAGGAATGCGTAGAAGATACGAGAGCCGTCAAAGGGAGGGATGGGGATGAGATTGAAGATGGCCAGAATGATGTTCATGGCAATACCCACGTAGAGGATGTAGACCACCAGACTCAGCACAGTCAGCCAGATATCCGTAGGCATGGTGTTGCTGAGGTAGGCGTTGTTGACGAAAACCATGACGAGCCGCAAAAGCAGGAGGTGGATCACCGCCAGACAAATGTTGGAGAGAGGTCCCGCCGCGCCCACGATGGCAAAATCCTTGCGGGGCTTTTTGAAGTAGCGGGCGTTGATGGGAACGGGCTTGGCCCAGCCGATGTGGAAGATCAGCATGGACAGAAAGCCGAACAGGTCAAAGTGCTTGATGGGATTCAGGGTAATCCGCCCCAGACTGCGGGCGGTGGGGTCTCCCAGCTTGTAGGCCGCATAGCCGTGGGCGGATTCATGCACCGACAGCGCCATGAGCATGACGGGGAGGGAGAGCAGAATCAGGGGAAGGTCTGAGAGGAAATTCAAGGGGATACCTCCTGTTGGAAAAAGCAAAATGCAAAATGCAAAATGCAAAATCAGGACACCGGCGAGGCTCATAGAACCGAGGTCCCTTCATTGGGGGGACGCGTCTGAATACGGGGAGCCTATGTGGTGATGTGTTTGTTCTATTCTTGTTTTTGGAAGCTTGTTCGTTTGGCTTTGGGCGAGGGTAACGGATCGGTGTCATGAAAAACCGCTCCTTGATTTTGCATTTTGAATTTTGCATTTTGCATTCAATCAAGCCTCGTCGTTTCTGACCAGATCCTCGTAGGTCTCCCGTCTGACGGCCACCTTGGCCACGCCGTCCTTGACCAGGATCACGGGAGGACGGGGGAGACGGTTGTAGTTGGAGGCCATGGCGAAATTGTATGCGCCCGTGGTGAGAACGGCAAGAATGTCGCCTCGCATAGCCTCCTGAAGAGGCATATCCTCGCCGATCAGATCGCCCGACTCACAGCAGCGTCCCGCAATGGTCACACGGCAGTCACGGGGAGCGTCGGGCCGGCCCGCGATGAGGGCGGTGTAGGTAGACTGATACAGGGCGTAGCGGGGATTATCGGGCATACCGCCGTCCACCGATACGTAGGTGCGGAAGCCGGGGATCTCCTTGACCGAGCCCACGGTGTACAGGGTGATGCCTGCGGCGGCCACCAGAGAGCGGCCGGGCTCCAGAATGACTCGGGGCATTTTGACGCCGCTTTCGTCGCAATAGCCGTGAACGATGGCGGCCATCTCCCGGATGGCGGCGGCGTAGTCCACAGGACGGTCAAACTCGGTGTAGGGAACGCCCAGACCACCGCCCAGATTCAGCTCCTCCACCTCGTAGCCGCAGGCGTCCTTGACGGTGGCGATGAATCTCACCATGATGTCAGCGGCCTCGGAGAAGGGATTCGTGTCGAAGATCTGAGAGCCGATGTGGCAATGGAATCCGGACAGATGGAGGTGGGGCTGAGCCAGCGCCAGCTTGACGATCTCCATAGCCTGTCCCGTTTCAATGGCAGAGCCGAATTTGGAATCCACCGAGCCCGTCACAATGGCCTTGTGGGTGTGGGGGTCAATACCGGGGGTAATGCGGAGCAGGATGCGCTGGGTGATGCCTCTTGCGGCGGCGTGAGCCTCCAGAGACAGAAGCTCGGCGGTGTTGTCCACCACGAAGGTGCCGACACCCATGTCCATGGCGTCGTCAATATCCCGCTCGGTCTTGTTGTTGCCGTGGAAGTAGATGCGCTCGGCAGGGAAGCCCGCCCGCTTGGCGGTGTACAGCTCGCCCCCCGATACGCAGTCTACCCCCATGCCTTCCTCGGCGGCGATGCGGTAAATACCCGTAAAGCACAGAGCCTTGGAGGCGTACAGGGGAAGGGCGTCCGCGCCGAAGTAGGCGCGTGCGGCGTTCAGGTAGGTGCGCATCATGGAGCGGATGGCGTCCTCGTCCATGATGTAGGCGGGGGTGCCGAACTGCTTGGCCAGCTCCACAGTGTCCAGCCCGCCGATGGCCAGATGCCCGTCGGTGTTGACGGAAAGATGATCGTACAAAAGATTCATGATTATGTCCTTAAAGTATTACACAATAACACTTTTTTAAAGTTCTTGAAGATTCTTAAGAAACTTCTTTCAAGAAGTTTCTTAAGCGGGTTCCAAGGGCAGAGCCCTTGGGAGGTCGTTCCTACTTGCTCATTCTTACGCCGGTCATGATGCCGATCTGGCGAAGCACGTCCTCCCGTCCCTCGTTTTTCAGGGAGGAGAAGGGAATGATCGCCGTGTCCTCGTCCAGAGCGGGATCGGCGGCGATGGCGGCCAGATTGTTCTTCCTCTCGGTGGCATTGAGCTTGTCCACCTTGGTGGCGATGACGAAGTAGGGGATGCCCGCCGCGCGGAGATAGTCCACCATGGCGCGGTCGTCGTCGGTGAGTCCGATGCGGCTGTCCACCAGCTGAGCCACGGCGGCCAAGCGATCGATATTGGGGTTTTTGGTGAAGAAGCCGTCAGTCAGGGTCTGCCACTTGATCTGATCCTCCTTGGGGCGTTTGGCAAAGCCGTAGCCGGGGAGATCAACGAGGAAGATCTTCTTGTCGATCTCGTAGAAATTGATGGTGATGGTCTTACCGGGGGCGGAGCTGACTCTCGCCAGAGACTTGCGTCCCAGAACGGTGTTGATGAGGGAGCTTTTGCCCACGTTGGAGCGTCCCGACAGAGCGATCTGAGGAATGGGATCGGAGGGGAACTGACGGATCTCTCCCGCCGTCATGCGGAGATGGACGTTTTGAAGATTGATGGGAGCGGCCATGGGCGGTCTCCTTTCTTACAGAGTGGCGGAGGAACGACTTACCGTTACCTCGGGGATGGGCAGAGCGGTGGGGACGGCCTCTGCCATATGCTTTTCGGGCATGACCAGCGCGGCGGCCAACACCTCGGATGCCTTGCGGCAGGGGATGAAGGTCAGGCTCTCACGGACGATGGGGTCGATCTCGTCCAGATCTCCCAGATTGTCGGCGGGAATGCAGACGGTGGTGATGCCTGCGGCGTAGGCGGCCATGGTCTTTTCCTTGAGTCCTCCGATGGCCAGCACGTTGCCCCGCAGAGTGACCTCGCCCGTCATGGCAATATCCCTGCGGACGGGAATATTCGCCAAAGCCGACACCAGAGCGGTGGTCATGGTGACACCCGCCGAGGGGCCGTCCTTGGGTACTGCACCCTCGGGAACGTGGATGTGAATATCCTTCTTTTGGTAGAAGTCGGTGGGGATGTGATAGCGGGAGGCGATGCTGCGCACGAAGGTCAGGGCGGCGTGAGCCGACTCCTTCATGACGTCGCCCAAAGAGCCGGTCAGCTCCAGCTTGCCCGTACCATCCAGTACGGCTACCTCCACGCGGAGCATGTCGCCCCCTACCTCGGTGTAGGCCAGTCCGTTGACCACGCCCACCTCGTCCTCGGCGGAGATACGCTCGGGGAGCATCTTTCGGTTGCCCAGATAGGTCTTTACGTCGGCGGCGTCAATGGTGATGCGCTTGATGGCAGACTCCTCCACCATCCGCTTGGCGGCCTTGCGGCACAGGGCGGCGATGGAGCGCTCCAGATTACGGACGCCCGCCTCACGGGTGTAGTAGTCAATGATCTCGGCGATAGCGCCCTCGGTGATCCTCACGGTGCGGCGGTTCAGGCCGTGCTTTTTGAGCTGCTTGGGAAGAAGATGGTTCACGGCGATGCTGATCTTCTCGTTTTTGGTGTAGGAGGGAAGATGAATGATCTCCATACGGTCAAGCAGAGGCTTGGGAATGGAGTCTAGGCTGTTGGCAGTGGCGATAAACAGGGTGTCCGACAGATCAAAGGGCATTTCTACGAAATGATCTCGGAAGAACTTGTTCTGCTCGGGATCAAGGACCTCCAGAAGAGCCGAGGAGGGGTCTCCGTGGGCGTCTCTCGTCAGCTTGTCGATCTCGTCCAGCAGCATGAGAGGATTACGGACGCCCACCTGGGTCAGAGCCGTAACGATACGGCCGGGCATGGCGCCGATGTAGGTCTTTCTGTGGCCGCGGATGTCGGACTCATCCCGCACGCCGCCCAGAGAGACACGGACGTACTTGCGCTTCATGGCGCGGGCGATGGAGGCGGCAATGGAGGTCTTACCCACACCGGGAGGGCCTACGAGGCAGATGATCTGATTCTTCAGCTCGGGAGCGATCTGCTTGACGGCCAAAAACTCCAGAATGCGTTCCTTGACCTTCTCCATGCCGTCGTGGTCTGCCTCCAGCACCTTGCGGGCGGCGGCCACGTCCACACGGTCACGGGTAGACTTAGTCCAAGGCATTTCCAAACATACGTCCAGATAGTTGGCGATCACCGAGGACTCGGCAGAGCCGAAGGGCAGGCGAGAAAGTTTTGCGTTCTCCTTGAGGAGCTTTTCCTCGATCTCCTCGGGGAGATGAGCCTCCAGAATACGGTTGTAGAATTCATCGGGGTCGCCGCCGCCCTCGCCCAGCTCGTCCTGAATGACCTTCATCTCCTCACGGAGGTAGAATTCCCGCTGGTTGCGGTTGATGCGGGCGCGGACACGGCGGTTGATCTCATGCTCGGTGGCCAGAAGATCCCCCTCGTGCTTCATGAGCAGGATGAGGGTGTCAATGCGCACCATGGGCTCAAAGCACTCCAAAATGGCCTGCTTGTCCTCGTAGCGGGTGAGGATGTTGGCGGCCACGAAGTCGGCGTACAGGCCCGGGTTCTTGATGGTGGAGACGTGGGTCATGATGTCGTCGGCCACGGCGGGAATGAAGCGAACAACGCCCTGTAGAACCTTGTTGGCCTCGCGGATGTAGGCCTCGCCCTCCAGACCGCCGTTGTCGTCGGTGACGACGGTCTTGGAGATGACGTTGGCGATGCAGAATTTGCCCAGCTCCATCACGGCGGAGAGCTGCGCGCGGCACAGACCTTCGGCGATGAGGCGTGTGTCCCCGTCGGGGGTGCGGATGAGCTGCTTGATGCGAGCCACCGTACCTACGGGGCAAAGCTTGGTGATGGAGGGCTCGCCGGTGTCGGGCTCGGAAATATCCAGAAGGGAAGCCAGCACCACCAGTTCTCCTCCCGTAGCGGCGGATTGAGCGGCGGCGGCGGACTTAAAGCTGTCCTTGGAGATCTCGCAGTTGACGGTCATGCCGGGGAAGGCAACTACGCCACGGAGAGCCACAAGGGGCAGAGTTTGATTTTCGGCTTTTTCGATATACTTAGACATGGCAGATGGGAAATCCTTTCAAAAGTGCGATCCGTCGGTGAGAGCCGACGGTGTATGAAAACGGGGTATTTCCGCAAGGCAATACTACCCGAGCATAGTTTTCTACTCATTATATCATACTTTTAAGGAAATTTCCATAGGTAAAGAAGAAATTTTACAAAATTATTTGTCATTTTACATTTCGAAGTGAGGTTTACCTGCAAATTTGAAGGGGCGTCGTAAGCGACGCCCCTTGGATCACGAATACATATTGTTGGCCTTCATATACTTGTAGATCATGTCTCCATGCTCCTGCTCCTCGGTCTGGATGTGGTTCAGCACCTGTCGAAGCGGAGTCTGCCCGAACTCAAACACGCAGGTGTTGTAAAGCCCCGAGGCGTGTTTTTCGGTGGTGAGAAGGTCGGTGCAGAGGTAGCAGTCCTGCTGCTTGGCGGGGGTCTCGGCGGTGTGGTAGGCGGTGAAGGTGGGGATCTGGGTCTTGGACGAGCCGCCTACGGTGGGAGTTGCGCCCTGCTCGATCTGGTTCAGGGTGTTCATATGCCCCCGTTCCACGTCGGCGATGCGGTTGAAGAGCTGTTTGAGTTGGGGGTCGGCGGCGCACTCGGCGTGCTTGGTGTACTTGTCGATGCAGAGTTGCTCCTGTCCCTTGAGGTCCTTGATGAGAGTGGATTCCTTCTGTGTGAGTACCATAATTTCCTCCGTTGCTATGAATTTGGGATTTAGACTCCCTTGCGGGTGGAGAGAGTATGGGCAGGGAAGGTTGGAATTATACAGGGAAGCATAAATTTGGGTTTGTCGGGGAGATGGGAGTCTGTACTTTTCTTTCCGTGGCGAAAGAAAAGTACCAAAAGAATCGCCACTTAAGGAAAGTACCCGGGTACTTTCCTTAAGAATCCTATCCCCTGTCCGGCGCGCCCTTTTGCCGGGGGGCAAAAGGGCCTTATGCGCCAT
>JAFXJW010000163.1 GCA_017532045.1 Clostridia bacterium | reverse complement strand
TGGCCGCCGTGAAAGGGATATCCCGATCCGACGCCGCCAGCATTCGTGAATATTTTGATAGAAAGAAATAAATTGCAGTTTGTCGGGGAGAGGGGAGAGCGACCAAAGGGGCTTTTTGCAAAAAGCCCCTCTGGACTCCCCAAAAACCTTTAACAAATTAATCATTACCCAGCAATAATTTTTAAAGTTTCTTGGGATTCTTAAACCCTTCTTGCAAGAAGGGTTTAAGTGGGGTGCAGGGGCAAAGCCCCTGCTCGATAAACCCAAATTTAAATAAGGAGCCATAAAGCTATGATGCGCATTATTACGGGCCGCGCCCGCGGCATTCAACTGGTCACCCTGGAGGGGGATATGACCCGTCCCACCTCCGAGAGAGCCAAGATGGCCATTTTCTCCAGCCTGCAGTTTGAGTTGGAGGGACGTCGGGTGCTGGATCTGTTTGCGGGCTCGGGACAGATGGGTCTGGAGGCCGTGTCCCGTGGCGCCGCCCACGCATTCCTTGTGGATCAATCCAAGGACGCCGTGAGGATCATCCAAAAGAACGCCGAGAAGACCAAGCTTTCCGAGGATTGCACCGTTGTCTGCGCTGACTTTTCTGAGTTCTTGCGTCAGAGACGGGGCAAAGATCCCTTCGACATCGTGTTCATCGACCCTCCTTACGCCATGAAGGCCTGTAAGGCGGCGGTGGAGGCCCTGCTGGAGAACCGACTTCTGAAGCCCCACGGCATTCTGGTGCTGGAGAGCGCCGAGCCCGACCCTCTGGGGACGGGGACCGCTCTTGCCGAGAAATTTGAGACCGTTAAATTCGCCCGCTACGGTGCGGCCTACGTCAACATTCTGACGCCCAAGGCTTGATGCCGCCCTCGCTTGGGGGTATATACAGACTTGCAGGAGGTTTTGCCATGAGTTCTGCCTTGATTCCCGGCAGCTTTGATCCCATTACGCTGGGGCATCTGGATATCATTACCCGAGCCGCCGCCCGCTTCGATCAGGTGACGGTGGCGGTCATGACCAACGATATGCAAAAATACGTCCAGAATGCACCCGTCAAGCAATATGCCTTCACTCTGTCCGAGCGCCGTGACATGGTGGAGCTTGCCTGCGCCCATCTGTCCAACGTGGAGGTCATTGCCGCAGGCGGCATGCTGATCAAGCTCTTCGATTGCGTGGAGGCCGACTTCATCATCAAGGGCGTCCGCAATACCACGGACTTCGAGTACGAGCAGAAGCACGCCCTCTATAACCGTGCCCATGATGGCCGTGCCGAGACCCTGTATATGCCCGCCGATCCCGCCTTCGACGCTATCTCCTCCACCCTCGCCAGAGCCCGCATGAGGACGGGAGAGTCCCTGGAGGGGATCTTGCCCGCCGCCGTCATCGAGTGGATTAGAGAGCATCCCCGCACCTGACGGAATATATTTCCGAAAGACCCTCTTTTGAGGGTCTTTTCTCTTTTGTATCTATTTTGTTTTGCTTGAAAACGGACGAAAATAGGGCTTCCCATGCAGGTATTTCAAGATTATAAGGGTAATTTTGCCCGAATGTCGTTAAAATCAAAGAAATTCGCCAAATATGAAGAAAAACAGTTGACAAAATAAATCTCGTGTGCTATACTAAACAGGTATAGGTGGTTTTGCCGCCTGAAGACGCCCACGGCTCGGCACCTGCCCCGACCGTGTCACCAAAATTTGCAGAGAGTAAGGAGGATGACCGTATGGAAAACAAGAACCGTGAAAAGGATCTGTTTGATCTCACTGAGTCGGATGAGAACACCTCTGACGCCCATACCGATGGGTCTGTGAGCCATTTGGGCGAGGGGGACGTACCCCGAGAACGCGCCTGCGATCATCCCGACGAATCCTTCGGAGATGCCTTCGTGTACGCCGAGGACGAGGAAGCGGATGCAGGCGAGCCGGTGGATATTTACGCCGAGCCCTCCGAGCTGTACGAGGATGCCGACGAGGATGAGATCCTTGACGCAGAGGAGGAGATCACCGAGGAGACGGTGGCGGAGGCCATTGAGGACGCCATCGAGGACGTGGAGGCCGATATCGAGGAGGAGGAGGAGATCCTCGCCGAGCAGAGACCCCAGGAGATGGAGCGTCGCTTCGCCTATCTGGAGGATCTGCTGGATACCCGTCGCTACGCCGATTTCCGGGATGCTTTGGCTGAGCTGAATCCCGTTGACGCCGCAGAATTCTTTGATGAGCTAGAGCCCAAGCGCATTCCCTCTGTGTTCCGACTGCTGGACAAGGATACTGCCGCCGCTGTTTTTGCGGAGCTGGAGATCGAGGAGCAGGAGCGCATCATCACCGCCATGACCGATCGAGAGATCTCCCTCATGGTGGAGGAGCTGGCTTTGGACGATACCACTGAGATGCTGAAGGAGCTTCCCGCCAACATGGTGCATCGCATCATGAAAAACGCTACCCCCGAGACGCGCACCGATATCAACCGCCTGCTGGCTTATCCCGAGGATAGCGCAGGTAGCGTTATGACCGCCGAGTTCATAGACCTGCGCCGTGATATGACCTGCGCCGAGGCCATCGCCCGCATCCGTAAGACGGGTGTGGACAAGGAGACCGTGTACGTGGCCTACGTGGTGGACGCCCAGCGAGTGTTGCAGGGCGCCGTGCCTCTGAAGGATCTGCTCTTTGCCTCTGCTGACGATCTCATTGAGGACATCATGGACGAGGACATCATTTGCGCCTCTACTATGGATGACCAGGAGACCGTGGCCTCCACCGTGGCTAAGTACGGCATGCTGGCGATCCCTATTGTTGACCGTGAATACCGCCTTGTGGGTATCGTGACGGTCGACGATGCCATGGAGGTCATGGAGACTGAGACCACCGAGGATATCGAAAAAATGGCCGCTATCTCCCCTACGGACAAGCCCTACCTCCGTACAGGCGTGCTTGAGACGTGGAGGAAGCGAGTTCCGTGGCTTCTGCTCCTTATGCTATCCGCCACCTTTACCAGTACCATTCTGGCGCATTTTGAGAGCGTGTTGGATGCTGCCACCCTGTCCCTTGCCGTTTTTGTGCCCATGCTGATGGGTACGGGCGGTAACGCCTCCTCCCAGACCTCGGTGACTGTGATCCGCGGTCTGTCCCTGGGAGAGATCGAGCCCCGTGATATCCTCCGTGTGCTGTGGAAGGAGCTTCGTGTTTCGGCCATTTGCGGCCTGACCGTAGCCGCCGCCTGCTTTGTCAAGACCATGCTTGTGGATCTGAAGCTGGTGTTTACGTTGGAGACCGTGGAGGTGGCTATCATCGTGTCCGTCACCATGTTCTGCGCCGTGGTCTTTGCCAAGCTCATGGGTGTTCTTCTCCCCATTGGAGCCAAGAGGATCGGACTTGACCCCGCCGTCATGGCATCCCCCTTTATTACCACCGTGGTGGATACTCTGACCCTGCTCATCTATGTGGGAATCGCAGGGACTGTTCTGCCCATCTGATCTGCAATATTCATACGGGCACCTCTAAAAACCCCTCGCACAGCGAATCGACGGAATCTTTTCCGTCATTCGTCACAAAAATCCTTCGTATAGGATCAACTATACGTGCGGCTTTTTGTTTAGACTGACGAAAAATCTTCTCGTCGCTTGCCGCACGATGAGTTATTAGAGGTGCCCATACAAAAATGCCCTTGCGGATGTTCCGCAAGGGCATTTTTTCTATGTAAGAGAGGGAATTAGTCCTCGTCCTCCTCAAAATTTTCGGCGCAGGCCACCATTCTCTCCACGGCGGCCTTGAATCTCTCCGTGCCGCGGATGGCCGTCCAGATGCGGGCGGCGAATTTGCCTCGCAGGAGGCGGGCGCACTTGGAAATGCCCTTGGCCTCGGTGTCCTCAGACTTGTCGTAGGTCACACGGTTGATGATGACAGAGGTGTAGCGGGCGGTATCGGGACGGTTATCGCAGAGGATGGCGTAGTCGGCCATGCGCTCAAAGGCCTCCAGAGCCTCGGCGTTTCGACCCTCGGCCAAATAGAGCATGGAGAGCTGGCGGTAGGAGTTGGCCAGACGGTCGGCGTAGAACAGGGGGGTATCGTCAAAGATCAGCCCGAAGAGGGAAACACCCTTTTGCAGAATGGCGATCTTCTCGGGGGTGGAGTAGCGGTCTCCCGAAATGTCGGGAACGCAGGCCAGATTGTAGAGATGCCACCACATATTGTCGGCAAAGTGGATGAGGTTGCGCTGCGCCTGGGAGAAGGCTACGTCCCCCGTCAGCATGGTGGCGCGGATGATCTCACGGGACACGCTCATGCCGTGAAGCTGATCGGCGATCTCCTCGGCGCGGGGCAGATCATCCAGCTGGTGGGCATAGATGTCGCAGAGCACCTTCTTGGTCTCATCCCGAAGGCCGTCGTCGGTGCAGTCCTCCAGAATGCGACGGCAGAGGGATACCGCCTCGGTCAGTGCCGCATCCATAGCGGCACGGGCTCGCTCGCCTGCGGTAGATTCCGCCAGCATGCCTGCGTACAGGGACAGCACCTGAGCGGTTTCCAGCTGCAGGGAAGGATCCGAGGGAATCTCGGCCATGGCGGCGCGGAGCAGCTCCAGAGCCTCGCCAACACGGTCACGGTCCAGAAGGGCCTCCACCTGCTCCAGGTATTCCTTGACCTTGGCGGCCTTCTGCACGCCGCTGTAGCAGAGAAGCTCGTCCATGGTGACGCTGAAGTAGTCCGCAATGGAGGGGAGGTAGTTCATATCGGGGTAGCAGACACCCGATTCCCATCGGGACACAGCCTGAGGGGTGACCCCCAGATGGTAGGCCAGCTTGTCTTGGGTGACGTCGTTCTTCTTGCGCAAAAGGCGAATCTTTTCGCCGATACGGATCTTGCTTTCCACGGTATGAACCTCGCTTTTCTTGGCGTTTTTTCTTTCATTATACCATATATTCGACAAAATATCAATGAAAAATAGAAAAATTAACAAAATGTTTTAAAATGTCGCTGAATAAAGAAAAAGGAGAGAATTTTTTCTCTCCATGGTGACAGGGGGCGGAAAATAATGAAATCGTGCTATGCATGATGAAATCCGAGCGAGGCTCGGATGAAGTCTTCAGCCTGCGGCTTCAGCTGAAGTCCTCCGCTTTGCCTCGGATGAAAAAAGCCTCTTATAATCCCGCAGAGCGGGATTTCATCGCGCAGCGATTTCATCCACCGCAGGTGGATTTCTTCCGCCATGGGCGGATTTAATTGAAAAAAGCACCTGCTAGCAGGCGCTTTTTTCTATGGGGTGAGTAGTGGGAGTCGAACCCAGTTGGGGGTGTGCAAAAGGTATTGATGGGCAAGGAAAAGCGAAATATCGTTTTGCATTTTGTTTAGCAAAAGATGTTTTGATAATAATTTTGCATGAGATCCTCAGCAGAGGTCTTGCGGGACTGCATAATATGGCCGTAAACCTTGTCGATCATATTTTCGGTTTCGTGACCGACAAAATCGGCGATGTAATTCTTAGGGATGTTGAGAGACAGCATGACCGACACGGTGTAGTGTCGGAGGTCATGAAAGCGGTAGCGGGGAAGGCCCAGACGCTTGACCAGCTTTTCAAATCGGTGGGAAATAATGTCCGGGCGGACGGTGATGTATCCGCCGTCGTCGGGGTGATCCTCTTTGTATCGCACGAGGGCGTCGGACACGAC
>JAFXJW010000162.1 GCA_017532045.1 Clostridia bacterium | reverse complement strand
CACTCGAAGATCGACAAGCTCGCTTGTCAGGCGGAGAGTGTGCGAATCTTCGCATAGCGAAATTCCCGTGTCACAAGTGTTCGACATATTCGGGCAACGGCTCACCATTGCCATCCTAAATTGAACCGCTCAATTTAGGTTGTTTTTTTCTTTTCAAAAAGTAGGCGCGCAGCTCGTAAATGAGTTGCGCGCCTTTTTATTGATCTTATTTACAGATTAGATCTACTCGTTGATATGACACTTTTGCACCGTCCAACACTTCTTCTACGTAGACAATATCCTCAGGAAATATCCTGTGTAAAGGTGCCTCATAACAAGTGTTACATTCAATAAATAAATTTTTATGATTTAAGGCACAATATCATCAGGATTATCTAATCTTTTATTACGCCCAATGATGGTGTATTTGTTGCACAAATCGTCATATGTCATCCCCCACCCATCATCAATGATTTCAATCTGTGCGGTTTCTTTATTAAACAAGTCAACTAAAACATATATATTTTTTGCTTTAGCATCAATACAGGGCGCCATCCGCATCGGATGGCGCCCTGTTGTATCTTTGTCTTTTATTCATCGGATCCTCAATCCGACTCTCGCTTGGTCTCGCGGATCCCTACCCCCATGAACAGGTCGGTGCGTCCGGGATAGGTGTCCCCGCATTCACCGGTGGGGACAAAGGAATACAGTCGGAAATCGTCGTTGTCCTGCAGGGTGATCTGCAGGCATTCACCCGCGCGCAAAACACCTGTTTCCTTGGTGAAATGCTCATAGTACGTATAGTCACCGTCCCCGATCCCCGTCTCGCAGGGGGACAGGGTGCCGCTCACCGACTGATTTCCCGCATGAATGTTGAACACGGCGCATACGCCGCGCTGACCAAAGCGGTTGCGGATCTTGAAGATCCTGTCGGTCAGGGTGGGGTTTTCCGTGAGGCAATCGGCGGTGGGGGTCGCGCTCTCATCGGGGCGAATGATCCTGCCGTCCTCGGTGCAAAGAGGCTTCAGGATCGCGGGATTCGTCCGCCCGATCTTGTCGGACACGTAGATGGGCCCGCCGCTGATGGCGCGGCACAGACTGTTCTTGACGGCCTGCTCGTCGTCCGTCCACCACATATCCCAGTCATTGACGTAGAACTGCCCCTGCAAAAGGCCGTTGTAGGCGCATTGCAGAATGTTCTTGGCGAACCACTCGCGGCTTTCGGGCATGAAGTCGTCGGAGCAACGGCACACCGCGCTGACGCGGTTGAACATACACTCGGAGGGCATTCCCATGCAGTTGATGAGGGCGCCGTCAAAGTGCTTGTCTGCCGCTTGGTCGATCCCTCTCTGGATGGCTCTCGCGCTCGCGCCGATGGGCGCCACGTTCTCGAATCGCGTATGGAAGCCCTGGTTGTCGATCTTGACGAAATCACCGCCCCATGCCTTGATGCGGCTGCAGAGATCGTCGAAGTAGCGGGTAGCCTTCTCCCCGTCGGGAGAAACGATGATCTGCCCGTTCGGAAGGGTGACGGTGTTCTCTCTCTGCCGCTCCGCCTCGCTTCCCGCGGGGTCAAGCCCCGACCAGTAGCCCGTTGTAGGGAACCACACACCGACGGTGGGGATCCCCTCCCGTTTCACGTCCTCGATGGCCGCCTTCATGCCTGCGGGAAACCGCTTGGGATCCCCCGCGAAGGCGCGCATGGTACTGACGTGCATCATGCTGACCATTTTCCCGAACTCGGTATCCGCGGGGATCTCGTTGAGATGGGGCACGTCCGCCCACATATCGTCTATGATGGCAAAGCGGACGGGCACGCCCTTGTTTCGGAATTCCACGGCCTTTTCCACCAGCCCTGCGTGGTTGACGCGGATCTGCATGGAGTCCCACGAGCACCAGCCGAGATAGTTGAACACCTCGGGAACCGTCTTTTCCTCGCGGAGGCGCAGACCGTTATCCAGCAGGCGGCAGACCTCCCTTGCGGCCTCCTTCATGAGTGCCAAGGGATCTGCCCCCTCCAGGCAAAGAAAGGCAAGCTGGCGGTCGCACGTGGTGACGGTATGGCAATTGGAATAGGTGCAGAAACCCACGCCCTCCTCCGCGCCGCAGATCAAGGTCTTGTAGGTTTCGTCGCAGACGGGGAGCCAGTAGGTGTAGGTGTTCCCCCGTCGGATCAGGAGGGCCTGCACCCTTTGGGGCAGCCGGGTCAGAGACTGACCCCAGAAGGGACGGCACCAGAAGGGGGAGTGGTTCTCAATGGCCAGATAATCCGCCGTATCGGGAACGTCTGCCCGATAGGCGAGTCGGTCTCCACTACCGCTGACGTAACAGGCAAAGCCGCCTTGGAGCTGTACTGTTTCAAATGTAATGCTCTGATTGTCGCTATTCAAGCGCATAGTCATTCCTCCCTTCAAGGTGCGTCAAGAGGTATCCCTCAGACTGTTTCGTAGGTCAGAAGCAGGGACTGCCGCTTCTCGGGGATGGTCAGGGTCAGACCCTCGGCCAGAAGGGTGGTACCCGCCACGGTGAAGCTCTCCCCCGTGTCCTCGTTGGTGAAGACGTAATTCCGTCTGCGGTCGATACCCCCAAGCTCCACGTGTGCCTGCTCGTAGGGGCACATGGCGCGGCGGAAGGCCAGGATGAGGCCGCTGTCATGGGCGCGGTCGTGGTACTGGGAGGCCACCCAGGTGGTATTGATGTCCGAGGGGGGGATGAGAGGGAAGAAGTCCTCGGCGAAGTAGTGGCGCAGGCGGGCGTACTCGGCAAAGTAGCGCTTCGCCCAGTCAAAGGGCTCGTTCATACCGCCCACTCGCCATTCGGGGTCGGCATGCTCCCAGGTGCGTACCGTCATGCCGTTCGTGTAGGCGCTGCGGAAGCTGTAGGTGTCTCCCAGGGTGGGGCCGTAGCCGATGCCTGAGTAGGGATACCACCAGGCCGCCCGCATATTGCTGTTCTGATTGACCTCGGGACAGCAATCCCAGGTGCATTGGTAGTCGCTTCGCCACAGGGGTACCGAGCGGGACAGCATCTCAATGTCAATGCGGTGGCCGCCCCCCGCGCAGTCGTCGATGAGCAGGTGGGGGAAACGCTCCAGCAGAGCATCCCAGAACCGCCAGAGGTTGTTGATGTAATGGATCTCGGTGGCTCCCTTGCGCTCACCATTGGGATCGGCATCCCGATCCGCGCGGTTCCAGGTAGCCAGCGGGTTGAAGTTGAAGTCCTGACGGTAGCAGTCCACCCCCACCTCGGAGATCACCTTGGAGATGCGCTCGATGAGGCGGTCACAGACCTCGTCCTTGCCGATGTCGATCAGCACGTCGTTGTCCTCGGGGCTGTTGGTCCAGAGGTAGTCCGTCCACTCACAGACAGACCGCCGCATCCGCTCAGGCTCGAACCAGAGCTGGAACTTCATGCCCCGCTCGTGGAGGAAGTCGGTGACGT
>JAFXJW010000161.1 GCA_017532045.1 Clostridia bacterium | reverse complement strand
TTGCTTCGCAAAAGCCAATCTAATGGTAAATTGCGGCAATTTGTAACTTTAAAAATTTCTTGTCCACAAAGGGTATTTGCTGTCATCAATCTCCACTGATCCTTTCTCCCGTTTCCTGATTTTGCATTTTGCATTTTGCATTTTGGGCGCAGCCCGATAAACCCAAATTTGAAATCTCACAGAAAGGAGTCTCGCCATGCTGATCACCGTAAACGGCCTTGTGATCCGATCCTATCCTTCGGGCAATAGCGACCGCATTGTTCACATTCTGACTGAGGATCACGGTCGGTTGTCCGTGATGGTCAAGGGCGGCGCCTCCAAGCGGGCGGGAACTACGGCTTCCTGTACCCAGCTATTCACCTACGGAAATTACGAGCTGTACCGAGGCCGTGGTGGAGACCTCTACTGGTATCGCGGCGGTTCTGTGCTGACCCCCTTTTATGAGCTGTCTGCCGACATCACCTCCATGGCGCTTGCCACCTACCTCTGTGACGTGGCCGCTGACCTGATCCCCGAGGAGACAGAGGAGGCAGATAGCGGACTGCTACTCAAGGATCTGCTTAACTCTCTCTACGTCCTGTCCCGCCGCATGAAGTCTCCCACGCTGGTCAAGGCCGTGTTTGAGCTGCGGGCGGCTACCCTCATGGGCTACTGTCCCGACTTGTCGGGATGCGCCCTGTGCGGATCGCGCACCCCGGAGTCTTCCTATTTGGACGTGATGAACGGTCACTTGATCTGCTCCGACTGCCAGACCAAGCGAAACCGCATCCGTGATGTTGGCTTTACAGACGAAGAGCTTCGTGGACGGAATATCCTCTGCCCCGTCACCTCCTCTGTGCTGTCCTCCATGCGCTTCGTATCTGAAGCGCCTCCTAAAAAGATATTTTCCTTCTCCATGAAGGATTCCGAGGAGGAGCGCGCTATGGAGCGTGTCACCGAGACGTTTCTGCTCAACCAGTTGGAAAGAGACTACGACACGCTGCATTTCTATCGCTCCGTGATGATTTGATCTTGATCGAAGGGAGTCTTCGCGAAGGCTATCTCCGCCCATGGAGGAGTGGGGAAGTATGATCTCTGTATTACGAGACGAGGACAAGATTTTTAAAGAAATTTCCCAAAACCTATTGCCAAAACCGCAAAAATATGGTATCATAATGCTGTATGCGAGGACGAGCCTTGCAGACATAGTAACGTATTTATTTTTTATGGAGGAACATACAAATGAATCAGAACGAGCGTTATCTCTCCGCTAAGGAAATGTACGCCAAGATCGGTGTGGACACCGAGGCTGCTCTTGCTAAGATGCAGAACATTCGCATCTCCATGCACTGCTGGCAGGCAGACGACGTCCACGGCTTCGAGGGCATGGGCGCCCTGACCGGCGGTATTCAGACCACCGGTAACTACCCCGGCATCGCCCGCAATCCCGAGGAGGTTTTCGCTGATCTGGAGAAGGCCCTGTCCCTGATCCCCGGTACTCACAAGATCAACGTCCACGCCAACTACGCCATCGGTGAGCCCGGTGAGGTCATCGAGCGTGATAAGCTGGAGCCCCGCCACTTCGCTAAGTGGGTCGAGCTGGCTAAGAAGCACGGTTGCGGTCTGGACTTTAACCCCACTATCTTCTCCCATCCCATGGCTAAGGACGGCATGACCCTGTCTCACCCCGACAAGGAGGTTCGTGACTACTGGGTTCGTCACACCATCGCTTGTATCCGTATCTCCGAGTACTTCGCACACGAGACCGGCTACCCCTGCGTTATGAACATCTGGACCGGCGACGGCTGCAAGGATATTCCCGCTGACCGTATGGGCCCCCGCGCTCGCTATGCCGACTCCATTGACCGTGCTCTGGCTTGCGGTTACGACAAGTCCAAGGTCTACGTAACCGTCGAGTCTAAGGTCTTCGGTATCGGCGTCGAGGCCTACACCGTTGGTTCCGGCGAGTTCTCTCTGTGCTACGCCATCTCTCGCGGCATTACTCCTCTGATGGACAACGGTCACTACCATCCCACCGAGGTGGTCTCCGACAAGATCCCCGCTCTCCTTTGCTTCTCCGATAAGATCGCCCTTCACATCACCCGCCCCATCCGTTGGGACTCCGACCACGTGGTCGCCTTCGACGATGAGACCCGTGAGATGATGAAGGAGGTCGTCCGTTGCGACGCTCTGGATCGTGTGTTCCTGTCCACCGACTACTTCGATGCCTCCATCAACCGTGTTGGCGCTCTGGTCATCGGTATGCGCAACGTACAGAAGGCTCTCCTGAACGCCCTCTTGACTCCCAACGAGGATCTGAAGGCTCTGCAGGATGCCGGCAACTTCTCCAAGCTGCTCGCTCTGCAGGAGGAGTACAAGCTCATGCCCCTGGGTGACGTTTGGGCCGAGTTCTGCGTCCGTAACAACGTTTGCCCCTGCAACAACTGGTACAAGGAGATCGAGAAGTACGAGGAAGAGGTTCTCTCCAAGAGAGCTTGATTTTGTAGAATCTCTACATAGCAAAAGCCCCGCCGAAATCGGCGGGGCTTTTGCTGTCTGTCGGTGCAAAAAATTACCGAAAGTTTTTCTTCACCTATATACAAAACAAAAGAAATGTGGTATAATATAGAAAACAAATATTCCTCCAAAGGAGTCAGAATATGCTTAAGACCAAAATCGTATGTACACTTGGCCCCGCCTCCGCCTCTGAGCGTGTCATGACCGAAATGCTTAAGGCCGGTATGAACGTCGCCCGCCTCAATTTCTCTCACGGCGATCATGCCTATCACCGTGAAATGATCGAAACCTTCCGCCGTGCCCGTGGCAGACTGGGCGTTCCCGCCGCCATCATGCTGGACACCAAGGGCCCCGAGGTGCGTTTGCGCACCTTCAAGAACGGGGGTGTTACGCTGATGGAGGGAAGCACCTTTACCCTTACCACCGAGGATATTGAGGGGGATGACACCCGTGTGTCGGTCACCTATGCCGATCTGCCTGCCTGCCTGACGGTGGGGGATCGGGTTCTCCTTGACGACGGTCGGCTTGAGCTGCGAGTTACTGCTCTGACCGATACGGACATCACCTGTGAGGTGATGGTGGGTGGTGAGATCACCAACCGTAAGGGTGTCAATTTGCCCGGTGTGCATTTGGATATCCCCTATCTTTCGGAGCAGGATATGGCCGACCTTCGTTTTGGCGTGGAGATGGACGTGGATTATATCGCCGCCTCCTTCGTCCGCTCTGCCGACGATATTTATGCCATGCGTAACTACCTGGACTATTACGGCGGTCATAGCATCCGTATTCTGGCCAAGATCGAGAATGCCGAGGGAATCGAGAACTTTGAGTCCATTCTGGAGGCCGCCAACGGCATCATGGTGGCTCGAGGCGATATGGGCGTTGAAGTGAACTACGAGCGTCTTCCCGGCCTGCAGAAGCGCTTCATTCGCCGTTGCTACCAGTCGGGTAAGATGGTCATTACTGCCACCCAGATGCTGGAATCCATGATCCACAATACAACCCCCACCCGTGCCGAGATCACCGACGTGGCCAACGCCGTGTTTGACGGCACCTCGGCGGTCATGCTGTCGGGTGAGACCGCTATGGGCGATCATCCCGCATTGGTCGTGAAGGTTATGGGTAGGATCGCCGCCCAAGCCGAGAAGGACGCCTTTGAGATCGGCGCTTACCGTGCCATTGCCGGTCACGAGCGCTATCCCGGAGATGCTACGGATGCTATCTGCGACGCCGCCTGCACCACCGCCCGTGATCTGGGCGCCGCCGCCATCCTGACCGTGACCCGCTCGGGCTATACCGCCCAGCATCTTTCCAAGTTCCGCCCCTCCGAGCCCATCGTGGCCGCTACTCCGGACGAAAAGACCTACCATCAGTTGGCTCTTTGCTGGGGCGTGTACCCCATCCCCGCCATCTACCAGCCTGACACCAACGTCCTTGTGACCCATGCCGTGGATTGCGCCAAGCGCTTCGGCTACGTCAAGGCAGGAGACCGTGTGGTGGTCACCGCAGGCGGCACAGGCGAGAGCGGTACTACCGACGTATTGAAGGTGCAGGTCGTGCCCCAACCCCTTAAGTAAATGTAAGCGGGTGAAGGCAGAGTCATGCCGAAAAATCCCGATGCTTGTCTATCGGTTTTTTAAAACCCCTATTGCAAAAATCCCCGAAATAGTGTATAATGAATTCAACAAAATATGTGTAAAGGTAGGTACTCACCATGTCCGTCCGCTTGAACGCCAATTACCTTTCTTCCTTTGTGACCGCCGAGGAGCTGGTCAATATCCAGCCTCAGGTCAATACCGCTCACGACCTCCTCACCTCCCGTACCGGAGCAGGGAACGACTTCCTGGGATGGACGACCCTCCCCGTGGACTACGACAAGGAGGAGTTCGCACGCATCAAGGCCGCCGCGGAGAAGATCAAGAAGTCCTGCGACGTATTCATTGCCATCGGTATCGGCGGCTCTTACCTGGGCGCACGCGCCGTTATTGAGTTCGTCAAGTCCCCTCTCTACAATAACCTCTCCAAGGATACCCCCGATATTTACTACGCAGGCAACAATATTTCCGCCTTTGCCATCGACGAGCTTCTGAAGATCTGCGAGGGTAAGGATATCTGCATTAACGTCATTTCCAAGTCGGGTACCACCACCGAGCCCGCCGTGGCCTTCCGTGTGTTCCGCGCTTTGCTTGAAAAGAAGTACGGCGTGGAGGGCGCTCGCGAGCGCATCTTCGTGACCACCGATAAGGCAAGAGGTACGCTGAAGCACTTCTCCGACGAGGCAGGCTATGAGACCTTCGTAGTGCCGGACGACGTGGGCGGTCGTTTCTCTGTCCTGACCGCCGTGGGTCTTTTGCCCATCGCTGTGGCGGGGATTGACATCGACGGCCTTATGAAGGGCGCCGCAGACGCTATGGAGGCCTACAAGAACCCTTCCATTGAAGAAAACGATTGCTACAAGTACGCCGCAATCCGTAATATTCTGTACCGTAAGGGTAAGACTACCGAGATCCTGGTAGGCTATGAGCCCTATCAGACCATGCTCAGTGAGTGGTGGAAGCAGCTTTACGGTGAGTCCGAGGGTAAGGATCAGCGAGGCATTTTCCCTGCGTCTGTGGTGTTCTCCACCGACCTCCATTCCATGGGTCAGTACATCCAGGACGGTATGCGTAACCTCTTTGAGACGGTCATTTCGGTGGAGAATAGCCCCGTGGCTTATCCTATTCCTAACGATCCTGCCAACATCGACGGTCTCAACTTCCTGTCGGGGATGGATCTGAATCAGGTCAAGAAGACGGCTATGCAGGCAACCCTGCTGGCTCACGTGGACGGCGGTGTGCCCAATATGCTCATCGAGCTGGCGGACAAGTCTGCCTACTCTCTGGGCTATCTGATCTACTTCTTCGAGCTGGGTTGCGCCATTTCGGGCTACCTCTTGGGCGTGAATCCCTTCAACCAGCCCGGCGTGGAGGCCTACAAGAAGAATATGTTCGCCCTCCTTGGTAAGCCCGGCTACGAGGATATGAAGGCCGAGCTGGAGGCGAGACTGTAAATGCCCTCGCGCTCTCAACCCATCTGAAAAAGCAAAGTTTTTTGTGAATTTTCACACAAAACTGCGAAAAACCTCTTGCAATTTTGCGAGAAATGTGCTATAATAATCTAACAAACTAATCAGCGCAAGTCTTTCCTCGGTCCGCGGGGAGGGATGCAGAAGGAAAGGAAGTACATAGATATGATTAAGTTACTTGTTGGCGTAAGGGGTACGGGCAAGACCAAGACCCTGATTGCAGCTGCGAATGAGGCTCTGGAGAACTCCAAGGGTTATGTGGTTTGCATCGAGAAGGGTGCAACCCTCCGTCATGAGATCAGCTACAAGGTGCGCCTTGTAAATACAGACGATTATCTCATCGAAGGCGGCGTGGCGCTGGGCGGCATGGTTGCAGGCATTCTGGCCGGTAACGGCGACGTGACCGACCTGTTCATCGACGGTACTCGCAAGATCTTCGGCTACGACAAGGCTGACATGGCTCTGTTCCTGACTGATCTGGAGAAGTTCATCGCTACTCTGGAGAAGGTCATCCGTGATGCCAACGTGAACGTCACGATCACCGTTTCGGTCGATCCCGCTGATCTGCCCGAGAATCTGAAGAAGTACCTGTAATTCAGGTATTCATATACGCATAGGCGGACGGGTAAAATACCCGTTCGCCTTGTGTGCTGAAATCACAAGGAAAGGAGGGGCGTCATGTTCCGTATCCGCTTGGCCGGTATTACCGTTGAGATTGACAATCGTCATAATTTTGTTTACGAGCTGTGTAAAGACTACCTGTGCTTTGATTCTGTCCCCGCCTTCCGTGTGGCCGTTTCCACCTCCGAGACACAGGCCTATCAGGCAAACTGTGGCCGTGTCATGACTCTGCCTGAGGCAGAGAGCTACCTTTTGTACCGTCGCATTTGCGAGAGAATGCCCAAATACGGCGTGTTCCTTCTCCATGCCGCCGTGGTAGAGCTGGACGGACGGGGCTACGCCTTCTGTGCAAGACGGGGCGTAGGCAAATCCACTCACACCGAGCTGTGGCAGACTCGCTTCCGGGGTCACGCAGGGGAACGTTATAAGGCTACCGTCATCAACGGAGACAAGCCCTTGGTGCGCCGCGCTCCCGACGGTCGCTTTTGGGCATACGGTACTCCTTGGTGCGGCAAGGAAGGGAAGGGCGTGAACCGTCGCTGCTCCCTCAATGCCATTTGCTTCTTGGAGCAGGGGACGCAGAACCGAGTGTCTGTGACCTCTACTGCGGATGCTGCCGCCCGTATCATGGAATCCACCGTTCTCCCGCCCGACCCCGAGGGACAGGATCGCATGGCCGCTCTGGTTGGCGCCACCGTGCGGGATATTCCCGCTTTGACTCTTACCTGCCGTCCTGATATGGAGGCTGTAGAGGTGGCATACGAATTCCTCTCCCAGATCTGAAAGCCTTGTGCATCGGTAAGCACGGGGCTTTTTCATTTTCAAGGCGTTTTTCGGCCAATCATGACCGAACAGAAATAAATTCTGTGTTTTCTGTTGAAAAAAACAAAAATGTGTGGTATAATAGTCAGGAACAAATCAAACGGAGGTCATTCATGTTAGACACTGTTATGGGAGGGTATCGAACTCTTGTTCACTTTTTGGCCGAGATCACGGTAGACACGCTGGAGCTGATCGGCATATTCATCATCATCGTGGGCTCGTTCCGCGCGCTGGTTCAGTTACTCATTCGCCTGCGTACAAAGCAGCCCATCAATATCATGATCGAGCTGGGTCGCGCTCTGGCTCTGGGTCTGGAATTCAAGATGGGCGCCGAGATCGTCAATACGGTTATTGTCCGTGAGATTCGGGAGCTATTGATACTGGGACTGGTCATCCTTCTCCGCGCCATTCTGGCTATTCTCATCCATTGGGAGATCAAGAACGAGCGCCGTGACGAAAAGGAGACCGAGATGCACGCCCGCTCAAAAGCCGATTCCGAGTAAGAGCCCCGCATCGCAATTGAACGAGGAAAGTTTCGCTTCGCTCGGGGGCAAGTTGCGCCAACCGATCAAAAAGGGAAGGTCACTTGCAACTTGTACAGATTCTGCATTACCCATTACCTATACCAAAACAGAGGGGGCATTTAGCCCCCTCTGTTTTGGTACGGGTAACAGGACTTGAACCTGCACTCACGGGGAACCGGATCCTAAATCCGGCGCGTCTGCCAATTCCGCCATACCCGCGTACCGTGGTATTATAGCATAAAAGCGGATGATTGTCAAGGCGTTTGGAGAGAAAAACACATCCTCGTCCTTATAAATGATAAAATAGAGTTGACAAAATTCCGCTTTTGTTATATAATATAAAGTGGGTTATTACACGACCCGCGCCCATCCGACGGCATACGCCAAGGTCGGCGTGCGGTTTGATTTGAAAGGAACAAATATGTACGTACTTGGCATGGAAAGCTCCTGCGACGAGACCTCTGCCGCCGTGGTGGAGATGACCGACGGCGCAGACGGCTGTCCCGCCCTCCGCAGGATATGCTCCAATATCGTGGCCTCCCAGATCGAGACCCACCGCCTCTACGGAGGCGTTGTCCCCGAGATCGCCAGCCGCGCCCACATCGAGGCTGTGTCCCGCATCACAAGGGAAGCCTTGGATCAGGCGGGTATCACCCTGGCCGACGTGGATGCTATCGCCGTCACCTCCCACCCCGGTCTCATCGGCGCTCTTCTGGTGGGCGTCAACTTCGCCAAATCCCTGGCCTACGCCAATCACATCCCCCTCGTTCCCGTCAACCACATCCACGGCCACGTGGCCGCCGCTTATCTCCAAGAGCCCGATCTGAAGCCCCCCTTCCTGGCCGTCGTGGTCTCGGGCGGGCACACCTCCTTCTACATGGTGGAGGATCACACCACCTTCACCGAGATCGGCGCCACCCGTGACGATGCCTGCGGCGAGGCCTTTGACAAGATCGGCCGTGTCATCGGCATGCCCTATCCCGGCGGCGCCGCCCTGGACAAGCTGGCCTACGAGGGCGACCCCAAGGCCTTCAACCTCCCCAGCCCCGCCGTCAAGGGAGACGATCTGGACTTCTCCTTCAGCGGTCTCAAGACAGCCGCCTTGAATCTCATCAATCAGGCCGCCCAAAAGGACGAGCCCATCAGCCGCGCCGATCTGGCCGCCTCCTACACCCACACCATCGTGCAGGGCATCGTGCAGAAGACGGACATGGCGCTTCAAACTAAGGCCAAAGGTGTGAATACCCTCGTCTTGGCGGGTGGCGTGGCCGCCAATAGCCACATCCGCTCCGCCTTGTCCCGTCTGTGCGAGAAGCGAGGTGTCCGCTTCATCGTCCCTGACCGCCATCTCTGCGGTGATAACGCCGCCATGATCGCCGCCGCAGGCTACTTCGAGTACCGAAAGGGAACCAGAGCCGATACCTCCCTCAACGCCTCCGCCTCGGATTACGTCTGATCGCTGTGGGGATTTCCCCTTCTACTTCTTCCCATAAAGGAGATCCTATGGATACCAAAAATCAAAATCCCACCCCGAACCCCTCCCCCGCCGTCGTCAAGCGACTCCCCCGTTACTACCGCTACCTCCGTGAGCTGATCACCCAGGGGAAGATGCGGATATCCTCGGGTGAGCTGTCTGCCATGATGAACGTCACCGCCTCCCAGATCCGCCAGGATCTCAACTGCTTTGGCGGCTTCGGTCAGCAGGGCTACGGCTATAACGTCAACTACCTGTTCGCCAAGATCAGCGAGATTTTGGGTGTCGGCGCAGGATTTAACGCCGTTATCGTGGGTGCGGGAGACCTGGGTCGAGGCCTCATCCACCAGTCCATGTTCGAAAAGCGTGGCGTGGATATTCTCGCCATGTTCGATACGGGCGAAGGCCTGGTGGGACGCACCGTAGCAGGCATCGAGGTGCTTGCTCTGGACACCTTGGAAGATTTCTGCGCCACCCATCAGGTGGATATCGCCGTCATCACTTGCCCCAAGGAGCAGGTACGGGATATCGCCGCCCGTTTGGTTGCCTGTAAGGTCAAGGGACTGTGGAATTATATGGGCGTGGAGCTGGGCTACTCTCCCTCCGAGGTGGTGGTGGAGAACGTCCATTTGGGCGATTCCCTCATGATTTTGAATTACAAGATCCAATCCAAGTACGCCGACGGCGACGACGAGCTGAACACCTCCGAGGACGCCATTACCGATCTGCCCGACCGCAATACCTAACCACTATCCCTACGGCTTTTACCGCCGTAGAATCCAACATATGAGGTCATCATGAAGATACAACTTTACTACGGCACCGCCGTGGTGGCTGTCCCTTCCTCCGTTTTAGAGGTCATGGACAGGGCTACTAAGAAAGACCTGAAGGTGCTTCTGACGCTGGCGTCCGACCCTACCCTCCTGTCGGGAGGAAGTATAAGGGAATGTGCGGGAAGCATCGCCGCCCGCATGGGCGTTACCCCTGCTGATATTGAGGCGTCCCTGTCATTTTGGCGAGGAGCCGGCGTACTGATGATCACCGAGGGCGAAAGCATTTCCCAACCCGTCCCCGCCGTTGCCCCATCCGGTGCCGAGGATTCCGTCAGAGCTGCACAGAAGGAAAGCACCCCCGCCCGTAAGCCCCGTGGCGAGGATCGCCTCCCCCACTACACCTCCGTTGAGCTGGCCGATTTGCTGGAATCCCGTAAGGAGGTCAGTGACTGTCTCAATGAATGCCAGAACATCTGGGGGAAGATTTTCAATACCCATGAGAGCAATATGATGCTGGGCTTCGTAGACTACTTGGGGCTTGAATGGGACTACATATTGACACTACTCGCCTTCTGCGCCCGTGAGCAGGACAAGCGAGGGATGAAACGCTCACTGCGCTATGTGGAGAATCTGGCATTCTCCTTCTACGACGAGGGCGTGACCGATCTCCCTGCCCTGCAGGAAAAGATCCGCCGCTTGGAGCAGACCGCCGAGGTGGAGGGAAGCTTGCGCCGTATGTTCGGCATGGGCGAGCGCTCTCTGACTCCCTCGGAAAAGAAGAAATTCTCAACGTGGCTCTACGAGTATCAGTACGGACTGGATATCATCACCCGTGCCTTTGAGGTAACCGTGGATGCTAAGGGTACGCCTAACCTCAAGTATATGGACGCCGTATTGGCCAACTGGAACCGTGACGGTCTCCGTGCCTTGGCCGATATTGATGCCTCCGAGGCTCGCTTCCAAGCCAAAAAGACGGAAAAGCTGACTAAGAAGCCAAGCGCTGACGGTCAAGGCTCCTTCAATACCGACGATTTCTTCGCCGCCGCCGTGCGTCGTAGCTTCGGGGAGGATTTTGACCCCGACAAAAAGGACGCCTGATCCCTATATATCACAGCAAAGGAGTGCGTTATGGCACGAGAGAATCCTGCATTTACCCGTATCCGTGAGGAATACGTAACGAAATACCTGAAAGCCCGTGAGGAGGCGGATCTCCGCCGTGCCGAGGTGCATCTGGCTATCCCCGAGGTGGCCGAGATCGATCGTGCCCTGAGCAAAACGGGACTGTCTCTCATGGAGGCCTCCATGCACGGAGACGATGTGGAAGCCCGTATCGCCGCCGTCCGCAAAACCAACGAGGAGCTTCGTTCCACCCGTGCTGAGTTGCTTGTCGCCCACGGTTATCCCGCCGACTATACCGAGGTCAGATATGATTGCCCCCTGTGTAACGATTCGGGCTTTGTGGATACCAAAATGTGTACCTGCATGAGAAAGAAATTCATTGAAGCAAGCTTTGAGTCATCGGGCATGGGCAACCTGCTGCGGGAGCAGAGCTTTGAGAATTTTGATCTGGGCTACTATCAAAACGACCCTGCCGCCGCCCGCCGTATGGAGCAGATTGTGACTCGTATGAAGCAGTATGCCGAGACCTTTGAGGCAGGGAAGGCAGGCAACCTGGTTCTCTTCGGCGGTACGGGGCTGGGTAAGACTCACCTGTCCTCCGCCGTGGCCCGGGGGGTCATTGAGCGGGGGGGCGACGTTTTCTACGTCTCTGCCGTCAGTATGCTCTCCGATTTTGAGCGGGAGCGCTTCGGCAACAGCGCAGGCGGGGAGACCGGTGTGGACACCAACCGCTACTTCACCTGCGACCTGCTCATCATTGACGATCTGGGGACTGAGGTGAGCAACCAGTTCACCACGTCGGTGCTGTACAATCTCATCAATACCCGTCTCAATAAGCGTCAGTCCACTGTTATCAACACCAACCTGACCCAGGACGAGTTCCGCAAGCGCTACTGGGATCGTATTACCTCCCGTGTGCTGGGTGAGTATACCGTTCTGCCTTTCCTCGGCACAGACATCCGTGCGCAAAAGCTTTCCCGTAAGGGGTAAATGAAAAAGCACCGCCGTGGCGGTGCTTTTTCTGTTGGATTTTAGTACAAAGAAAAAACTACTTATACAGTCCGTTTTCTTTTGGTGGAGATATCTGCTTCTCCACCACGGAAAAAAGGGACTGCGAATGCAGTCCCTTTTGCTGGTGGAGATATCCGCGCAAGCGCTTAGGGGAGTCTGAACCCACACCCCATCCTACGCACCGCTTCGGATGGGAGTTGAAGGGCAAGATGCTATCCGCTCGTATGACTCGCTACAAAGCAAATGTTTTTTATTCACGGGCATCTTGCGCAGACGATCTCGTTCCCCTTATCTCCACCACGCAAAAAAGAGACTGCGAATGCAGTCCCTTTTGCTGGTGGAGATAAGGGGAGTCGAACCCCTGACCTCTTGAATGCCATTCAAGCGCTCTCCCAACTGAGCTATACCCCCAAGTGGTGTGTCGATTTCTTGACAACGACGATATTATATCACAACGATTTACATTTGTCAATAGGTTTTCAAAAAGTTTTTGTAAAAAATCATCTTGTTTAAAATACATCCCCCATTGGTTCGAGTGGGAGCGAGCCTGTGTGCGAAAGGAGATCCAAAACGGTACGTATTCCTTGTGGGAAAAGACCGCTAATCGCCAAAAAGAGGTGCTATGATAAGCACCTCTTTTCTATTTTAGAATAAATCTGCGATCTACAATGGGTCGAAAGTTATGCAGGTATTTTTTATGATTGTATTTATTCCGCCTGCTGTGCGACGAGCTTCTCCCACGAGCGGACGTAGGAGGACAGGGAGATACAGACTTGATAATTGATGATCACGACGCTATCGATATTATGCTCTTCCACGAAGGCTGAGAGATCTCCCTCCCAGGAGCGGTAATCGATACCGTATACGTACTCATAGGAGTCTGCCAGCATGGGCATAAAGGAGTTGCCGTAGGAATCCTTGATGACCAGCACGGCAGAGCCGTCGGTGATGGTTTCGTTGTGGATCTCACTGTACGGGTAGTCGCCGCCGCAGAAGGCCACGTACTTGTTGGTGGAGCTTACTGAGTCCCGAATCATCTCGATCTGCTGGACTTGACCGTTTTTGTTACATACTGTCATGTATTGTACCGTAGGAGAGGCGTAGGCGTACACCGTGTCGGGGTTAGCGGCCATCTCTTCGCTTTGGGTGTGGCGGTGCAGAGACCCAAGGAAGCCGGTCAGAGCAACCTCGCTATAGTCAGACAGAGGTAGATAATTCTTACCCACCAGATCCAGGAAATGGCGGCTGGCGTAGTATGCGCCCAAGCCCGTCCAGTGATGATCGGTGCGGAAATAGATATATTCTCCGGCGGCATATTTTTCGCCCATTAGATCACATATGTCCATAACGACCAGAGGATTTTGCAGTAGTCCCTCGGCTATCAGACGGTCGTTTTCGGCTTGCATAGCCCTATGGGTGTATTCCATGGCTGCGACGGGATCGGATGCGCCCAGCAGAACGTTCTGATCACCGGTGATACCGAAGCAGCAGGAGGCAGGGGCAGTCAGCTCATACACAGTAGCCAGACCGTCGAGATCCACGGCCAGAGCGCAGATCGCTGCCGCATATCGGTCAATGACCGATGGATTATGGTTTACAAGCTCAAAGCCAACATCCCCGAGCGCCACAAATTCATCCACAATAATAGGATTCCACAGTTGTGTCTCGGCTTCAGTCTCGGTTTCAGTCTCTGTTTCAGCCTCGGTTTCGGTTTCGGAGGTTGCCTCCAATTGAGTTTCGGTTTCGACATCAGAGGTCGCTTCGGTTTGAATTTCAGATTCGGTACCGGGGGCGGTCTCGCTTGACGTTTCGGATTCGGTATCGTTTGTTGTCTCAGTTGGAGGCTCGGACTCAGGTTCGCTATTGGTGATATCCATCACATCGGTCAGCTCTGTGGTCGTTGTGTTCACGGTGGTTTCAACGTTACCCTGAGAAATTCCCGGTCTGTCGCATGCCATCAGGAGCATCATAAGGCATAGCGCCGTCAGATATAAATAGACTTTCTTCATTGGCGACCCTCCTTATTTTACCAGCTTTTCAATGCTACGCACGCTGTAATCATCCACCGTACAAACCAGATAATTCAGGAACAGCACAGTATCGATCTCGTTGTCTCGCACGAAGGAAGCGAGATCGTCGCGCCAGAAGCGGTAGTCCACGGCATATACGTACTCGTAGGAATCCACCAGCATGGGCATAAAGGCGTTGGCGTAGGACTCCTTGATGATCAGGATTTTAGAGCCGTCGGTGATATTTTCATTGTGCATCTCGTAGTACGCCACATCGCCGCCCGAGAAGCACAGGTACTTGTTGGAGGAGGTCACGTTCTCGTCGATCAGGGGAGCTTCACGGTACTCGCCGTCTTTATAGATGGTAATGGTCTGCACCGAGGGAGTCTTGTAGGCGTAGGTCGTATCGGGGTTTTTCTTCAGGATCTCGCTCTGGGTGTGACGGTACAGAGAGCCAAGGAAGCTTCCAACCTCTACCTCGGTGTAGTAGTCGAGAGCGGGGTAGGTGCGTCCCACCTTGTCCAGGAAGAACCGGCTGGCGTAGTATGCGCCCAAACCGGTCCAATGGTGGTCGGTGCGGTAGAAAATGTATTCGTTTTCGTAGTGAGCACCTAAAGCATCACCTACGTCCAAGGTTACGATGGGGTTTGTTAATCGCCCTTCCTCTTGTAGGAGAGCGCTGTACGCAGCCAAGCGGCTGTACATATAGTTGATACCCTCAAAGCCGTTGGATGCGCCCAGATCGGCAGTCTTTTCGGGGGAAAGACCGTAGCAGCAGGCGGCGGGAACCACCATATCGTATACGGTGGCCAGTCCATCCAGATCCAAAGCGATTTGGGTCACTACGTTAATGTAGCGGTCGGTCAGATCCTTGTTGAAGTAGTATAATTCATATCCTGTATTGCCCTCGGCGTAGAAGCCGTTGATGACCTGACCCTCGGTGGGGGCGGTCTCCTCCTCGAATCCGGTGTCGGTTTCTTTTCCTTCTTCGGTTTCGGGATCATCCTCAGGCGGGCGTGTCGTGAACTCGGGCAAAGTGAATTCCTCGTTGGGATCAATGGTGTCCGCTTCAACGTCGCCACCCTCAAAGGAGACGCTATGGATACCGTACAAAGACTTAAGATCGCCGTTTATATCCAGCATGGTGTCACGACCGGGGTAGCTATCCGAATACCACAGGCTGACCTGAGACGTGTAGTCACCGGACAAAAAGGATTTGAGTGTAAAGGTGGGGAAGGTGGTGAGGGGGCGTCCCTCGGATTCAGATACCGTGGGGCGCAGGAAGGTCAGAAAACCCACCACACATCCCACAGACAGAAGAGCTACGAACAGGAAGATGCGCAGCTTGAAAAAGAAATTTTGGTTTTTCATGTGTGATCCTCCTTAACTTAGAATTGGAAATACAGGAATGGATTGTAGCTGTCTCCCACAAGAGCCAGCACCGACAGACACACCAGAACCACGGGCAGAAGGGCGCAGACGGCGTCGTATACGGCTACTAAGCCCCGTCCAGATGCGTTGTCATCAAGAAGCAGCTTCTCTCGCCGCCTCTCAAACCATCGGCTTACAGTGGGAATGATGGGCGTGCAAGCCACGCATGCTACCAGCAGGAAGAACAGGTTGCCCATGAGCTGGGTCTGGGCTGCCATATCCCAGAAACGGTTGCCGTTGAGGGTGAAAATGCCCTTCAAGGCCAAGCCCAGCTTGGACAGATCGGTGTAGTAGAATAGCATCCAACCAAACAGCACCACGACGAGGGTGTACAGAGTGCGAGGAATACGCCAAAGCCCCGTGGGCTTCTTCTTCATACGGAGGAGGAACTTCTCGATCACCAGGAACACGAAATAGTACAGCCCCCACAGAACGAAGTTCCAGGATGCGCCGTGCCACAGGCCGGTCAGCGCCCATACCGCAAAGAGGTTTAGAATTTGACGGGGCAGAGCCACTCGGTTGCCGCCCAACGGGATGTACACGTAATCACGGAAGAAGGTGGACAGGGAGATATGCCAACGGCGCCAGAAGTCCGTGATGGAATGAGCCACGTAGGGATACTGGAAGTTCTCCAGATAGTGGAATCCGATCATTTCACCCATACCAATCGCCATGTCCGAATATGCCGAGAAATCCAGATAGATCTCCAGCATGTAGGCCACGGCGGCCAGCAGGATCGCCGCGCCCGATACAGAGCCGAGATTGGTGGGCTTTTCCACCAGCTCGGTCACAATGGCGGCGCATCCGTTGGCCAGAATGGCCTTTTTAGCCAGTCCGGCGGCGAATCGGGAGATGCCGCGAGCGATTCCTTGGCGGGTAACCTTTCGGTTCTCCAGCTCCTGATTGACGTCCTTGTAGCGGATGATGGGACCCGCAATACACTGGTGGAACAGGGAAGCATAGAGGAGCAGCATCCAGTACCTGCGCTGGGCGGGCACCTCACCGCGGTACACGTCGATCACGTAGGACAAAAGCTGGAAGGTGTAGAAGGAAATACCAATGGGCAGAGTGATGGAGGGAATGGCAAAGGACAACCCCAGCAGGGACTTGACGTTGGACAGGAAGAAGCCGGTGTACTTGAATACGGCCAGAAGTCCGAGACAGATCACCAACGTCAGGATCAGCCACAGGCGACGGCGGGCACGCATACCATCAATGAGACGGGCGCCAAGATAGCACACGAGGGTCATGCCCGCTAGGAGAATTACCAATGCAGGGCCGCCCCATGCGTAGAATATCAGGGAGAAAAGGAGCAGGATCACGTTTTTGGCCTTGATCCCCGGTGTGATTGCGTATACCGCATAACACAGAGGAAGAAAGGCTAACACGAAGAGTAAGCTTGAGAATACCACGGTTATACCTCCGATATTGGTTTGGTTGCCCATTGACTTTTCAATGGATGACATCAACTTGTAGTCGTTGCACTGTATTGATTGAAAAAATACATCTATATTTTATCACAAACAAGACTGTTTGTCAACAAAACAAAATGAATTGGGTTAAATTCTCCAATATGTATACTTAGAAGGGCTGATAGAAGGGGAAGCGTGTTAAAGGGGGATCTATCCTGTATTTTGGTCGTTTTTTACGGTCTCCCTTGACTTTTTTCGGAATTTGTGATATACTGAATCAGAAGAAATCTATGCAAAGGAGGACGGTTATGGATCGCCAAGCCCGCAAGATATTGCTGTACATCCGTTACGATGGCCGAGGCCCCGCCGACAGACCCTTCTGCGGCTATCAGGCCCAGAAAAACGGCTATTCCATTCAGCAGGCGCTCACTGAAGGCGCTACCGCCCTTTTTAGCTGCCCCTGCGACGTTACGGGCTGCTCCCGTACCGATAGCGGTGTCCACGCCCTCATGTTTTGCGCTACAGTCACTCTCCGCGGACAGGATCACATGGAGACTACCGTCCCCGTGGATCGTATTCCACGCGCCCTGAACATCCATCTCCCCAATGAGGTCGCTGCCTATAAGGCTATGTGGGTCCCTGAGGACTTTCATCCCCGCTATTCCGTCACCTCCAAGGAGTATATCTACCGCATTCTGAACTCTCCCAACCGTGATCCCTTTGCCGTGGGGCGTGCATGGCATTACCCTCGCCCTGTCAGCGAGGAGGGATTAAACGCTATGCAAAAGGCAGCCTCCGCTTTCGTGGGCAAGCGGGACTTTACCGCCTGTATGGCCGCAGGCTCCAAAATTGTGGATGCCACCCGTCACGTCATGTCTGCTACGGTGGAGCGGGAAGGGGAGTACATCATCTTCCGTGTCCGCGCCGACGGATTCCTCTACAACATGGTTCGCATCATGGTGGGAACTCTTTTTGAGGTCGCCGAGGGACATATGACCCCCGAAAGCATAACCGGGCGGCTGGACTTGCTGGATCGGTCTTCCTTTGGCCGTACCGCCCCTGCGGAGGGACTGTACCTGAATCGGGTTTTCTATAATAACCCCGAAAAAGAAGGCTACCACCCCGAGGAAGGAGGAGAAGCATGAAGAAATCAAGAGATCCTTTCTCCCGCTTGAAGCGAGCTGTGGGAGGCCTTTTTGACCGAGCTACGGGCTATGTCCGAGGAGTGGGCCGTCAAGCCGACGAGGTTCTGAAGTCTGACCCCATCGACTTTTCCGCCCCCTCCATCCCCTACTATGAAAACCTCGCCGCCCGCATAGGCTTTGCCCGTGTGGTGCTGTACATGGCCTTGCTTGTCTTCGTGGTCGTGACTATGGTGAGCAACCATCGCCTCATTACCTATGAGAATCTCTACTATCTGGCCAAAGATATCGGCGCCGCCTCCCAGACCGCTAAGGCGCAGGCGGATTCTCTCAGTTACCCCATCTCTGCCGAGGGCGCTGACTTTGCCCTGTACCGTGGAGGCCTGGTCATTTCGGGAAGCGACGAGGTCACCGCCATGAGTGCCTCGGGAAGACAAACTCTGTCGGTCAACGTGGCCTACGCAGACCCCTGCGCCCGCGCCTCGGATAAGTACTGCATTACCTTTGGACGGGGAGAGCGATCCTTCTCGGTGTACAACGCATTCGTTCAGGTGCATACCGAGACGACGGACTATCCTGTGTTCGATGCCGTCGTGGGGGACAACGGTAACTTTGCCATCGTTACCCGCTCTCGCGATTATAAGTCGGAAGTCATCCTGTATGATGACAATATGGAAAAGCAGGCTGTTTACCACCTTGGTGGCTACGTTACGGGTATTTCCATGAACGAGGCGGGAGACCGCCTTGGAATTGTCTCGGTAGAAGCTCAAAACGGCGTGTGGGAGACAAAAATAACGGTTATTCGCATTGGCAACCGCATCGGACAATCCTCCACTACGGTTATGGGAGTCGTGGGGGGAACCTGCGGCTTTGTGGCTGATGAGCGATTTGCCGTGATGTTTACCGACCGCCTTATGGTGGTTAACTCTGATGCTACCGTTACGGGCGAGATGCTTTTTGACGATACCGTCCCCACCTTGGCGACCATCAGCCGCGGCTCGGTGGCAATCCTGTTTGAAAGTGGAAATGATTTGACGAAAAGCGTCCTCACGGTGTACGACAAGAATGCCCGTGAATTATATTCTGTGACACTGGATGGGGATCACCCCATTACCAAAGCAGGTAAGCCCTCTGCGCTTTCCGTATCGGATCGCGCGCTGTTTTTGCGTGCCGGAGATAGTCTGTTCTGTCTGTCTGGCAACGGAAGGCAGCTCTCCTCTACTACCATCAGCCATGATACGCTGGCCATTCTGCCCGAAGGTGATGATGAGGTTATGGTCTGCACGCCTGCCTACGCCTACCGCCTTGAAGTAGAAGATTTCACCCGGATCAACTGATTTTTTTCAAATTACCGATTCCGCTAAAATATGACTTCCAAGTGGGGTATAATAACCCTATATCACGGAAGGGAGTCTGTTTTATGCAAATCGTATTGGATATTCTGTTGACTGCCGTCTTTGCCCTGCTGGTGTTTCGAGGCTGGTCGAGGGGGCTGGCAAGGTCCGTTCTGAGCCTTGGGCGACTCATCCTGTCCTTTGTTGTTACGGCCCTGTTTGGCTCATCCTTCGCCCGATGGATCAACGAAAGACTTGTGAATCCACGGGTGTACCGAACCGTATTTGGGAGGTTTTCGGATATTGCGTCGGATGTCTCAGTCACCTCAGGCGAAAGCGTCGAGGCGTTTGTAAATCGGATTCCCAAGGTGTTTCGTCAATATGTAGAGCTTGATTCCTTGAATCCGTCCGCCAAAATCAATGTCTTGGTTGAAAAGTGGTCTCTCACCGTCACGGACGGGATATCCAGGGTGGTCTCCACCGTTCTGGGCTTTGTTCTGCTTTTTGCTTTATCCTTTTTGGCGTTCACCATTGCGATCGCCGTGGTGGGCGGGCTGGCAAAGCTCCCCGTCATTAAGACCGTGGATAAGCTTTTGGGGCTTGTAGGCGGTATCCTCAGCGGTATCGTTGCTGTTTTCATTCTTTCTGTCATTTTAGGCGCTATTCTCTGCCTCATGGGGCATGGAGAGATCGTCGAGAACTCCATCCTGCTTCGCCTTTTCGCAGGGCTTAAAGAACGCGTCTTCACGTAAATTGCACAGAAGAGAACGGATGTCTCATGGGAGGCATCCGTTCTCTCTGTTATGAATAAGGCTTTAATCCTCACGGATCACCGCGCAGGTCTCAATGCCGTAGTAGCGGAAGCAGGCAATCATAGCCTCGTCAATGCGTTCTCCGCTGACCACAATGGGAACAGCAGGAGGACATCCCACCGCGGTCGTCGCCAGTATCCGTCCTATGCAGGCCTCTGTGGGAAGCACCTCAGCGGGAGAAAGTATAGCCTGTCGCGCGGACAGGACTCGCTCTGGTCTGCTTAAGGGCGGAGGACACTCATCCATCGCCTTGCGGCGGGGGATGGCGGTCAGCACCTGTTCAAGACGGGAAAGGCCTTCCACCCCAACCTCGGGAGTCAGCATGAATACGATGAAATCGGGATCGGCAAACTCGCAGACAATGCCGTTTTTCTCCAGAAGCGCGGCCAGCTCCTGCCCACGGTAGCCGTAGGGCTTGGCCAGAATGGTCAGCTTGATGGGCTCGTCACCAACCAAGGTAAAGCCGTGCTCGCTAAGTCTACCCCGCAGAGCCGCCACCTCGGTGGCGAGTTGGCAGAGCTTCTCGGCGTATCCGTCAGCCAGATAGGCGTTTGCCACGTCCAAGGACTGCAGAATGAGGTAGGAAGGGCTGGTAGAGCCGAACAGGGACAGAGCCTGCTTGGCCGTGTCGGTACAGAAGGAGGGGGCGTCCTCCGAGATATGCAGGTAGGCTCCCCCCGTCAGCACGGGCAGAGTCTTGTGCGCTGAATCACAGCAGAGGTCCGCTCCCTGATCCACAGGGTGTAGAGACTCGGGCAGGAACTTTAGGTATGCCCCGTGGGCGTTGTCCACCAAGAGAAGAACCCCTCTGGTGTGGCACACCTTGGCTATGTCGGCTATGGGGAGCATATGTCCCAGATAATCGGGGGAGGTTAGATAGACGGCGGTGATGTCCTCGTCGGCTTTCAGCGCCCTGTCCACGTCGTCGGCGGTGATGGGGCAGGACAGGTAGGAAGAGCCCTCGGCGGGGGTCAGCCATACCACGTCTATGTTCAAGAGAGCCAATGCGGACAGGAAGGCCTTGTGGGCGTTGCGTCCCGTCAGCACCCTGTGGCGTCCGTGGGGATGTCGGCTCTTGTGCCACAGTCCCGCCAGATACAGCATGGTTCGAATGCACTGGGACGACCCTTCCGTGGAGTAGTAGGTAGGACACCCGAAAAGCAGGGAAGCATTCTCCTCGCTCTCCCGAATGATACCATCAGCCTCGTACAGGCTGTCTGCGCCTGTGACCTCGGTGATATCGTACTTCTCAAAACCCAGGAGGGACGTACCCTTGTGGCCGGGCATATGGAGGCGCAGAGGGGATTTCTCGGTATAGGAAACAACGAAATCCCGAATGGGTGTCGTCATCTTCATGATTGTATGGCCTCCTTTCGGGATTTGTTTTTTGTGTAGTGGTTATAGTTTTTAAAGGTTTTTGGAAGTCTTGAACCTTTTTGTAAAAAGGTTTCAAGTAGGGTCAAGGGGCAACGCCCCTTGCGTTCTCACTCTCCCAGCTGTCTGGCAATGGCCACCATGATGGCGCACTCCATGCGCTTGCGGAAGAGGTCGCAGCCGTACTTGTAGATGCCCTTGACAGAGCCGGTGGCGTGGTATGCGTTGGCGGCGCAGCCACCCGAGCAGTAGAGACGCGCCCAGCAATCACGGCACTCGGGACGGGCGTATACGTTGCACGCCAGGAACTCGTTCTGGATCTCGGTGTTATCCACACCCTTCCAAACGTCGCCCAGCTTGAACTTCTCTTCGCCCACGAACTGGTGGCAGGGGTAGAGATCGCCCCAAGGGGTCACGGCCATGTACTCAGTACCCGACCCACAGCCCGAAATGCGCTTGTAGATGCAGGGGCCGCCCGTCAGATCGATCATGTAGTGGTAGAAGGTAAAGGGCTTGCCCTCCTTGTCCTTGTCCAGCATGAGCATGGCCAGCTTTTCGTACTGCTCCATGACGATGGCCTTGTCCTCCTCAGTGAGGGCGGAGGGATCGTCGGGGGATGTGACCACAGGCTCCATGGAAAGCTCGTTGAAGCCCAGATCCAGCATGACCTGAATATCCTTGAGGAAGTCGGGGTTGGCGTGGGTGAAGGTGCCTCTCATGTAGTAGCCCTGGCCGCCTCGAGCCTGTACCAGCTGCTGGAACTTGGGTACGATGCGATCCCAAGAGCCGTTGCCGGCGTAGTCCACGCGGAAACGGTCGTGGATCTCTTTGCGGCCGTCCAGAGAGAGGACTACGTTGTGGCACTCACGGTTGGCGAACTCGATCACGTCGTCGTCTATGAGCAGTCCGTTAGTGGTCAGCGTAAAGCGGAAGTTCTTACCGTGCTGCTTCTCAATGCTGCGGGCATAGGCCACCAGATCCTTGATCACCTGGAAATTGACCAGAGGCTCACCGCCGAAGAAGTCTACCTCCAGATTGCGGCGGCTACCCGAATTGGCGATGAGGAAGTCCAGGGCCTGCTTGCCTACCTCAAAGGACATGACGGCGCGCTCACCGTGGTATTTGCCCTGACTGGCGAAGCAGTAGGAGCAATTGAGGTTGCAGGTGTGGGCGATGTGAAGGCAGAGAGCCTTGATGACTCCCGAGGTCTTGGCCTTAAGATGACCCGCCATGGGTTCAAAGGTGTCGGGGGCGAAGAGCTTGCCCGCATCCTTAAGGGCGACCACGTCGGTATAACACTCCTCGATATCCGCCTCGGTGATGTCGTCACGGCCGAGGTATTTCTCCTTCATGGCGGCGAGGATGTCCTTGCGGGAGATGGTCTCAAACAGGGAAATGATGTCGTAGGCTACGTCGTCCACTACGTGAACGCCGCCGGAGCAAACGTCCAGCACAATGTTGTAGCCACCGAGCTTGTATTGATGGATCATGATGGTTTCCTCTTGGTTTATGTGATATATGTAGATATAAATATTAAAATTTGGGTTTATCGGGGAGATTGATATACGTACTTTTCTCTCCCTGTCGAGAGAAAAGTACCAAAAGAGCGCCACGTAAGGGAGGCCCCCTGGTGCCTCCCTTACGGAACCCACCACCTGCGCGCGCGATCCCTTCGCCCGGGTCGGGGCGAAGGAGTCTGAATGCGCGGAAGGTCGAGGATACCCGATGGCCCGCACGAACGGCGGAGCG